>NZ_JBEZEB010000005.1:79852-408750 GCF_040648615.1 Catellatospora sp. NPDC049111 | reverse complement strand
GGCCGTAGGCGTGGCGTTCGCGAGCTAGACACGCGTGGCACGAACGGCCGTAGGCGTGGCGTTCGCGAGCTAGACACGCGTGGCACGAACGGCCGTAGGCGTGGCGTTCGCGAGCTAGACACGCGTGGCACGAACGGCCGCAAGCGATGGCGTTCCGGTACGGGCGTCGTGTCGGCACGGGCGTCCCGGTACACCGGCACGAGCGTTCCGGCACGAGCGTTCCGGTACGGCGGCACGAGCGTTCCGGTACGGCGGCACGAGCGTTCCGGTACGGCGTCGTGTCGACACTAGCGTCCCGGTACGCAGACACGAACGTTCCGGTACGGCGTCGTGCCGGCACGACGCCCGTCACGACCACGAGCGTCTCCGGCGACGCACCGGTAGCGGCCAGACCGAACCGCGCTCAAGCCGACCGGTCGCGGTCGGACCGGTCGGACCGGTCGGCTGTCGCGGTCGCGGTGGGACCGGTCGGACCGGTCGCGGTCGCGGTCGGACCGGTCGGCTGTCGCGGATCGCCCCGACCGGTCGGCAGCCGGTCGGCTGTCGCCGACCGGTGGAATCGGTCGGCAGGAACGTCGCACGGCAAAAGGCCGCACAAGATCACTCTCAGCGCGCGGCCCGGATCAGTTCTGCGCTTCGCGCTAGTCGGTCACCCCGACACCGTCACCCACACCCCAGGGTGACCGTACGGCCGTACGGTCACCCTGTCACCCTGTCACCCTGTCACCCTGTCACCCTGTCACCCTGTCGCCCCCGTCGCCCGGTCAACCGGTCAACCGGTCAACCACGTTGCCCGGTCAACCGGTCGCACGCGTGCCCGGTCATCCAGTTTGCCCGTTGCCCGGTCACCGCACAGTTGACCGCACGCTGACCGGGTACCGGTCATCGGTCCACGCCTGACCGGTGACCGTACGAACGTACGGTCAATGCTGGAATACTCGGCTTGCTGCAACGCCAATTCTCGCCTGCGAATCTCTTGGCGGCCTTCTCGGTTTCAGCTTCTAAGATGCTGAATCTGTTGCCAATGCGCTATGCATAAACAACGCAGATAAGCTAGCGGAAGATGTTCCTTATTCACGACTATGTGCCCCGTATTGGAATGAGAAGCGGGTGTGCTCTAGGTGGGTCAGGCACGATTCCAAGGCAAGTTGCATTACCGTATGTCGTCTCAGTGACAAGCACTTCGACCGCCAATCTCGCTGACAACCCAGTGGGCGCGGTGCCCCCGGAACGTGCAGCTTGAGAGCCATGAGCTGCTCATTCGTCCATCGCAGGCCCCGGGCCTGGCGGGCTGCACCGTGCTTACGGCCTGTAGGTAATGAGCTGACGTGAGAAAACGGGCCACCAGGCTGATGTGCCTGTGCGGCACTCATTCGGCATCGTTCGTGAGATGCGAAGTAGACGGTCTAAACGATACCGTCGAGACACACGACTGAGTCGTGGAAGGCGGCGCCGGGGTAGGCCCGAGCGCCGCCCATTCGGAAACATCCCTTGAGAGATGAAGGAGGTCCCGTGCTCGGGATCGTACCCCCCAAACGGCCTGTCGTTGGACGGAGAGCGCCGTTGGCTAGTAAAAGGCGTCGGCCTCGTGCTTCGAACGGTCGGTCCGCGGATCTCCTGGCGGGCTGGGAAGGTGTGCTGCTGGCACTAGCGGCGGTCATCTCTGCGGTCACGTTCCTCATCAATGCGATGAAGTAGTTCTGACTGCCCCGGGCACACGTACGGCACAGCATGCGGGTGTCGCGCCGACGGCGCGACACCCGCATGCTGTCGTAAGTAGTCGATGGCGCTGGTCGGCGACAGATCTGGACGCAAGCTCGGAACCTAAAAGGCAGGCGACCGGCGGTGTTCGCGGTCAAGCGCGCGCTACATAAAGATCAAGTGCGACGGTGCGATGCTCGGCGATCACTGCAACTGATCCCGTGCCGAGCAAATCGGTGATGGCGCTCTGAACCGATCGGGTAGCGGCTGCGTCGAGACCCTCAAATGGTTCGTCGGCGAGCAGCACTCGTGGTTGGGTAACCAGCGCGCGGGCGACAGCAACCAACTGTTGTTGGCCGCCCGACAGGTGGCTGGCACGCCGTGTCAGTAAAGCTGACAGTCCGGGCAATCGGTTAGCGATCGAGACGATTGCGGTTTTGGTTGCACCGCTGACCGCCAGTAGGTTCTGTTCGACGGTGAGCTTGGTGAACAGGCGTCGTCGTTGAGGCAGGAGGCGGACCCCAGCACGTGCACGTGCGTCAACGTTTATCTCGGACAGAGGGGTACCGGCCAGCAGGATCGAGGTGCCTGTAGGCGCTGGTTCGATACCCGCGATTACGTGCAGCAGGGTGGACTTTCCGCTCCCGTTTGGTCCGGCGATCAACTTGGCCTGCCCAGGTTGGAGATCGAACGTGGTGGCGGCCATACGGTCCGTCACCGGTATGTATGCCGACAGGAGCGCATCGCCGGCAGGCTCTGTGGCCCGTGCGATCGCGATGCGGCTGACTGACCTGGCGCTCTGTCGGGTGATTGGGTGCAAGGATCCTGCTTCAACTGCGCTTACCCGGTCGGCTACCAGTTCGGTCAGTTGGGGGTGGTGGTCAGCGAGGAGCACTCCGATGTGAGGGCCGAGGCCGCGGAGAGCATCGGTCAGGGTATCGATCTCGTCGTCGGGAAGTCCTGCTGACGGCTCGTCCAGCAGGAGCAGCGTCGCGCCGGAGGCCAGCGCGATCGCCAGTTCAAGTCGGCGCTGCTGACCGTAGGACAAAAGACCAGCTTGGCGTTGGAGGAGGTGGTGGAGATCAAACCGCTGCAGTACCACTTCGGCATGCGTGGCCGTGCGGGGGTTTAAGGCGAGGTGCTCGGCGACGGTGAGGGTCTGGCAAACTGCTGGGTGCTGCCAAGTCCTGCCGACCCCGAGGCGGGCGATCTGATGGCGCGGACTGGCGGCGATATCGCGTCCGTTCAGCAGGATGCGGCCATGATCGGGGCGAAGGCCACCTGCGATCGTTTCGAGCAGCGTGGATTTTCCCGAGCCGTTGGCGCCGACGATGGCGTGTACCTCCCCTGGGTGCACGTCAAGATCGATGCCGCGTAGGACCGGGGTGCGACCTCGAGTGACTCGCAACGCCCGGATAGCAAGCAGCGGGAGGTCGCTCACGGCGCCGCCTGCAGGCGCCGATGGGGCAGATACGCCGCGACGAGGAAGACCAGGCCCAGCAGCAGCGGCGTGTGGGCCGAGAGGAAGCCGCCGGACAGGTCGCGCACTACGATCAGAACGGCGGCGGCAGCGACCGCTCCTGCTGCGGATCGGCCGCCGATGATCGCGGCAAGCAACGCCAGTGCACTTATGTCCGCGGACATGTCGGCTGGCCCGACGAACCGGTGAGCGGTCACCAGGAGCGCCCCAGCCACACCGGCTGCTGCTGCGGCTGCTACGTACGCCAACCACAGTTGGTTCTCGACGTGGTGGCCGGTGGTGCGGAGGTGGGCTTCGTTGTCAGCGATGCCCCGCCAGATCAGGCACGTCCTGCTGCTGCGAAGCCGCCACAGCCCGGCGAGAGCTATCGCAGTGACGGTGAGGCAGTACAGGTAGATGTGCCCGTCGGCTGTTAGTCGCACGTCAGGCCCCAGGCTGGTCGCAGGCGCGGCGAGTCCTTCTCCGTGTTGGGCCGCCGCGGTGTAGGCAAGTTCCCCGGCCATCAAGGTGAGGATCATGAACAGGGTGGCCCGGGTCCGGACCAGCGCCACGCCGATGACTGCGGCGGCCGTCACGCATGCGCCGACCGCGACCGCCAGCAGCGCTGGCGCGCTGGTGGTGACGTCCCGTGCGCACCACGTCGCGGCGTAGGCGCCGAGGCCGAGGTAGGCGGCTTGGCCGAGGCTGGGCAGGCCGGCTATCAGCAGAACGTGAGCGCTGGCCGCGATCAGCGCCAGGATCAGAGCGTAGGCGGCAACGGAGACGGTATACGCGTCGGCAAGCCAAGGCAGCATGGCCGCGGCAACCGTAGCCGCAGCGATGGCGAAGCGATGGAGCACCAGCTGTTTCATGAGGCAGGCTCGCGACGGAGGACGGCGCCGACAAGCAGTGCGGCCGCGAGCAGTGCGTAGGGCAGGTATGGTGCGGCCTGCGGCCACGCTGCGAGAGCTGTGGTCTGCAGTTGGCCGACGGCCAGGGCGACCGGTACGGTGCGAGCGATGCTGCCGGCGGCGGTGACGGCGATGAGCAGGCTGGTGACCATGATGCTGTGGTCGACGCCGGGCGCGGGTCCGATCAGCGGGCCGCCGAGGACGCCAGCGACTGCGGCGAGCGCGGTCGCACCGGCAAGGATGCCGGTGCGCAGCAATTGCGGACGCTGACCCAGCAATGCCAGCGCCGTTGGGTCTTCGGCGCTGGCGAGGACGAGCGATCCGGTGCGGGTGTGGTGGAGCAGCCACCACAGTCCGCCGATCAGTGGCGCGGTCACGGTGAGCAGCGCCAGCCGGTAGGCGGGATAGGGCTGTGTGCCTATATTCACGGCGTGGTCGAGGCCGGGTGGTGCGGCGACCGACAGTGGATCTGCGCCCCTTGCGGCGGTGAGCAGGTGGCCTCCGATCAGGGCCATGCCTGCGGTTGCCAGGGCCTGCCGGAGGTGCCCGGTCACAGGGCGCAGAAGTCTGGCGAAACCCGCTCCCGCGGCGGCCCCGCAGATGACCGCGATGCCGATCGCCGCGGCCAGGCCAGCCCAGGTTCCAGCGAGCGCCGCGGCGATGTAGCCACCGGCGAGGAAGATCATCCCGTGGGCGAGATTGAGGGTGGCGCCCGCGTAGTACGCGAGCGCCATCCCCGATGCGGTCAGGCACAGCAGCATTCCCCAGCAGACACCGTCGATGACGACGACCAGGTAGGTGCTCACAGGTGCCCTTCGTCGAACTTCGAGTCAGGCGCCGATGGTGGCCAGGGTGGTCACCATCGTGTTAGCCGGGGTTGCGCCGGTGACCTGGCGCAGGTACCAGGCCTGTACAGGGGTGTGCTGGGCGTTGAACCGCCAGGTGCCACGCGGGCTGTCGACGGTCGTGATAGCGGTGATGGCAGTGTTGATCGCCTGCGGGGTCGGGTCGGGTCCGGCTGCGGCGATGGCCTTGTCGAGCAGCGCGGCGGCGTCGTAGGACGTCAGGTGGTACACGGTGGGCGCGCCCTTGATCCGCCCCGCGAGCGCCGTGGTGAAGGCCTGGTTGGCCGGTCCAGGCAGGTCGGGGGAGTAGTTAGCCACGGTGTACACCCCGGCGGCGGCCGCGGCCTGGGCCTGCAGAGCGGCGCCCTCGGTCAAGAACGCCGGCCCGTACAGCGGCACGGTGCCGTGTAGGCCGAACTGCGCGTATTGGCGCACGAACTCGACCGCCGGTGCGCCGGCGTAGAACGCGTAGACCGCTTTGGCGCCCGATGCTTTGGCCTGTGCCAGCCACGGGCCGAAGTTCGTGGTAGCCGGGTACGGCGTGAAGACCGGCTTGCCGTCGGCGTTGGCGAGCTTGCCACCAGCGGCCAGGTAGGCGTCGACGAAACCGGAGATCTGGTCGTGGCCGCCCTGGTAGTCCGGGCCGATGACCCACACCGGCCCGGGGACGGTCTTGGCGATGTGGGCGGCGATCGCCTTGCCGTAGTCGCGGCTGTCGAAGCTGGTGTGCCACAGGTACGCCACGTCGCTGATGGTCGACGGGCGGCCGCCGACGCCGATCAGCGGGATCTGTGCGTCGCGGGTCGGCCCGGCGGCGGTGGCGACCGCTGGTGCGCTCGCCGCGCCGACGATCACGGACGCCTTTTCCTGCTTGATGAGGCGGTCGACGGATGCGCGGGCGGTGGCGCCGCCGTCGCCTTCTTCGGCCACGATGACGCGGACTGGATGTCCGCCGAGTTTGCCGTCGTGCTGGTCGAGGTATAGCTGCCAGCCGGCGAGCATATCGGTGCCGATTGCGGCCAGCGGCCCTGTCTGTGGGGCGAGGATGCCGATGGTCAGCGTGGTGGTGTCGGTGCTGCCGTCGCCCATCGCCGAGCCTTCGCAGCCGGCGACCGCAGTGGCGGCGATGGCGGCGGCGAGGGCGGTTATGAAGGCCCTGCGTGTGGTGTACATGTTCCTCCCGTGTTGTAGTGCGCGCCGACCGCGGCGCAGTCTGCTGCGCCGCGGCCGGCGGTGTTCAGGTGAGATCGACGACGCTGATGTCGCCGAAATATGCCGCGCCGGTGCCGATGGCCGCCTGGAACTTCCAGTCGATCTCCTCGTCGGCGACAAGGCCGGTTTCCGGTGCTATGGCGATGAGACCGAGCGTGCATCCCGTTTCGACCTGCCAGCCGGCCGGTCGCCTGGCCCAAGCCCACGTCATCCTGCCGACCACCAGCCGGATGGCCTCAGCATCGACATACAGCCGCACTGCGGTGACCTTCGGGAAGTCCATCTCGTCGAGGTCAGACGGCCACGGACGTACTCCCCAGCGGCGGGCCAGGCGAGTGGTGTCTGCGATGGATCGCTGGCCGGTGACAGCGGCGATGACACGCGGTTCGCCGCTGCTGGGCCAGACCCCGGCTATCAGGCGGGCAGCCGAGGTGCTCACGCCGGGCCGCGGTACCGGGTCCTGCAGGTCGCGGTCTGCCCAGGCGGTGCTGGCGGTGGCGTCGGGCATGGTCAGGTGCCGTGACCAGGCTTGTGGGTCGTCTCGGTTCATCTGTGTTCCTTCACCCCCGTGAAGCGGCCGCTGTCAGTGGCCGGTGGCTGCACCACCGTCGATGGCATAGAAGCCCCCGTTGGTCGTGCCCTGCTCGTCGGCGGCGAGGAAGAGCACCATGCGTGCGACGTCGTCGGGTGCGTTGATACGCCCGACGGGAATCGTGTCGACCATCCGTTGCATGATGTTGTCCGGGATAGTCTTGATCATCTCGGTGTCGGTCAGGCCTGGGGCCACGACGTTGACCGTGATGCCGCGCGGGCCGAGTTCGCGAGCCAGTGACCGGGCGGCGCCCTTCAGCCCGGCCTTGGCCGCGGCGTAGGTCGTCTGCCCGACGGCGCCGAGTTCGGCCACGACCGACGAGATGAAGATGATGCGTCCGAACTTGTTGGCGTGCATTTTCGGCATCGCGCGGCGAGCGGCGTAGATCGGCCCGATGAGGTTGGTGCCGATGACCGCAGCGATGTCGTCGTCGGTCGCGCGCCGGATGGTGGAGTCCCGGGTGATCCCAGCAGCGGTGACCAGTACCTGAACCGGGCCGTGGGCGGCTTCGACCTCGCTGAACGCCCGGTCGATGTCGATCGATGAGGACACGTCGCACTTGACGGCAAGAAGGCCGTCCGGCGGCGGGCTGTGGTGGTAGGTCACTGCGACGCGGTCGCCGGCCGCAGCGAATCGCTGCGCGATGGCCAGGCCGATTCCACGATTACCGCCGGTGACCAGAACTGAGCGTGACACGTTCTGCCCCCTGTTCCAGAAAACATCGGCGACTGTGCAAGTTGCATCTCGCACTGTCGCCGACACGCGATGAGCTGCAAGATTTACCCATGACCGAAAGTGACACAAGAACCACTGAGTTCCGAACTCCGAGTGATAAGCGTCGATAATTGCAAACGTCAGTGCCTGTGAGCTGCTGAAATTGAGGGCAGCACGAACTGAGCCGCTGAGCTAAACTCACCAGCTTCACGTGACCGGCGTCACCTCACCACGAGAGACGCTGTTCGTATGTGGAACATCAACGGGGAGTAGTGGTGGGCGAGAGGGAACCGGGCCGAATACGGCCTCGCAGTGAGGTACGCGGCGGCAAGGCCGCCGGGTTGCCGGGGCGGCGGCTGAGTCGCGGCGGCGAGCTCAAGTCGTTGATGAAGACGTGGCGGGAGAGGATGGATCCCGCCACGGTCATCGGCCTGGTGCGCGACAACGGCGACTTCCGGCGCCGGCTCAGCCAGGAGGAAGTAGCGCAGCTCGTGGGGTCGTCGGCCAGGTGGTACGGGTTCCTTGACCGTGGCGACCTGTCTCACTCCTACAGCGACGACTTCCTCGACCGGGTCAGTGTCGTGTTGAGGCTCAGCCCGGACGAGCGCAAGATGCTGTACCTGCTGGCGCAGGGCCGCGATCCCGCTCCGGCCGTACCGACGTCTACGCCGTCGGTGACCCGGGCGGTGCGGCAGATGCTCGACTCGACGCCGTGGCCGGCCTGGGTGTCCGATGTCGCGTGGGACATCCTCGCCCTCAACCAGGCGGCACTGGACTGGCTGCCGCACCTGGCCTATGAGCTCAACGTGATGCGCTGGGTCTGGCTGTACGGCGAGGCCCGCGAACGGCTGACGGACTTCGAGACCGTGTGGTCGCCGCGGATGCTCGGCCAACTACGGATCCAGGTCGCCAAACTGCCCGACGACCCCAGACTCATCAGCCTGCTCGACGAGGTGCTGCGCGCCGACGCCACCGCCGGGGCCAACTACTCCTCCGCGCAGTTGTACTCCCACCCCGACGGTGACCTGCGCCGACTGAAGGTCCCGTTCCGCGAGGAACCGGTGTGGGTCGAGGTCGTGGCGGCGAACCTGCTTCGTGAGGGTGACCTGCGGCTGCTGTGGCTCGTGCCGACCGAGCCGGACATGGTCGACTACTGCCACCGCGAGCTCGAGCGGCGACTGAACGAGCAGCGCGAGGGCTGACAGTTGTCACGCTGCCGCGGCCGGCAATAATGCCGGCCGCGGCAACGCCGCGATTCCCGGACGGGCGACGGTCGGATGGGGAACCGGCACCGACACCGGACGGTGCAGGGCCGCGACCAGTCCTGCGCATACGGTCAGTACGCCGAGGACGGCAGCGGGCCGGGGGGCGGACGCGGTGCCGGCTGCCGTGACCGCCAGCGCGGTGACGGGCACCAGCGCCACGAACACGCCCGCCACATCGGCACCGATCCGCCTGATGCCGTGAAACCACGCCAAGAAGCTCGCGGCGGTCAGGACCAAGCCTAGGAAGGCGACCACGGCCGCCTCCGTCGGCGTGGGCGCACGCAGCTGTTGCACCTCTCCGGTCAAGACCGCGAAGACGACCAGCATCGGCACCGCGAGCGCGCAGCTGTAGGCGGCAACTCGCAGGGCGCCCAGCCTCGGTGTCAGCTGCGCGGCCAGGAGCGTGAACACGACGTCGCAGACCAGCGCGGCGGCTGCGGCGCCGACGCCCGCTGTTGTGGCGGTCCCCGCCCCGTGCACCAGCGTGGTGCCGATGACCACGATCGTGGCCGACGCAAGAGTCTGTCCGTCCGGCGTCCGCCTGGACAGCAGCGGGGCCAGAACGGCCAGGCCGATCGGCACGCAGCCGACGATCGCGGCGACGACCGCGGCGTCGGCATGGCCGAGCGCCGACATCAGCGCGATGTTAAATCCGGCCAGACCGGAGGCGGCCATCGCCGCGAGTAGCAGCCAGTCGCCACGCCCGATGCGCACGGCTGACGGTCGCTTGACTGCGAGCGCGGCCAGCAATGCGGCCGCGCCGAGGGCGTAGCGGGCCGCCTGCGCAGATGCGGTCGGGAACTCGGCCAGTACCGCGCTCACGGGGATGGAAGCGCCCAGTACCACCATGGCGGCAGCGCAATATGCTAAGCCGGATGTCGTGCTAGACATGGAACCTCCTCAAGATCCCATGTTTGTATAGCAGAACTCCGGCGAAGTGGCACCTGTCTCCGCTTTTCGTGGGGTGTGATCAGATCCTCGGGGCGGATCTTGCCAGGAGCGCCAGCTTGAGGATCGAGATTTGGTCAGGCTGTGCTCGCCTCGTGTATTGCCCGCTGCCGGGGATGACGCCTAACATCTGCTGACTAATGCTTTACAAAGTGTCGGTACCTAGTTTGGCGGGGACATGGCGAAATCCACCGACGGGGACGGCTCGGGGGTGCACGCGCGCAGGCTCAACCTGCCGCGTATTGCCGAGCCGCAGGTGACCATCGACGGCCCGGCGATGCCCGGCGAGGCCGTACCACTCTCGTACGAGCCGGGACGCGGCCCGCTGACGCGGGACGAAGTCCTGGCGAACTACCGCAGGCGGCAGCGGATCAGAAACGACAGACTGCCGCCCGACAAGCACGAGCAACTCGCCGAGCAGCTTCCCGACGCCCAGGGCCCCAAGGACCCCGTCAACGTACGGATGTCCACGCTGGTGGTCGAGTACCTCAACCTGTACGCGCTGCTGGAAGACCTGCCCGTCACTGCCGTGCTCGAAGCCGCGGTCATGGAGATGGTCCTGCGCTCGCCGCAACGGCCCGACAAGGCCAAGGTGCGGTACTTCGAGCTGCAGGAGGCCTTGAACAACGGCAAGGCGCTGGTCGAGGCACCTGCCTCACCGTCGCCCCTCGACCTGGTACGGCTGCGCCAGCAGGCCGCCGAGCTGACAGCCGCGATCGACGACCTGGAAGGCGGCGCTCGCGCCAGCTGATCAGTCATGTAGCACAAGCCGGGTCGGTGTCGTCCGACAACTGCTGGCCCGGCACCCAACAATCTGCCACACTCCCATGCGTCTATTCATGGTCGGGGGAGTGCAACGTTGGCCGAGCAGCAGCACGCGAACACATCCAGTCCTGAGCTGGTAGAACTAGCCGAAGGCGTGCTGGCCTACATACAACCTCACGGCGGGTGGTGCGTATCCAATGCTGGTGTCCTACTGGGCGACGGGGGTCCGGTGCTCATCGACGCGACCGCCACGATCCCCCGCGCCCGCAGTCTGCGTACAGCCCTCGACGCGCACACGCCCGAGCCGGTGCGGACGTTGGTCGTCACCCACCGGCACGGCGACCACCACTACGGTGCGATCGAAGTCGCGCCGGAGGCGACCGTCATCGCCCACCACCACGCCCGCGAGCAGATGATCGCCGACGGACTCAACCTCACCGGCATCTGGAAGGACGTCACCTGGGGAGACGTCCGACTGCGCCCTGCGTCGGTCACCTTCACCGAGCGCATGACGATCCACTGCGGCTCCCTCCGTGCCGAACTCATCCACCCGGGCCCGGCCCACACCACCGGCGACACCATGGTGTGGCTGCCCGAGCAGCGGATCCTGTTCGCTGGCGACGTCGTGTTCTCCGAGGTCACGCCGCTGGTCATGATGGGCTCCATCACCGGCTCCCTATGGACGTTGCAGCTGCTGCGGGAACTCGACCCCCAGATCGTGGTCGGCGGGCACGGCCCGATCGCCGGACCGGAGGTGATCGACGCCAACGAGGCGTACCTGCGGTGGGTGTGGGACGTCGCCCGGCAAGGGCGGGTACAAGGCCTGACCCCGCTGAAGACGGCCCAGGGCGCGGACCTCGGCTCCTACGCGCAGCTGCTCGACTCCGAGCGGCTGGTCGCCAACCTCCACCGCGCCTACGCCGAACTCGATGGTGCCGCCGAAGGCGCCGAGCTAGAACCTTTCGCGATCCTGGCCGACATGATCGCCTTCAACGGAGGAGCCGTTCCGATCTGCCTTGCCTGACGGTCGACCGGGCCAGCCGGGGTAGATTGGCAGCCAGGCCCGGTTGGTCGCTGCGTCGCAAAGGACCATTGGCCGCCCGGCGGTGTTCGCGGCCGGGCCGGCAATCCGGTGGTCGGTTGGCGACTTCATCGATACAGTTGTTCGCCGTGGCTCGACCAACAACACCTGCGGCGCTCGACCGCTTCGCCCGTTCCTATCAAGCCTGCGTCCTATGTGGGGCAACGGTCGACCTGGTCGTCGCGCACGTCGACGACCAGAAGCAGACCCTCGCCCGGCAGCGTGCCGAACTGCCCGCGTTCGTGGACCCCGACCAGCGCGACCGATATGCCGACGCCCGGTTCGTGGCGGAGTTCCACCACCCGCGCAACGTGACCCGCCTGTGCCGCACGCACGAGGACGAGTACACCGCCGGCCTAATCGACCGGCGCGACCTGGTCATCGCTCGTGAGGCGGCGATCCAGGCCGCCGGCCCGCTGCCGTTCCTGCGGTACCTCTACGACGAGTCGCGCGCCGACCACCACTGCCGCGACCTGATGGGGCAGATGTACGCCGTCCGCAAGATCAATGAGTTCTGGCGCAAGGACTGGCGCGAGTCACCGCCGCGGTTCCTGATCAAGCCCAAGGCGCGCATGATCGGTGCTATCCACCAGCACTTCAATGTGGGCGTGGGCCTCGGCGGGGGAACCGGCTGCGGCGGGTGCCCGCACTACTGTGAAACCGAGCGAGGCATCCCGAGCTGGGCGCCGAGGCGCTGACGCCGCGGGGTGGTCGACCATGGCCACTCCGCCTCCGCGGGTTGTCTCGTGCGGCGGCGTGCAGTCGGCCGCGCTGCTCGTGCTCGCCGCGCAGATGCGCATCGAACTCTGCACCTTCCTGTCCTCCAACGTCGGTGACGACTGACGGCGTGACGCTGTCGGTGGACAACCGTGTCGAACGTCGGTGGCCGGCCACCAACTCGACTGCGACGGCGGCGGTGGTGTGCCTGGTTGGCCGGAGTCGGGATGGTGGCTTGGATCCCGGCTCGGGGTAGCAGGTTGCGGTTGGCGCGGCTGCTGTATGCCTTGGCGGCCAGTACCCCGTTCGGTCTCGTAAGGGGCCGGCCAGGTCCCATCCGGGGGTGCGGACGGCGGCAAGCGCCGCTGCGAACTGGGGGCTCTCGACGGCCTGTCCGGCAGTGACCAGCATAGACAACTGCGTCTGCGCCTCCTCGGGGTCCAGATACAGCTTGGTGTAGTAGCCGCACCGAGGCCGGCCAATCGCGGGGCCGGCTGGTTCGCCGACGTGGGACTCGCTCTTCCGGTCGCCATCCCGGCGGCACCGGCGGCGTGCTGATGAGCCCGCGCGGTCGTGGAACTGGCCCTGCCGTCCCAGCCGATCAACTCGCAAGCGTGCTGGCCGCCACCTCCCAGGCCACCGCCGAACGTGAACTGCGCTCAATCGTAGGCATCGAAGGATTGTCGTTGCGGTCGACGGCTGTAAGTTCCCACTCGAACTGAGCAATTCTGACCCGCCTGAGCTGGGACTGTCCAGTATGAGTGGGCCTTGGCCGGCGCCTCATGTCCCACTCGAACTGAGTAATTTCCGGGCGGCGTCGATATCCTCGGGCGGCATGGAGTTGAGCCGGAGCGCGGAGAAGATGCGTTTGTCCGGGCTGGGGCGCATACTTCCAGCTCCAGATCGACAAGAACGACATCAGCCAATAGGCGCGTGCCCCGTCAGCACGACGACACCTGCCCCTGCGTCGGACAAGAGGCTAGGCGACAGCCAATTCACGATATTTCGATTCTTATGCCTTCGCCATCGGTCACCAAAATCGCCGTCGGCGGGCCGAACCTTTCCGCCTCTGGTACGACAATGAACTGGTTTCCTCGAACGGCCAGCAGGCGTAGGCCCGTGTAGCGGTACTTGTAACCGTCGGTTACGGACAGTTCGGTGGTCGTTATGCCAGGCCCGGTCAGCGACTGGCTCTCTTTGGAATAGATCGTCACGCTCTTGAGCCAACCGTGCTCCTGTGTAGCACGCAGTGCCTGTTGGAACCCAAGGTTGGAGGCATACGAGCCAGTAGCCGCGAGCATCAACGCCATGACGAGAGCGGACGATGCCCACGTGCTCAATCTGCTGGTGCTCGTCTCTCGGGGCAGGGGGGCTACGTCCTGATTGCGAAGATGCGACGCGTAGTTGTACAGCAGCACTCCCGCTGAGCCCAATAAATAAACCGGCCACCCTGGACTGCCGGACCAGTTCGACAGAAGAACGTGCGGTAACCACATAATTAAGAACATAAGGACTAGAACTGCCGACATCAGCGAAATCGAAAAGACGACAAGTCGCGCTGAACGCGCGCGCATTGTTTGAGAGATCATGCCCTTGATCGCGCGGTGCATCGCCGCTGCAGCCAGTGTTAACCCTGCAATTACTGCGATCGGAGAGACGAGCGCCGCGAAACTGTCCGCAGCGTTCTCCTGGCTCTGGAACTGTAGCCCGATTGCCCCGCTGACACCGAAGAAGCCGTAGTAGGCCGATGCCCGCACGTATGCAAACCAATATAGACAGGCTGCGAGCAGGCCGACCGGCGCAACGAAATTGGTCAGGGCGGACCAACTAGAGGACGCTGCGTCTTGCGCAGCGGGTGGCCGCTCGTCTCGCGCAGCGGGTGGCCGCTCGCGCCCGCTGATCTTGCGCTTTAGCCGATCTGGCATCGGACCCTTCCTGTACCAGTGGCTCGACGTCCAACGCCGGGATAATACACACCGATTGGTCCGCACGAGGTCGGTGCCGAAGGCCCCCCACGCTGTCCATCGGATCATCAGCACGCTGCCGCCCGCCCTCCGTGCCGAGGAGACGCAGCTCGTTGATATCGATCGCGCAGATCAACTGGGACAAATGAGCAGAATTGCTCAACTTAGCTGGGACACTGCGCAGGCTTACTGGGAATCCACAACGGCCGAGGTAAGACACTCGCGCGTCCGAACTAAAGTTTGTAAAGCAAAACTCTATTTTGTATTGCGAAACCGTCGTTCATCTGATGATGATGGCAGGGCGCCGCCTGCCGGGTGTTGTACAGGGCCTGCCGTCGAGCGCCTTACTGCTGCGTGCCCGCAGGGCTCCGCGGGCACGCAGCCACAACCGAACACATTGGGGGTGACCGGATGCGACCACGTCGGACCGGCATGTTCGTCGCGGCACTACTTACTGCGAGCGTCGCAGCCTGCACATCGGAACCCGCAACGACCGCACCACCGCCCGGCACGCCGTCGGCGTCGGCGTCGGCGTCGCCGCAGCCGCGCGAGCTGGCCGTGGCCGCCTACATCGGCATGTGGCGCTCCTACGAGAAGGCACTCGCCGCCGGTGACCCGAACACACCCGACCTGCGGACCTTCGCCGACGGCCCGGCGCTGCAGCTGCTGACCAGAGCCGTGCGCTCCAGCAGCGAGGCGGGCCTGCGAGGTACCGGCACCACGGCGCTGTCACCGAAGATCGGCGGCACCTATCCGGTCAGTGCACCGACCCAGGCGACGGTCACCGACTGCATGGACACCTCAGCGACCCGCCTGTACCGGCCCGATGGCCAGCCCTACGCCGACATCCCCGGCGGCCGTCGCCAGATGACCGCCACCGTCGCCCTCGCCGCCGACGGGGTGTGGCGGGTCAACCAGATCAAGCTCGGGGAGGTGGGGTCGTGCTGACCCTCAAGATGCGTACCGCCGCGCTGGGCTTGGCCGCTGCTGTGGCCGCGTCGCTCGCCGGTGCCCAAGCCGCCGGTGCCGACGTCGGCGGCGGTGTGACCTGTGATGTCCAGCCGAGGCCGGACGAGTGCACGGTGGTCGTGATCGTCGTGACCGACGGCGGTGGTAATGGTGGTGGCGGCCGGATGCGGTGCTGGCTCAACGGCGACGAGGTCCCGTGCTACGACCCTGACTTCGGCTGGCTGCACCGGGACGGCTGCCGCTACAAGCGCAAGGCCGAGCAGGATCCGCCGCCAGCCGCCGGCCCACGGCCGGGAGCGTGGTACTCCCGCAACTGCGCGTTCGCCGGCGGCGGCATGGGCAACTCGCAGGTGTGGTTCGCCGACAGCGACGCCCCCGGCGCCGGTCCGCTGAGCGCGACCGCCTTGGCCGCGCTGCGTCCGCCGGCGCCGACGGTGCGGATCAACCCGGGCCCACCGGCGGTGCCGATCGTGCACGTGCCGACGTGGCTGTGGGTCGACGCGGTCACCTGGCAGCCGTCGCGGGCCACCGCGTCAACGGGAGGGGCGTCGATCACCGCGACCGCGACGCCGGTGTCGGTGACGTGGCTGCCCGGCGACGGCAGCCGCCTGGTCTGCGCCGGGCCGGGGCTGGCGTGGTCCGGCGGTGACCCGCTCGGGTCGTCGGCGTGCTCGCACACCTACACCCGTGCCTCGGCCGCGCTGCCCGGCGGCACCTTCCCGCTGCAGGCGACCGTCACCTGGGACGTCACCTGGGCCGGAGCCGGCATGTCCGGCACCGCGGGCACCGTCACGACCACGACGACCGTGCCGCTGGTGGTCGCCGAGGTGCAGGGCCTCAACGTCGGCGGTGCCCGATGAGCGCGCCGACGCCTCCCACCGTCGCGCCGCGGCGGCTTCCGGTCGCGCATCTGCTCGGCGGCCTGCTGCTGATCGCGGTCTGCGTGCTGCTGTCGCTGCAGGTCTACGGGCGCATTGACGACCGCACCCCGGCGCTGGCCGCGGCCCGCGACGTCGCGGCCGGGCAGCAGCTGACCGCAGCCGACCTCCGTCAGGTCATGGTCGGCGCCGACGACGGCCTGCCGCTGGTGCGTGCCGCAGACCTGGACCAGGTGGTCGGGCGTGCGGCGGCGGTGCCGCTGCGCGCCGGTCAGCTACTCGCCCCGTCGCAGCTGGGCCCGAGCGACTGGCCGCCGTCCGGTCAGGCACTGATCGCCGTCGGCGTCGACGAGGGCCACCTGCCCGCCGGAGTCGTCCCCGGTGCGCAGATCAGCATCGTCACCCCAGCGACCGCCCCCGGCATCGCCACCACCGCAACCCCGGGGACCAAACCTCCGAGTCTCGGCACGGCCACACCTTCACCTACGGCACCGCACACCGGCGCAGGTGCCGCAGTAGTGCAGGTCCGCGGCACGGTCATGGCCGTCACCACCTCCGCCGACCAGTCCGGGTCGGTCGTAACCGTCCTCGTCCTGGCCGCCGACGCCCCACTGCTGGGCGTGCCCCGCAGCACCGACGTGGCCATCATCGTGTGGGGAGCCGCCTGATGCTCATCGTGATCGGCAGCCTCAAGAACTCACCCGGAGCCAGCACCCTCGCGCTCGCGCTCGCCGCGACCTGGCCCGGCGACCAGTCCAAACCCGTGCTGCTGGAGGCAGACCCAGCCGGCGGCCAGATCGGCGCCCACTGGAAGTTCTTCGAGATCCCAGGCCTGTGGTCGCTGGCGCAGGATATGAGCCGCGGCAGCGACTGGCGGGCACGCGAGCACGCGATCCGCCTGCCGATCGGCGTCGACGTCGTGGCAGGACAGGCCCGCGACAACGGCCGAGCCGCTCAGGTCGCCGCCGACCGCGCCGGCGCGATCCCGACCGCCGAGGTCGTGATCGCCGACGTCGGACGGATCGAACGCGGCGGCCCGTGCGGCGGATTCCTCGCCGCCGCCGACCACGTCATCGTCGTCGCCCGCCCAGTGGAGGCCGAACTCGCGCTTGTGCAGGGCCACGCGGACGCGGTCAAAGCCGCGACCGGCGCGAAGGTGTGGCTGGCCACCGTCGGCTCAGGGCCGTTCGGCAACGGCGAGATCCTCAGCGCCGTGGGGCTGCCCCACCTGGGCCAGGTGCCCCGCGACCGGCTTGCTGGCCCGCTGCTGCGCGGCGAGCGGTGGTGGAAGCACTGGCGGCTGTTCAGCCTCTTCCGCAAAGCGGCGCCGATCGCCCAGGCACTTGTACAGGCCGGTCCGCTGGTCAAACCCGGCCCATACGACCTGGAGGAGGCGCCAGAACCCGCCGCCAATACCGCTACTGGCGGCGACACCGAATCCAGCCGGAACATTGAGGAGGACGACCCGTGGCACATCCTGCCCGTGAGCTGAGCACCGCCGACGCGACCAGCGTCCCCATGGGCGATGGCGGGCAACTGATGCTGGCGCAGCAGCTGCGCGAGCGCGTGCGTTCCCGGCTGGTCGAACTCGACGGTCTGCCGGCCGAGCAGTGGGCCGCGCAGCTGGGACGGCTGTTGGACGCCGTCATCGACGACCTCGGCGCCGACACCTTCGAACAGGGCCGGGCGTTGGCGCCGGCGTCGGTGATCGCGGCGGCCAAAGCGCAGGCGATCCGGCTGCTGACCCCGGCGGGTGGGCTGCAGCTGCTGCTGGACGACCCGCGGATCAGCAACATCTTCGTCAACAGCGCCGATCAGGTGTGGGTGCGCTACGCCGACGGCACCAAGGCGCAGGTGGCCCCGGTCGCGTCCAGCGACGCCGAGCTGATCGAGATGATCCGGCTGCTGGCCGCAGGCCGCGACGGCACGGGCGAGGAGCGGCGGTTCGACTTCGGCCAGCCGCGGTTGTCTCTGCAGTTACCCGACGGCGCCCGCCTGTTCGCCGTCCAGGCCCTGGCCCGACGGCCGTCGCTGTCGATCCGCCGCCACCAGCTGCTGCGCGTGACCCTCGACGACCTCGTCGCCCGCGGCACGATGACCGTCCCCCTGGCAAGGCTGCTCGCGGCGATCGTGGCTGCGCGCCGCAACGTCGTCATCGCCGGCGGCACCGACACCGGCAAGACGACCATGTTGCGGGCGATGGCCAAAGCGATCCCGTCCCGGGAGCGGATCATCACGATCGAGGACACCTACGAGCTGGCGCTGGACTCCGACCCCGACCACCCCGACTGTGTGGCATTGCAGGCCCGGGAACCGAACTTGGAAGGACAGGGCGCGGTCGACCAGGCGGAACTCGTGCGGTGGGCACTGCGGATGGCCCCGGACCGGGTCATCGTCGGTGAGGCCCGAGGCAGCGAGGTGCTGCCGCTGCTCAACGCCATGTCACAGGGCAACGACGGGAGCCTGGCGACGATTCACGCCTCGAGCTCGGCACAGGCGATCACCCGTCTGATGACGTATGCGGCGCAGGCACCGGAGCGGCTGAGCTTCGAGTCCACGGCGATGCTGACCGCGGGCGCCGTCCACTTCATCGTCCACCTGGCGTTCGCGCCGGACGGTACGCGGGTGGTGTCCAGCGTGCGGGAGGTCCTGCACGCCGACGGCCGTGACGTCTACACCAACGAGGTCTACGCCCCCGGCCCCGACCGGCGCGCGGTCGCGGCGGCGCCGCTGCGGGCCGAGACCGCCACAGACCTGATCGCCGCCGGACTCGACCCGAGGGTCCTGGACACCAGCGGCGGGTGGTGACCATGCGAGCGCTGGCGATGCTGTTCGCGGCCGGGTTCGCTGCCGGGGTCCTGGTCATCCTGACCGCGTTGCGGACACGCCGCACGCAATCGCACGAGGCAACGGTGCGGGGTCGGCAGGTGCTGGCCCGTGCCGGGGTGACCACGACCAGGGCGGTACTGGCCGCTGCGGGTGGCCTGGTGGTGGCGGTGCTGACTGGCTGGCCGGTCGGCGGGCTGCTGGCCGCCGTCGCCGTGTTGACACTGCCTCGCGCGCTGGGACCCGACCGTGGACATGAGCAGCGCCTGGCCCGGATGGAAGCCGTCGCGTCCTGGGCCGAGGACCTCGCCGGGACCATGCGTGCAGCCCGGGGCCTGGACCAGGCCGTCATGCAGACCGCGCAGACCGCCCCGACCGCGCTCGCGCCGCAGCTCGCGGAGCTGGGCGCCCAGCTGCGTCGTGGTCGGCCGCTGGAGCAGGCGCTGCGGACGTTCGGTGACGACCTCGCCGACCCGACCGTGGACCTGGTCACCGCCGTGCTGCTGTACGCGGCCACGCGTCCGGCGCGTGACATCGCCGCCAGCCTCGACGCGGTCGCGGTCACCGCGCGGCGGCAGGCCGCAGCCAGGATGCGGATCGCGGCCGCCCGTGCTCGCAGCCGGTCGGCGGCCCGGATCGTCACCGTCGTCATCGTCGCGGTCGTCGTCGGGACGCAGCTGCTGGCCGGTGACTTCCTCGCCGGGTACGCCACCGTCGGCGGCCAGTTGCGGCTGGCGTTGCTGGGTGCCGGCGCTGGCCTGTGTCTGTGGTGGATGCACCGACTGGCGGCCATCGATGACATGCCTCGCATCCTCACATCGACGAGCCAGCCTGGCGCCATGGCCGTGCCGCAGTGGCAGAACCCGACCTGGGCAGGCCAATCATGATCGAGAAGATCGCATTGGCCGGTGCCGGAATCGGTGCAGGCCTCGCCGTCCTCGGCTGGGGACTGTTCCCGCCCCGCAGATCCCTGGCCGCCGTACTGATCCGCCACCGAGTCAGCGCCCAGCGGCCGAGCGTGCAGGCCCGCCTGGTCCAGACATTGCAGAAGCGTGGGCTGCCGCCGGCTCGGCTGCTGGCCGACCTCGCCGTGTGCGAGACCGACCCTGCCGCCCACGTCGCCCGGCAGCTCACCTACGCCGTCATCGGGCTGGCCGCACCGGCGGCCCTGTTCACCCTGCTCGGTTTGACCGGCGCCGGACCCGGGTGGGTGCTGCCGACGTGGCTGTGCCTGGCCTGCGCCGCCGCCGGATTCTGGCTGCCGAACATGCGGGCGCGGCGCACCGCTGCGGCACGTCGGCTGCTGATGGAACACACCTTGTCCACGCTGTTGGACCTCGTCGCACCGGCGCTGGCCGCCGGAGCCGGTGTGGAGCAGGCGATGCGCGACGCCACGTCGGTGTGCACAGGCTGGGCCGCCGACCGTATCCGCTCCGCTCTGGCCACCGCCCGCGCCGGGCAGCTGCCGCTGTGGCAGCCCGTCGACGACCTCGGCACCCGGCTACAGGTCCCTGCTCTGCGGCAGCTGGCGACAAGCCTGCGCCTGGCGTCGGGTGAAGGCACCCGTATCCGGGCGGCGATCACCGCCCGCGCCGAGACCCTCGCCCAGAAGCTGATCGCCGACACCGAAAGCCGCGCCGCATCGGCCACCGAACGCATGGCCGCACCGCTGATGCTGCTGGCCGGCCTTCTGGCCATCTTCCTGATCACCGCCGCATTCGACACCCTGTAGGAGACCGCGATGAAGTCCATCCGTTCCATCACCGCCCGGCTTCGGCGCCTGGCCGCCAGTGACCGTGGCGCCTTCTCGACCGAGTACGCGATCGCCATCGGGCTGGCCGCAGCACTCGTCCTCATCGTGATGATCGCCTACCGGACCAGGGTCGTGGCGGTCCTCAACACCTGGGGCTTCTGATGCGCCGCCGAGCCGACCGCGGCGCCGCAGCAGTGGAATGGGCGATCGGCGCCCCGATCCTCGTGCTGCTGCTGGCCGCGGTCGGGTACGGCTTCGTCTGGGCCCAGGCCTCCTACGCCGCCCGCGCCGCCGCGCAGACCGCCGTCAACACCGCCCGCGTCGTCGGCGGCGACCCGGGCACGGCACAGGCCGACGCCTGGCAGCAGATGGACGACCTCGGCGGCGCCGCCACCGGCATCCACGTCACCGTCACCAAAGACCCGCAGAACACCACCGCGACGGTGACCGCGACCATTCCCACCCCGCTGGGCGACCTGGCGGTGGCCCACACCGCCTCCGGCCCCACCGAACGCTGGACACCCTGACCGTCGAGCTGAAGGGAGGTGACCCATGCCCAACGCCGAGCAACGACCATGGCGTGCACGACAACCGGCGTCACGACGGCGGCGGCAGCGCGCTGGCGACCGCGGTTCGACGGCAGTCGAACTCGCCCTCGCCGTGCCGATCCTGCTTGCCGGAGTGGTGCTGATCCTGGTGTGCCTGCGCGCGGGCGCCGCCCACATCGACGTCACCTCCGCCGCGTCGGCCGCCGCCCGTGCCGCCGCCGCCCAACGCACCCCGGCGCTGGCTGACGCCGCCGCCCGCGACAGCGCCACGACCGCCCTGTCCGGGCTGTGCCAGACCGTCACCGTAGCTGTCGACACCAGCCGCTTCGTTCGAGGCGGCGCGGTCACCGTGACCGTGACCTGCACCGCCGACCTGCACCACCTGACAGGCATCGGCCTACCCGGCCAGATCACCACCGCACAGACCGCGACCAGTCCCATCGACCTCTGGCGACAGGAGCCCACCCCATGACCCACCGCCTCAGCCGCCGCGACCGCGGCGCGGTATCGGCATGGACCGCCGCCATGAGCGTCCTGGCCGTCGCCCTCGCCCTCACCGTCGTCGCGCTCGCGCAGGTCCAAGCCGCCCGCAGCCGCGCGGCCAACCTCGCCGCCGAAGCCGCCCGCGCCGGAGTCCAGCACATCGACCTCACCGTCTATCGCAACACCGGCGACCTCGTCCTGCAACCCGGACCGGCCGGCGCCGCAGCCCAGGCCCACCTCACAGCCGCCGGCGCCACCGGGACAGCGACCGTCACCGCCAACCGGATCACCGTCACCGCGACCAGCCGGCAGCCCGTGCCGCTGCTGGCGATCTTCGGCATCGGCGGCGAGGTCACCGTCACCGCGACCGCCGCTGCCCAACCGTTCACCGCCGACCCGATAGGAGGCCCCTGACCATGCCCGCCGTCCCACGCCTGGCAGTCCGCGCGGCCAGCCTCCTGGCCCTGCTCGCACTGCTGATCGGCGTGCCCTGGCTGCTAGCCGCCACCGCCGGGTGGCCCCTGCCCGATCATGTGCCGACCGGGCCCGAGGTCGGGCAGTGGCTGACCAGCCCGCTACCCGACACCGTCTACGCCGACGCGGCCGCGATCACCGGATGGATCATCTGGGTGCAGTTCACCGCCCACGTCATCGGCGCGCTGCACCGCCGAGACCGCAACCCGAGAACCGGGCCGACTGCTGCCAGTCGAGGTCCGCTGCGTGCCCTGGCCGCGTTGCTCATCGCCGGTGTGCTGGCCACCCCGGCGCAGGCCCTGGCCGCACCCACCGGTACGGCACCGCCGGCCATGGCCGCTACCCAGATCCTGACGACGGCGCCGACGACCGCCCCGTCGCCGGCCGCGCTGCCGACGGCACCCGCGCCGACGCCGGGCACAATCGCGGCGAGCGGGAAGAACACCGAGATCCGCTTCGTGGTGCGCGGACACCGGTACCACGTCATCGTCCGGCCCACCGACACCATGTCCAAGATCGCTAAGCAGTGGCTCGGCGACTCCGGCCGGTGGCCCGAGATCTGCAAACTCAACCTCCACCGCCACTACGCCAAAGTCGGCGGCACCCTTCGTGACTGCGATCTCATCTACCCCAAGTGGGACCTGCGGCTGCCCGACGACGCCAAGCCCCCGGCCGCCGCCACTCCAGCAAGGTCAACGCACGCACCCACTACAGCCGCGCAACCCAGCCCGGCGACCGAACCGACCCGTCCGCTGCCTGCCCTACCTGCTCCCGCGCCGCAGCCGACACCGAGCCTGGCCTCAGTCGACACCTCGCAGCAACAGCATGACGGGTCGACACCGACCGCGAGCCGAGGCAGTGACGGTGTCCAGCTGCCCGGCGGCTGGACACCCGTCGGACTCGCCGCAGCGCTCGCCGCTGCTGCCGCCCTGGTGTGGCGGCGCCGCCGGGCGCACTACATCCCGCAGACCGTCACCGTCGAACTGAGCGCCGCCCCCGACCTGCCTGCACTACCGGCGTTCGTCGGCTGGATCCGGCACGCCCTTCGCCGCCGTACCGCCACCCGCACAACACCCGCTGGCGGCGCTGTGACCAGCGGCCCGACCGGCGCCGAGCTCGCCGGTGCCGGAGATTTGCCGCTGACCGCCGGTCTGGGACTGGTGGGGCCAGGTGCGCTGGACGCAGCCCGCGGCATGCTCGTGGCCACCCTGTCTTCCGGCCACCGCGAGGACCCCGACGCCCAGGGGCGCGCGGTCATGCCCACCGACACCCTGCAGATGCTGCTCGGCGGCGCCGCCGGGGTAATGACGCCGATCCGGCGGCTGCACGTCACCGACACCATCGGCGAGGCCGTCGCACATCTCGAGGAAGAGATCATCCGCCGGTCGCGGATCATCGCCGACGCCCAGACCACCGAAGCAGCCGACCTGCACAATCCCGGCGCCTACGCCGAGCCGCTGCCGCAGCTGCTGCTGATCGCGGGCACCCCCGATCCGCGCTGGCACACCCGGCTGGCCACCGCCGTCGCGCTGGGGGAGTCCGTGGGCATCGGCACCGTCATCATCGGCGAATGGCCCCGCGGCACGACCCTGGAGGTCGCCGCCGACGGCACCACCGACGCCCCCGGCCGCCGCCTGGCGGTGCTGGACACCAGCACCGCAACCCAAGCCCTCGCCGTCCTGCGCGAAGCCCACGGCGACACGGCCGTACCGGCACCGGACCCGTCGGCATCGGCGCACCTGGCGGTCCCGGCCGCACCGAGGCCGGCCGTCCGGCCGCCGCGTGCCGAACGCGCACAGCAGTCACCGGTGCGCATCAAGGTCCTCGGCGTGCCGGCCGTCCTGGACCAAGCCGGCCGGCCCGCGCCACGACTGCGGACCGCCGCCCGGGAGCTGATGGTCTACCTCGTCATGCACCGCGACGGCGCCGCGATCGAAGACATCATGGAGGCGATCTACCCCGACGCCACCGTCAGCCGCGCCGGCGAGCGGCTTTCCACCGACGTGGCGAACCTCCGCAAGGTCATCCGTACCGTCGCCGGCCCGTCGGGCGACGGGAGCCGGATCGAGCCGGTCATCAACTCCGGCGGCCATTACCGGCTCAACGCCGACCTGGTCGACGCCGACTGGTGGACCATAACCGACGAATACGCCCAGGTCGCCGCCGCACCCGATGACCAGCACCGCCTCAAGCACCTGCACGCCGCCCTCGCTGAGATCGCCGGACCACTCGCCCATGGGTGCCTGTATGAGTGGAGCACCGTCGACGAGGAACGCGTACGCCGGGCCGTGCTGAACATCTACGCCCAGACCGCGGCCATGTACGCCGAATCCGACCCGCACCAGGCTCGCGCGCTGCTCAACGCGGCGTGCACCGTCGACCCGCTGTCGGAGGAGCTGGCCTGCCGGGCCATGCGTGCCGCAGCCGCTCACGGCGACGCCGACGCCGTCGGCCACCGCCTGGCCGTCCTGACCCGCGACCTGCACCAGGCAGGCCTCGAACTGTCCGACGCCACGGCACGCCTGGCTCAGCAGTTGCTGACCGACCTGACCACCGACCCTGGCAAAGACCGCCCCTGACCACAACAGGTGGACCGCAGCACCACGCCGTCCACCACCTGCCGGCGCCCCGACCACACGGTCCGCGCGCCGGCTCAGCGGCGACAACTGAACACGCAAGGGAGAACCGCATGGGCAGAATCAGGACCATCAAACCGGAGTTCTGGACGAGCGAAACCCTCGCGAGAGTCCCGATCCGGGCTCGATTGACCTTCGCCGGGGTGTGGACCTATGTCGACGACAACGGCGTCGGCCGCGACAACCACTGCCTCATCACCAGTGAGGTCTACCCCCTGGAACCCGACCCCCGCGAAGCCCGCGACAGCACTCGCGACGACCTCGCGAGCCTTGCCGCACAGGGCCTGATCGTCCGCTACATCGTCGGTGGCAGGCGCTACCTCAAGGTCACCAACTGGGAGGAACACCAGCGCATCGATCGTCCCAGCAAACCCCGCTATCCCCAACCTGACGTTGCCGAGGCTGAGGTACTTGATCCTGGACGGGCCAGAGCGCTCGACATGGAGGCATGGCCGACAGCGGAGCCTGCTTCTGATCCTCGCGACAGGTACGCGAGGCGTGTCGCACGCCGGCGCACGATCCGTTTCGTCATTTACGGCCGCCGGTACGTCATGCGCACCGCCCGTCGACCACAGCACCGCGACGACAGCACCCATCCCACCGGACGTCCCGCACGCCAAAGCATCCGCATCGACCCGTGCACAGGCGTGTGGCCAGCACAGACAGCCACCACGCAGCTGGCTGTACACGGAGCCACGCGGCTACCTCGCGAAGGTGACGCGAGACCCCAGCGTCCGGAACAGGGAGCAGGGAACAGGGAACAGGGAGCAAGGAACAGGGATCAGGGAGCAGGGGACACACACTTGGTCATCGCCGCGCTGCCGCTGCCCGGCACCGCCGTCGAACCCGCGGTCGAACACACCGCAGCGGTGACACACCGCCGTCCCCGTCGGCTCGAGGCTGAGGTCGCCGCAGCCTTCGACCGGTTCTGGGCCGCATACCCCAAGCGTGTCGCCAAGCAGGACGCCCGCAAAGCCTGGAACCAGATCGCCAACGATCCCGACGTCGACCTCGACGAGATCATCGCCGGAGCCGGCCGCTACCGCGACGACGGCCAACGCCGCCGCGGCGGCTCCCGATATACCGCCCACCCCGGCACCTGGCTACGACAAGGCCGCTGGCTCGACGAACTGACCAGCCACACCCCCGAGCCGCAGCTGTCGACCGCCGACCTGCGTGTCCGTGACGGGCTGGCCGTCGCTGCGAAGTTCGAGGCCATGGAAGAACGAGGAGAGATCTGATGAACCACGCTGAAATGGGCCAGGTCCTGGCCAAATGCGCCCTGTTCGACAACCGCGCCGTCACCGACAACGAGGTCGTCGCCTGGCACGAGGCCGTCGGCCACCTCAACTTCGACGACGCCATGCAGGCAGTTACCCGCTACTACGCCCACAGCAAGGACCGGATGTGGCCGGTCGACCTCACCGAATCGGTCACCGCTCTCCGGTCGCGGCGAGCCGCCGCGATAGCACGCCCGCCCGCCGCGGAGGGTGTGTAATGAAACTCAGCGAGATGGGCAAGGTTCTGGCCAAGTGTGCCGCATTCGACGCGCGGACCATCGGCGAGTCCGACGTCATGGCCTGGTTCGAGGCTGTTGGGCACCTGGACTACCACTTCGCCATGGAGGCAGTGTCGCGTTACTACGCCGCCAGCCGCCAGCGGATGTGGCCGGTCGATCTCGTCGAAGCCGTCCGGATGGTCCGCGCCGAGCATGAACGCCAGCTGCGGATGTCTGGGCGTGCCCCGCAGCGGATAGAGCCCAGCGACATACGCGATGCCCGACTGCGGGCGGGGGTCCGCCGGGTCATGCAGGCGGCGAGCCTGCCACGGCAGATCGAAGCCAGTGACGTTCATCAGCGAGCACTGGAACGCGCACGCGCCGAACGCGGGCAAGGCGGGAGACCGGACCGCCGTCGGACCCGCACCGGTCGGCCACTCGACCTGGAAGCTGTCACTGTTCCGCCTGCGTGGGCGAAGGAAGAGATCCGCGAACTGCTATCGGATGCCGCTCTCCATGAACGGGGTCGTCCATGCGGCCGAGAAGGATGCGACAACCCGCGTTGCATCTCAGGTGGAGTCTGATGACATGCGGCCCTGAGATAGCAACGAGCAGCTGAGGAGCACGCCAACACATTCGACGTGCCGCCGCGATCGTGGCGTCCCGTGCGTGTATGGCTACTATCAGTGACCGTGTGGGGTAACAAAAAATTGTATAACCTGCGCCATGCGCCACACTGAAAGTGGCCGCGGATGCCGCGGCCACACGGACGAGCAAAGCTTTAAGTGCCACGGGCCGGCAGATGACGTCTCGCGCCGTCAACGGCTCGGTGATCATCACCGCCGCCGTCTGAGTCGCTGTGAAACGGTTGGCGTCGGCAAGCCAGTGGCTCGGCTGATCTCGGCCTGCCGTACCCCATCGTCGACGAGGCGCTGTGCGACGCGGGCCCATGCGTCGATGTCTACGGCGAGGTGCAGAGCATGCAGCTATGTGTCTGTCAGTGCCCGCCCCCGCCTGGCAACGGCACCAGTGTGTGCACGTCTATCCACCAGCTGGGCGCGGTGCTGTCCGTCCGCCGTCATCGCGGCACGGGCTCGTGCCGGGTCGCGGTGGCGCTCCAGGGCCGCCCTCCCGCTGCTGCCAGGCTGCGCCTGCGGCATCTCCGATAGCCGCTGACGCGTCGCGGCAGCGGCCAGAGACTGTCCAGTGGACAGACCATGACGGCGGCGGTAGTCGTCGGCGCTGAGGCCGTGGACATGCCAGGCATGGGTGCCCAGCGCGCGCTTCCACTGTCCGCACTCGTGGCACAACAGGTGCTGGCCGTCGGGGCTCTGCTCGAGTTGCGCCAGCTACCGTGGCCGTCGGGGTCGCCGTCGGCTCTGGGAAATGGTTTTGCGGCCGGGTGTTTGCCAGCTGGCTTGCCTGTGCCCGACCTCGGATCGGCACCCGCCACTCGGCGAGCTGTGTCTTCATCGCGGTCCTGGAAACCTGGTATCGGCTGGCGAGTAGTTTGATGCTGGCGCCAGCCTGGTAGGCGTCGATGATCTCCTGCTGCGTGCGGTGTAAGCGATGATGATCTGTCACCGTGGCTCCCAGGCAACCTCGATCTGCGCGCCGGTGGCGCGGACGCTTCTGAAGAAGTCGTCCAGCCATGCCTGGGCGCCCACCTGTGGATCTTCATTTTCAGGGTGCTCAAACAGGGCCCTTATGAAGGGCCCGAGGTAGATCGTGTGGTTCTTGGCTTCCCACCGCCAGGCTGCGGCGGTCTCCGCTGTTTCGGGTAGGCGGTCCAGCAGCGACTGAACTTCGGTGTGGGCCTGGTCGCGCGGCATCGATCCCTGGCCAATCATGGACGTCGCGGCGGGTGGGGTGATCTCCGCCTGCATGAAGTGCCAGGCCATAGGATTCTCCTCGGGTGACGGACGTCAGACGTGATCGTCGCCGGATAACGGCACTACCTACATGTTGCCGGGCGGATCTCCCTTCTGGTCGGCGGGGATGCGGCCGCCTGGGAACGCCTACCGACGTTCGTGCGGTGCGGAGCCTCTTGCGAGGCCCCGCACCTGAACTGTTAGCGGTCTCGGGCGTCGACCTGAGACCTGGGCTCAGCGCCTGGCTGCTGTGCAGAGGCGAGGACACGTTCCACTGCGCCGGCAGCTTTCGCAACGATGGCAGAGAGAAGACCCGTCGCGAACTCGACGGGTTCGTCGGCGTCGAGGGCGGAGATCACATCCCGGATGGTGATGGGCGCGGACGCGGCTCGTGCGTCGCCGTTGTCGAGATGGACCACGACAATCGCGTCGCTGTCGTCGTCGGGAAGTGAAAGCGGGTAGACGCGTACGGCATAGGCGCCGGAGATGCGCAACACGGTGTCGGCTGCGTCGCTGACGAAGGCGTTGAGGTCGGTGGCGTCTAGGCGGTGCCGGTACTGCGGTGCCAGAAGTGTTCGCCAGTCGCGGACGTGGTCAGCGGTGAGCGTGAATAGGTCGGCCATGTTGCCGAGTTCGATCGAGAACCGCTGGCGAACTGTGTGTTCGTCCCCATGGTCGGCCGGCGGAGGGTTGGCGAGGTCGCCTTCTTCGCCAGCGGCCATCGCGCGCAGGCGCCGAACGGCGTCGGTGCTGGTGGCCGGGGACAGGGCTTCCAGGGCCCGAATGGCGTCGGCCACCCAACGATCAGGTTCGTCGCCGAGGTCGACATGGCACACGACGCCGGAGGCGGTGAGGTCCCGTCCCTGGGTGAACGGGTGCCCGTCGACGTAGGTGATGACCAGGTCGTGGTGGTACGGCTCTCGGACGAACGTGACCGTCTCAATGCGTCGTCGTGGGAGTAGCCCACCACGGTCGGCCAGCGAAGATACGGCGTCATCCCAGGTCAGGTCGTATTCGCCATCACGAACGACGACATTGTGACGTCGGTTCGGTGACTCGGCGGGCCAGTGCAGAATGCGAAGTGTGGCGTATCGGGCGGTTCCGTACTCCGATCCTCGGTCGGCGATGACGACGAACTCGGCGGGGGCGGTGTCTAGGGTGGCGCGCACGGCCGCGAGCACAGGCCAGGTTTCGCCGTCTGAGGTGACCGAACGGGGAAGGTGATCCAGGACCGGCGTGTCCTTCGTCGGTGGTACGTGGTCGGCCGGTCTGGCGGGCGTGTCGTGTGTTGCTGCGGTTGAGGGGAACTGGTCGACGTAGTGATGCCATGGTGCGCTGGTGAGGGCCTCATCGAAGTCGAGGCCTTCTCGGGCGGCCCAGCACATCATCGCGCAGAGCAGGTCGGACAGGTACTGCGAGGCTTCGTCGGCGGTCAGCCTGCTTGCCATCGGATCGGGGTGGGGCAGCGTGTCCACGCGAGACAGCTTGATGGCGGTGGTGCGGGTGGCGTTGATGTAGCGTTCGAGCGCCATGGCGCCGCATTCGGCGAAGAAGTCGCCGTCGAGGTCGTCCATTGTTGTTCCTGTTCGGTGCCTGGGCGTGGTCTGCGGCCAGGCACGGAGTCGTCCCGCGAAGTACGGGTGTGGGATCGTGGGGCTGGCCGAGTCGCAGCATGATCGCCGGATTACGGCGCCAGGCTCTGATGTCGGCAATGCCGACGGCGGCGTTGGCGGGCACCGGTTGCCGATGTGAGCGCCCGGTCCGGGGGCGAGCAGGCCGCCGTGTCCTCGGGTGTGGCGTGGCTGGGCGAGCGGATCAGTTGTCGGGTGTCTGCGGGCAACTGCGTCGGCTGAGCGGCAGTGAGCGCAGGTCGTCGTCGGTGGGCGTGGCGTCGAAGCATCCGTCGGCGGTCAGGTCCTGGCCGTCAGCGTCGTGCACCTCGTAGGACAGGCCGCCGTCCTGCCAGACGAGTCTGGTGATCTCGTAGGTGGCGCCATCGACAATGCGTGGGCCGAGGTCGGTCCGGTTTGTGATCTTCAAGGTCGGTTCCTTGCTTGTCGAAGGCAGGGCGTGACCGGCGCCGACTGCTGGCGCTGTGTTGTCGCACGTCGACCCGCGCCCTGCCCACGTGGCTGAAGCTCCGTTCGGGTCGCTTTGCGCCCGGGTCAGCTGGGCGGCAGAGACATGATGGCGGCGGGCAGCTGCGCGGCGACGAGGTCCAGTTCTCTCAGGCCAACGATGAGCGACCGGTGTTCCGAGCCTTGGTCGGGGTGGTCGTCGCTGACACGCAGGAGCGTGAAACCTAGGGGAAGGTCACGTGCGTAGGGCGGTCCACTGTCGATGTCGCCGGTTTCGTATACCCAGCGCCATGAGTGTGGGTGCCGGAGCCGGGCTGGGTTCGTTTCGGCCCCGCCCCGGTGTCGGCTGGCGTCGTAGCGGACGGGCAGGTAGATCTGTCCGGGAAGGGTAATGGTGCCGCCTGCGCGAACTTCTACGGACCGGAGGGCGCCGGTCTGCCGATACCGTCCGCTGTCTGACGGTTCTGGGGTGCTGGGGGCGGTGTTGGTGTTGGGGTCGGTCCAGGTGTCGTCGCTCCTCAGCTGCCGACGCCGGGTGCGACAAGGACGAGGTCTTGGCCGGCGGGAATGCGTCGATCGCATTCAACGAGCAGGTCGTCGATGTTGAGTACTGTCCAGTGGAATTTGAGCCTGGCGGCTGTCTCGACGGTGATTTCTTCGCCGGCGGCGAAGGGTAGGCCAGCGTCGGCGATACCGAAGGACGTCTTGCCTAGGCAGATGTACTGGCTGGCGTCGCGGGCCTCGAACTGGAACTCTTGCAGCAGGTCGCTGACGTCATCGTCGCCCTGGCCTGCTGTCGTGCGTAGCAGAATCTCGCCGTCGGCATTGCGAATGGTGGAGATGAGGTAGTCGTCGTCGTAGCGAGGACTGTCGCTGGGAACGACTTCCATGATCACCCATGCGGCGGTGGGGTGGACGGCACGTAGTTCCAGGGATACGACAGCTAGCGCCGCCAGTGAGTACAGCTCGTCGGCGTGGGTGGACAGGGTTGCAAGGCAACGTGAGCGGTCCCGCATGGTTTGCAGGGTGTGGCTGATGCGCATCGGGGATCGGCCTCCGTGCGTGATCGGGCGGAAGGCAGTTGCGTCGCGCCGTCGGCCGGACAGCAGCGCTGGCCGTGTTCGGCCCTGCGGCGTGTGGACTGCCACGGCCAGGCAAGTGCTTGCGCAGCCGTCGACGCCGCCGCGGTGGGCAGCGGCGTCGACGGTGTTCGCTATCGATGTCGTGCGATGCCGCAGGCGGCACGTCCAGCTGCGTTGCGAGCGTGTACGCAGCGGCGGTGGCTGACCGGCGTAGCCGGTCGTTCAGCCGGCGGCTGCGAATGTCTGGCTGATGACGGCGTCGACGGCAGCCTGGTCGCCGTTGCGGTGAGCGGCCAGCAGCTCAGCGAACCGCTCTGCGGGCATCACCGTCACCCCGAGTTCGGCGTCTTCGTCGGCCTTGCTGCCGGCGCCTTCGCCGACGACGACCAGGTCGGTCTTGCGCGACACCGACCCGGAGGACTTGCCGCCCAGGGTCTCGACAGCTTCGTTGCTCTCGTTGCGCGACAGCCCCGGGACGCTCCCGGTGACCACGACCGTCATCGGTGAGCCGTCAGCGCGCCGCAACGGCAGCTCGCTTGCCCGATCGCTGGTCGATAGGGCTGGGCTGCCGGGTTCGGTCATGTTGACGCCGCGCTCGGCGAGCCGGTCGATCAGCGGCCTGATCTCGGCGATCTCGACGACGATCGATGTTGCCCGGCCGGTGCCGATGCCGTCGACGCGGACCCAGTCCTCGGCGGCGGCGGCGAGGATCGCGTCCATTGTGCCGAAGTGGCGGGCGATGCGCCGCGACAGCGACCGGCCGGTCATCTCGATGCCCAACGCGGTGAACACCCGCGACAGCGGCCGGGTCTTGGACGCGGCGATCGCCGCGACCAGGCTGCTGGCTGACACGTCCCCGAGCCGGTCGAGGCTGGCGAGGGTGACGGCGTCGAGGTCGTACAGGTCGGCCGCGTCGGTGACCAGACTGCGTTCGACCAGCATGTCCAGGATCTTCGGCCCGAGGCCCTCGATGTCCATGCAGTCGCGGCTGGTGAAGTAACGCAGCAGCTCGGCCTGCCCGCAGGCGCGGCCGCGGTCGCAGCGCCACCGCTTCTGGCTGCGGTCGATGTCTCCACCGCAGCGCGGGCACGCCGTGGGCGGGGTGAACGGCACCGCGTGGGCGGGGCGGTCTTCGAGGTGTGCGCCGGTGATCTCCGGGATCACCTCGCCGGCTCTGCGCACGAACACGGTGTCGCCGACACGGACGTCGCGTCGCTGGAGGTCGTCGAAGTTGTGCAGCGTCGCGGACTTCACGATCACACCGCCCACTTGGACCGGCTTCAGGACGGCGACGGGTGTGATCACTCCGGTGCGCCCGACCTGGACGACGATGTCCAGCAGTTCGGTCATGCGGGTGTCGGGCGGGAACTTGAACGCTGTGCCCCATCGTGGTGCCCGGCTGGACTCGCCGGCCTGGGCTTGGTCGGCGGCGAGGTCGGCTTTGACCACGACGCCGTCGATGGCGAATCCGAGCTCACCGCGCCTGGTGCCGAGGTTGGTGACCGCAGCCACGACCTCGTCGACGCTGCCGCAGACGACGAGTCCGGCGGTGGTGGCCGCGGTGGTGGCGAACCCGAGAACGCCGAGGGAGGCGATCGCCGCGGAGTGGGTATCGGGCTGCGGCCCCGACAGCAGGTAGCCGCCGTAGGCGCAGAAGGACATCGGCACGTCGTAGGCACGCTGCGCCCGCAGCGACCCCGCGGCGCCCGAGCGCGGATTGGCGAAGGGCTGCCCGCCGTGCGCAAGGCGCAGCTCGTTACCGGCGTCGTAGTCGGCGTCAGTCATGTACACCTCGCCGCGGACCTCGATGTCGACCGGTTCACTCAGCCGCAGGGGCAGTCCGGTCAGCAGCCGGGCCTGGCCGGTGACGTTCTCGCCGGTGCGGCCGTTGCCGCGGGTCGCGAGCTGCACCAGCCGCCCGGCCCGGTAGGTCGCCGCGACAGCGAGGCCGTCGAGCTTCGGCTCCACGGTGTAGGCGGTCACGGGCCGGCCCAGGGTATTGTCCAGCCGAGCGGCCCAGGTCCGCAGGCTGTCCTCGTCGAAGCAGTTGTCCAGCGAAAGCATCGGGGCACGGTGCTCGACATCGCCGCCGAGCCCGGCGACGACCTGCGTCGGGGAGTCGGTGGCCTGCCACTGCGGGTGGGCGGCCTCGGTCGCGGCGATGCGGGCGACCAGGGCGTCGTAGTCGGCGTCGTCCATGACCAGTCCGCTGCCGGTGTAGTACGCGGCGGCGGCCTGCTGCGTCCGCTCGATCGCGGCGCGGTAGTCCTCAAGGTTGCTGAAGGGTTGCGCGTGTGCGGGGTCGACCACTGGTGCGGCGGCCGGGGTCGTCGTCTGGTCGGTCATGATCTTGGTGCTCCTTGTCCTGGCCTGGTGGCCGGGCGGGTCCGGTTACGGTAGAGCCCGGGTCCGACACCTGCGGACCCGGGCTGTCGCATGGGTGCGAGGGCTATTGCGGGCTCGGCGTAGACCCTGCGGTGTCGCCGACGTCGTTCTGCTCGGCTGTACCGGCAGCGGGCCGGGATGTGCGAGGCTTCGCCGGTTTACGGATGACGGTGATCTCGATGTTTTCTCGGCAGACGCCGTCGAATCCGGCCTCGGAGTATTCGTTCAGGTTGTCGGCGGCGTCCTCGGTGTCTGCGGAGGTAACGTCGGCGTCTGGCATGGCTTTGAGGTCGACCGGGCTGATGCCGAGCACGGCGGCCAGTTCCGCGGTGTTCATCGTGTAGCTGTGTTGGCTGATTTCGGTCCAAGTGACCTCGAAGACTCGGGGCACGGTTGTGTCCTGCCTTTCAAGGCGGGTCGTCGACGGTTGCCGATGTGCGGGCGGGTCACTTCCTGACGGGGATGACGACGGGTTTGTCGGCGCCGGTGTAGCCGTTGACGGGGATTCCGGAGATGTAGTGCATGACCGTCTCGGTCCGGCCGACGCCGGTCCGAAAGGTGTGCAGGTGGGGCTTGCGCCAGTGCGGCCGCTTTGTGCTGCCGCTCCCTGTCGTCGCGGTGACGCTGGCTCGCTCGGCCTTCCAGGAGCGGATCGCCGAGCCCAGGCGGTAGCCCAGGTCGTACATGGCGACGGCTTTGCCCTGGCGACGGTGCCTCTTGGAGCGCCCGGCCGCTGTCTGGCGGATGTCGGGGTTGACCGTGCACGTATAGAGGATCGGAGCGATGCTCGCGCGCAGGAGTCTGGCGACGTCTTCTCTTGGCATGTCTCCGGTGTGATCTCTGAAGCGCCGTTGCGTGTCGGCGATCAGCTCGCCCAGTGTGGCCGTGGCGCCGGGGAAGAGCAGCTGGATGCGGCTGAACTCGTACTCGGGCGTTTCGTGGCCGGCGGCCGTGTCGTCGAGCGTGTCGTAGGGCAGGCGGGGAAACAGCAAGGCGAGGTACTGGCGCTGGGGGTGATGGGTGCTGCAGATCATCGGGGAGTCGGCGTCGTAACGGACCCCGGAGATGAAGAACCCGCGGACCTCGGTCGCTTGTCCCGACCGGCCGGTGAAGATGATTGGGTTCGGCAGGTGGATGTAGGGGTCGGGATGTGGCAGCCGGTGTAGGACGTCGCGGTGAAGGACGTCTTTGTCGCTGACGGTAGCGAGGTCGTTGGCCAGGTCGGCATCAAGACGATAGATGATCTTGTGTTGTTCCCAGAGGCCGAGCTGAAGCGTCGTCTTCAGGCTCGCGCCGTGCGCCGCGGCGTTGCCGAGCAGGGCCAGCATGTCGCCGAGTTCGGCCAGGTGAGGCGGCATCGTGACGGCCGCACCAGCCGAGATCTGCCGTTCGAGGTCGGCGATCTCCGAGCGTGGGATGCCGGACGCGATGAGCTGGCGTAGATACAGGTGCCGGAATCCGACCGCTGCCTGGGCGGCGGTGACCGCCGTCTGGTGCGTGCTCATGGCCGGTCGGGTAGGCGGTACAGATGGTGTCGCATGGGACCTCCCGCGCTGGTGTGCGATCGAGTGATCGCGAAAGCTGTGAGGGCGAGGTCGGGGACAGGCCGATGTCTGCGCGTCTGGCTGGCCGGGGCCAGTCGGCCCTGGCGGTACAGGCCAGTGGCTGTCGCTCGGCCTGCCGGTGGCGGTGGTTGGCGGTCGTCGGTGCCGGCGAGTTCAGCGCTGCGGGATGTGGACGGTCTCGCCGATGTTCAGGTCGAATGCCGGCGCACCGGTCAGGTCTGATCCCTTTCCGTCGGAGATGATCAGTTCACTGGGGCGGGTCGGATCGAGTAGGTACATGAGTCCGTGTGCCTGGATCTGGTCCGGTCGGCCTGTGACGGGGCCGTCGGTCAGCGGCGCGGCGATGCGCATGCCGACGCCGGCGACCGGGACGTCTCCGGCCCAGGTGTGCGAGTTCGGTTTCGTGGTGGGATCCAGGTCGGCCCAGTCGTGCGCCAGCAGCGCGGCGATCGTGGCGCTGGTGTCGCGGTTGAAGGTGTTCCACCAGATGCTTGCGATGGCGTACGGCAGGTAGTCCATGTCGGCATCGCTGTGGACGTAGCGCACCGATACGGTGCCCTCGGGGTTTATCGCTCCGACGTTGCCTCGGGTGCCCATCGGGCAACCTCCCTGTGAGCTGGACAGATACGGGACATCTGCGAGTTGTGGTCCGTCCGCCGAAGACCGGGGTGTTCCCGTGATGAGTGGGTCTGGTGGACGGGCGACGGGTCAGTGAACGGGGCCGGCGCGTTCAGGTCGTGGCCTTCGCTCCGGGTAGTTTGGCCAGCAGGGCGGTGAGCGTGTCGCGGTCAGGCGTGCTCAGCACGAACAGGTCGACGTCGAGCCGGTGAGCGTGGTCGCTGGCCGCGGTTCGGTCCACGGGGTCGACACCAGCGACCACGGTCAGGCAACCGCCCGTGATCGGCGTGGTGAACCAGCGGGCCATGTCCACGCCGATGATGAGCAGATCGGCGCGGGTCGCGTTCTGTCGGGCTTTGCCGGGGGTCTCGTAGATCGCGACCGTGGCGCTGGTGCGGGCGGCGGCGGTGCTGACCGCGCTGCGCAACTGCGCGTCGGCGGTCAGGACGATCACGTGGGGTCGGCGGCGCCGGGCCGGCGGGTGGACCGGTGCGCTGCCCTCACCGTGCAGGATGTGTTCGATCTGGTCGGCGATGCGGTCGCAGCGATCCGCGTCGAGGTCATGGCCAGCGGCCAACATCCGTGCGCCATCGGCGGGAATCAGCGCGTCGGGTTGGCGGCGACGTAGATGCTCGGCACCGTCGCGGTGGTGACGGGCGGCGATGCGCAGCTGTTCGGGCAGGAGCGGCAGGTCGCTGCCGAAGATCGCGAGCAGCTGCTCGCGGGCCTGGCCGGTGTTTGGCATGTGCCGGTGTTCCTTCCCCGGAGGAGACGGTCACGGCGGCCCGACCCGCACGGTCGGTGGGCTCGAAGCCGCCGTGCGAAAGGATCTGGCGTGGATATGCCGGCTAGCGCCCGTCGGGTGCTAGCTGCGGCTGCCGGTGTGACGGGCGGCCGGTGCCGCCGTCAGCGGATGTGTGTTCCTGGTCAGTCCCACCACAGCCGGACGGTCGCCAGGTCTGCGGCGGCTGGCCGGATTGGGCCGGGTTCCGGCTGTCGGGCGGTGGTGAACAGGATCGAGTCGGCGCGGCAGGCCGTGCCGGCGGCGATGACCGCGTCGATCACCGTGTCACGCTCGGCGGGTTCGAGGGCGATGGCGTGAGTGTTGTCGCCGCCGTTGCGCTGTTGGCGGGTGTACGGGATGTGCATCTGTACGAACGGGCTGGAGTCACGGCCGAGCATGACGGTGGACAGGTCGTCCCACAGGACGGCGAGCGCCGTGGCGATGGTGCGGCCGTCGAAATTGTTGTAGGTGCGGATCGACTCGCCCAGACAGGTTTCCAGCGTCGGCAGGTCCGGCACGGCTACGGCGAACGACAGGCTGCTGACGGCCAGGCGGTGTGAGTCGCCGAAGCCCAGCCGGACGAACTGGGCGACATCCAGGTTGGGCAGTGGCCACGGCGCCACCTGCGGCAGCCTGGCCAGCAAGCCCTCGACCGCGTTGTCGCGGGTACTGCCGATGGCGTGGCGGCCGAGTCGGCTCAGGGCGCTTACCAACGCCGCCTGCTGGCTGCTGTTGAGCAGCGTGCTGCCGGAGCCGGCATCGCCCATGCCCTCCAGCGTTGCGAGGGTCGCGGTGAGGGCATCGCGCTGCGATGGGGCCAGGTGCAGTCTGGCGGCTAGCATCCGCCTGCAGGCGGCGCGGGCCGTGGCCAGCTCCTGCCGGTTGCTGAACGTGAAGTTGTCGGACATGGTGCCCTTCTCTGAGGATGGGAAGAGCGGGCACGGCCGATGGGCCGAGCCCGTGACGGGTACGTACCAGGAGGGCCGGCTACGGCTGGTGGGTTGAGGCCGCGCCGTAGCAGCGGCTGCTACCTGGGCCGCAGATAGCGGTCGTAGGCGGTACGGGGGGGTGCAGTGCGCCGGTCGACGCGCGCAGCTACGCGTCGATATGCCGGTCCTGCCGGGTCCGAGCCGAGCTGTCGAACAGCCTCTGCGGTCGGGCAGCGGTGCTCGTGCCGCAGCGTGCGGCAGCTCCGACCTGCGCCCAGGCAGCGTGAAGCTACTGTCGGGTCGCGTCGCGGATCATGGCCGCGTCGACCGTGCCCAAGGTCCGCCAGCAGCCGTCCCACCAGAACTGCCACGTGAAGCTGTCGAGGGAGTTGTAGATGCCGGCGACTTTCCTGGTGAGGGTGGTGGCCATCTGCTGAGGGTCGCCGGTGGCCATGTGCCATTTGTCGAGCCGGTACTCAATGTTGATAATGCTGCCGTCGTCACCGCGCAGCGCCACCAGGGCCTCACCATGCGGCTCGTACTCGCTGATGACCTTGCTGATCTCAAATTCGCTGATCAGCGCTTCCAGAACCGCATCTTCGCTGACGGGGCCCTCCTGCCAACGGCAGGCGGCGACGAAGTCGTTCAGCTCGCGCCAGCCGAAACCGCGGCCCGCGGTGTGGTAGACGGTTGCCACGCCACCGCCTTTGTTCTCGATCATGCCGACGTATTGGCCGTCGAGGTGCAGAGACGCGGTGTAGGCGATCCCGTCGCTCACCCACGCGTGCTGCATAGCGGTGACCGCGAGCCGTCCGTGGGGCATCCGCAGCGGCGAGTGCACGGCCATCACGTACTCCTGGGCGGCTTCCCGAGCGGGGACGACGCCGGCGATGCGGTCGCAGTAACCCGGATCGATTGCCTGCCAGCACCAGCTGTCGCCGTCGAGCCGGTAGCGGCCGTCACCATCCGGGACGTACCGGGTGATGGCATTGCCCTCGTGGAGGGCCGATTCGTCGAAAACGATCACATCGCCGTCGAAGCGCAGCGGCGGGCACAGCTGGTCGACCCTCTGCGCAAGTTCGGGCCCGGCGACGTCAAGGTCGAGGTCGATCAGCCTGGCCTTCTCCGCGCGACGTCGCCGGTCGTTGTCGGCGACGATCGCTTCGGCGACTTCACGGGTGCAGCTGAACACCGCCCACCCGTTCAACCTGTCGACCAGAGTGCCGACGAAGCCGACGGGGACTCGAGGCGGGTTGCCGTACCACGCCCACTCGCCGGCGAAGACTCCTACGCTGCCGAAACGCAGCTGGTCAGGTGCCATGTAGGTCAGGTCGGCGGATGCAGGTTCCGTGCCGGGCTCGCCGCGGCCGCCGCGTCGGTTGGACATGTCTGGCTCCTCACATACGTGGTGGACCGGCGGTCTGTGGCCGCTCCGGTAGTGGTCTGGTGCTGGCGGCGTAGCGGCAGGCGACGAGGTCGCCGTGGTGGCGTCCGGTGCAGGTGATGGTCGCGGCCAACGTGCGATGAGCGTCGGTGAACCTGCGTCGCAGGTCCTCTTCCAGATCGTCGATGCGGTCGCGGTAGAGGCTTTCGTAGTGGCCCTGCCGGTCGGCCAGGCCGGCAGTGGCGGATTGCCCTGGGAAAGCGGACAGCAGCAGGCGGAAGTAGAGGCCGGCCGCTGCGCCGTGCAGCGGAACCCGACGGCCGGTGTGATGCAGCGCGACGAACAACTCCACGGCTGTCGCCGGTCGGGTGTCGGCACCGGTGGATAGCCGGGCGAGCAGCTCACGGGCATGGCTGCGTATTACGAGCTCGCTGGTCATCACGGCTGCGAGCTGGGGGCCGGGACGTAGCAGGCCGAAGCTGTGGAAGAAGATGTCGGCGTGCGATGGTGCCGCGGCGGCCGCGGTGTCGATCTCGGCGTCGGTCCAGGCCATCGCGTTCATCGGGCCCGCCTGGTCGGCGAGGGTTTCGTCGAGGATCGTGGTGAGGGTGATCGGCGGATCCACGAGGACGCCACCGGGGGCGCTGTCGATCATCTGGGTATCCCGCCGATCCGGTCGTGGCGGTTGCCGCTCGGTGCCCCGCTGTGGTCGTCGCCGTCCAGGCGGGCAGCGCGGTGCCAGTCGGTGATGCGGCCCTTCCAACCGCACAGGCAGTTGGCCCGGTAGTGCGTTCCCGCAGGTAGCCAATCGAAGGTGCCGTCGGTGCGGTTCTCGCGGCGCTGCGTGAAGATGCGGGCGACGCGGGTACGGTGCCCGCACAGCGCTAGCGTGTAATCGAGGGCGGCCTTGCCGGTGTACGGGTGGCCGGGGCACGTCCCGGTCGTCTCGTGCCGTACGCAGGGCACGGCGCAGACCTGGAGCCAGCCACGCTCGGCGGTGGTCAGCATGCTGGCCTCGCCGGGGTCGCCCAGCGGGGTGGCCCACAGCGCCCAGTACCAGCCGAACCGAGTCGAGATCTTCACCGGCGCCACCTCTGGCGCCAGGTACAGCCTGCGCAGCTCCTTGGCTGCCGTCGTCTGGGTGTCGTATCGGAGCAGGGTCGCGCCCTGGGTGTCGGTCAGGCCGGGGGCATACAAGGCCGCAGCGGGCATCGTGTCCTCCAGGTACGGCGTTGCCCCCGGATGATGGTCCGGAGGCACGTGTCGGTGGTCAGGGCTGCGGCCTGGTGGGCGTGCGGGTGATGGCGGTGGTCGCTGCGGCGACCGGCTGCTCATGCCTGGTGTGCTGGGTCAACTGTTCGCCCAGCCTGTCGCTGGCGGCGGTGGCCATGTCGCCCAACGCGGTCAGCAGGTAGATGGCGAAATCGCCGGGCAGCAGGGACGGGTCGAACGATTCGAGCAGGCTGCGGACGTTGAACTTGGCACCCAGGGTGGTGCTTCCGCCGTCGTAGGTGACCAGCACCGCGGCATCGGGATCCCTCAAGCCGTGCACGTCCAGGGCGATGACAGTGATGGAGGCGACGGCACCGCTGATGACCAGGCCGGTGTCCGCGGCATCGGCGAGCAGTTGGGCCAGATCAGCAGCAGTGATGCCGAGCCTGTTGCGGTCGCACAGGTCGACGTGCCATGGGAAGTGGCGGTGCTGGCGGTCGAGCAGTTTGAAGAGCTTGCGGGTCTGGATGCGTACGGTGACGGCGAAAGGGTCGGCGTTCACGCCTGTACGCGTCTGAACGGCTGGGTAGAGGCTGAGTGCGTTGACAGCGGCCGAGGCCATGTCGGCAACGGACTGCAGCAGGGCGGCGGCATATACGGCCGGGTCTGGATCAGTGGTGAGCCCGTCGAGCCACCCGGTGACGTTGACCGGCTGGGACATGGCACGGGCATCGTCTGGAAGGTGGACGACCACGACGGCGCCCTGTTCGTACTCCTTGTTGAGGTAGTACGACAGGATGTGCACGCCGTAGGCGCCCTCGACCAGCAGCGCGGCGGTGGTGGCCGCGTCGCGCACCAGGTCCTCGATGACGACGCCGGTCAGCTTGCTGCGCCGGTCGGCTCGGAGATGGTCGGCCCAGACGCCGCGGTAGCCCGCGTCGACGGCGAGCAGCGCGGCGACGTCGCCGACCCGAACGGTGAACTGCTTCATTGCCGGTTACGTCCTTGTGGGGTAGGGCCGGGGCAGCCGGTGGGCTTCCCGGCTGGTGAGGTCTTCTTGTTCGGTCGTCAGTTCCTCGGCATGGATTGGCGGAACTCGTAGATCAGCTCGGCCGACAGCGGTGCGCCGTCGACGACGGCTGGTTGCTCGATGCGGCGCCAGCCTTTGCGTTCGCAGGCCAGCCAGGCTGCGTCCTGGTCGATGCGGACCTCGACGACGTCTCCGATGTAAAGGCACCGCCGGCCCAGCAGGTGGTAAAGGCTTCCGGCGAGGAATGCGGACTCGCCGCGGCCTTGTCGGCGCAAGTCGGCCAGCGCTTCGAGGGGGGCACTGAAAGCCAGGTACGCCCATCCGGCGACATCTTCGGCGGTGGTGGTCTCGTCGGCAGAGAACCAGTGGTCGAACACCTCGGCCAGCTGGTCGCCGTCGGCGTAGGTCATGTCAGTCGACCTGGCGCGTCGGTAGTCGGTGTTGTGCAGCACCCGAAGGTGTATGAGATGCATGGCAGGTCTCCGCTGCTCGCAGGAACAGGTCACGGCGGGGGGATGGTGGCGCGGCGGTCGCGGCGTTGACCCGGCACAGCTGCAGGCGGCTGCGCTGCCGTGCCGGGTCTGGCCGGGGTCGTCGAGGACCGCGGCGAGGGTTGCCTCGCTCAGCGCTGGCGTGAATGCGTGGCGGCGGTCAGATCTGTCGGCAGCGGCAGTCGATGTGTTGACTATTCGTATCGGCGAGTAGATCAACGGCGGTTTCGACGGCGTCGCGGTGTCCGAGGACACCGGAAACGCTCTCGTGGTCGTGCCACAACGGGTCGTGGCCGTCGACGGTGTCGTAGGTCTGTACGGTCACCGTGTAGACGTCGCCGTGCAGCCAGTCGCGCCACATGGCCGCTTCGCAGCTCAGGTCGTCCTGCGGCGGCGAGCCGGTGCAGGTGCGGAAGTCGGCGGTGTCGAACACCACCACGGTGGTCGCGTCGACGGTGACGACCTCGATGGCTGTGGTGCCGTGAAACATGGCGAGGTATCGCCGGAACCGCCCAAGGTCGCGCAGTGCCGCCACGCCGCGACGATCTCGGCGGAGTGCTGCGGTTGGTGGATGTCCTTGGCGAGCGATACGTCGAAGCGGTTGATCAAAAGTGCCGGTGCGAGGACGTCGCCGTTGGGCGGGCAGTGGCCGCCGTAGGAGTCGATGGTGATCAATGCGCGCTTGTCCGGGCTCGGGCCGTCGATGACGGTGACGTCGTCGTCGGCTGCACAGGTCGGGCCGGGAAGCGCCGTGGTCCATGCCCGCAGACGGTCGCTGGTCTCTGGATCCAGCCGACGGTCAGTGGCCAGGCCGGCTGCCAGCAGCAGGGCCGTCTGGAGCAGGGTTCGCGGCTGTTGCGCCCAGCAGCGCCAATGTCCGGTCTGCAGCCAGCGGCCGGCGTGGCGCAGCCGGTAGGCGTACTCACAGCACGCTGCCGTGCTGCTCGGCTGGCGAAGGCTGAGGTCCAGGTACAGGCTGGTCTGCTGCCTGCGCAGGCGGGGCAGTGTCACGGTCAGCTGGGCCCGAGTGCCGTCGAACAGGTCGTCGGGATCTGCTGCGGCGCACACCGGACATGGCCGTCCACGCTCGGCGATGGCCTTGCAGACGCAGCGGCGCCGGTACCCGGCGCGGGTCAGTAGGTCGTCCAGGAATGCGGTCTGCTCGCCGTCGGCGTTGCCGTAGAGCACGTCGATGACCGCGGTGACCTCGACCGGCTCGGTTCGGGCGGATGCGGTGCGCATGCTCACCGCTGGTCGGAGTGGGTGTCGGCGCCGCCGATCGCGGTGAGGACCAGGTGGTCGACGAACGCGGTGTCAGCACCGCTGGAAGCTGCGAACGTTTGGTAGCTGCTCAGCAGCGGGCGCATCTGTGCCCACTGGACGTCGGTCAGCGGGCCGCAGGCGGCTTCGACGCCGCGGCGGTCCAGGCAGGCGATGGCGATGGTGGTGTGGTCGGCCAGGTCGGCCAGCGCGTCGCTGGCGTTGTCGAACACTGCGAGGTACGTCTGTCGTCGGCCGGGGATGTCGACCTGTTTGCGGCCCTTTTCGAGGCGGTGCCAGCCTTCGGCTCGTGTGCTGGCCAGGTCGAAGTCGATGCCGGCGGCGTCGGCGTAGTGGCGCAGGTGGGCCAGGGCGTCGACGAGCATGTCCTGTACGTGGTGGGGGTCGGTGCCGGGGGTGAGGTCGATGCCGTCGTAGTCGCCGGTGCGTTCGGCGAGGCCGTGCAGGCATGCCTGACCCCAGCGGGCGCGTTCGGCGTTGGTTACGGGAGCGCTTGTGTCGTCTTGTTCGGACACGAAGGATCCTTCCGTCTGAGCACATGGCGGGGCCGTGCGCTGCGGTGTACGCGAGGGTGGGTCGACCGGCCGACCTGGCGGCCGGTCGACGACGTCCGCAGCCGAATCACGGTGCGGACGTGTGGAACTCACTCGTCGTGGGCCGGCGCGGTTTCGGGTAGTCGGCCGGTGTCGAGCAGCTGCCGGCAGTCGGCCAGCAGCCGGTCGAGGTTGATGACGACCCACTTGGGCAGCTCGCCGCGGCGGGCCTTTTCGGCGTCGGTGTCGGACTCCTCGTCAGCGGCGAGTCCCAGGTTCGCCTCGGAGATCATGTGGTAGGCCGGCCAGCGCGAGGTGAGGCCATGGCTGTCGCGCAGCGCGTAGCAGAAGTCGTCGAGCAGGGCCTCGAGAGCGTCGGCGTCGGCGGTGGGCGGAACGAACGTTGTGCCATGGTGGTCGCGGATGGTCGAGCAGCGGTAGTCGTACTCCCAGTCGGGGTCGTCGGCGTCAGTCAACCGGATGATGATCCACACGATGGTGGGGAAGGCGGTGCGGAGGCGGTAGGCCTCAACACCGAGGTTCGCGGTGGCGTAGAGGTCGTCGGTCTGGCGGGCGAGGTCGAGCAGATGGTCGCGGCGCTGCTGCAGCAACTCCAGCGGAAACGTTGCCGGCGTCGGTGCGCCTCGGGGCCGCGTGGTTCGCGGCGGCGGGGTCATCGGCCGGTGTCGGCGCCGCCGAGCGCGGCGATGAACCGCTGTGCGGCCGCCAGGCGCGTATTGATCAGATGGGCGGTGCGGCCCAGGGCTTGTACGACGGCGTCGACGCCGGTGAGCTCGCTGTCCTCGGTGAGATCACCGTGCGCCTGGTGGTTGCTGGCCAGCCGTGTGGTGTGGCTGCCGGTGCGCAGGTCGACGCTGATGACCGCGCCGCCGTCGGGGCCGTCGCTGTCGGCGGTACGCCATACGCACACGTCGTCGAGCATTCCGTCGGTGTGCCATACCTGTGGTGCCAGCCCTTGTCGCAGGCGTGCCAGGACCTGGTCCAGGGCCGCGACGAACTCGTCGTCTTCGTGGGTGTTGCGGGTGTGGGCGTCGATGCCGAGGTCGTCGGCGTTGGCGGTGAGCCAGTCGCGGGCGGCCTGATAGTCGAATGTGACCGACGTCGGGGGCAGTGGTGCGATCGCTGCCAGGTGGGTGCCGAGGTCGCGGTGGTGGCGGCTCCGCGACGGTTTGGCCAGCGCGGCGAGCACCAGGTCGCGCTGCGCGGGCGACAACGCCCACACGTACAGCGGGTCCTGTCCGGGTGCAGCCGGTGGGGCTTGCCCGGTCTGTGGTGGTGGGGTGTTCTGCTGGCGGCCGATGAGGACGGAGACGCCGCGTACGGCCGGCCAGCCGTGCGAGGTTCCGGGGGCTCCGTCGGCGAACGCTTCGTAGCGTCGGCCGTTTTCCAGCCCGAAGACACCGGTGCGTGCGACGAGGTCCTGCACGAAGGCGTGGACGTCGATGGTCAGGTGGGCTTGGTCGCCGCTGCCGAGGCCGTACATCGTCAGCAGGGCGGTCTTGTCGCCGTACTCGACGATGATCGAGGCGAGGTCGTCGGTGTCCGGGTCGAGCCGGTAGATCGGGTATTCGTGGGGTGGACGGCCGTGGGCTTTCAGGAACTGCTCAAACGTTTCGATCATGGGGTCCCCAGGTGTGAGGTGGCATGGCCTGCGGCGCTGTCAGAGGCTGACGCCGGGTGCCGGTGGTGACGGTGGTGTGCCCGCGTGTGAGCTCGCGAGCATTTCGGGGATCGGTCCAGTGGCGGCCGACGAGGACCAGGCCGGCGGTCGTGTCGCCGAGCAGGCGCCGGTCGAGGCAGCGGTGGCCGCCGAATGTGGTGGTGACGAGGTTGTGCGCGGTTGCCCAGTGGCGCCAGGAGCGGCTGCTGCCGATGACACAGGTGCCGGACAGGTGGTGACGCATACGCAGCAGGACGGCCTTGACCACCAGGTCGTAGGGGTGGCCGTCGGTGCGGATGCGGCTGTGTTCGGCCCGGTCGTGGTCATGTCCGCGCCGGGTCTGCTCCGGGGGATGTAGCTGGAACGGTTGTCGGTCTTGGGAAGCGTCGGCGCGGCCGTTGAATCCGATGCCGTTCTTGGAGATCTCGGGTGTCCCCACGCCGCAGGGTCCGGTGACGGTGACGCCGTAGAAGACCTCCGCCGCGACGATGAGCAGGTCGGCTTCGCTGACCAGTTTCGGCCAGAACCGGTGATAGTCGAAGCTGGCAGGTTGAATGCGGAAACTGTGAGCGATGGCCATCGTCAGCTTTCGTGACGACTAGCGGGTGCGGCGGGTCCTTGGGCGCTGCGTCCGGCGGTCGCGTGGGGCGCGTGGCGGGTCTGGTGCCGTCCGAGGACGGTGCTGATCTGTCGCAGGGCGATCTCAAGGGCGTGCAATGCGCCGTCGAGCCCTTCGTCAGGACTCTGGAATGTGCCTCGGTGGCATCTGGAGGTCACCAAGGTGATGCCTCCTCCGGACAGCGTGACGACGAACGCGATGGTGCCGCCCCGTGATGTGGAGGCGCCTGACTCCCAGGGCCAGGACTCGGTCGAGTCGTGTACGTGCCATGCCCGCAGGTCGCTGACGCCGCCAGGCAGGGTCACCGCCTGGTCCCGCACTGCGGCGTGGACCAGGTCGCACACGTCGTGAAGGTAGCCGTCGGCGTCGTTGACCCATAGATCCCACCGATCGGGAAACATCGCCAGGTTGGCCAGGGTCTGCGTCGTTCCTGCTGCCTGTGTTCCGGTCATCCATGCCCGGAGCCGGTCGCGGTCGAACCCGGCCGGAGGAGCCGACTCCATCATCGTCAGGATCTTCCGCGTGATGGTTGCGGGCGTGGCCCAGGGCTGCTGCGGGACCAGCCACTCGATGCCGTCATCGGTGTGATGGCGTACGGCGATGTCGTCGCCGCTGGCCAGGAACGGTCCGTCCGGGCCGATGGGGCGGCAGGGCCCAAGCGTCAGCGGCCACGAGCCGTACCCTCGCATGTCGGTGCCTGCGGCACCGATGTACAACATCCAGGCGCCGCCGCCGAGCCAGTCGAACTGCGCCGGGACGCCCTCGGCGCGCAGCGCATCGGCGATGACGCTTACGTTGAGTTCTTCGTTGTCCATCCAGCTTCTCCTGTTGACCTGTGGCCTTGTGTCGGTGCTGTGCGGCCACCGCTGGCCCCGCCCCGGGTGGGCGATGGCCGTGACGGATCAGATCGACGCCACCATGGCCGCGATCAGCAGCCGGGGCGCGTGCGCGCAGTGGCGCACCTGCTCGCCGACCGCATCCCATGAAGCCGCACAGCTGGCGGACGGGGTCAGGCGTTGCGGTTCGTGCGGCGCTGGATCTCGGTGAGCTGCTCGGCGGTCCAGCCGGACAGGGTCGCGACCGCGCGGTGCTGGTAGCCGGGATGAGCACCGGACTCGGCATCGGCGCTTTCATACCGCGTGAGGCTGGTGAACGACACCGCCTCGTCGGTGAGGGCATCGGCTGCGGCCGCGACCGGGTCGTCCCAGTCGTCGCCGAATCGCTGCGTCAACGGCAGGTGGGCGTGGTCGGTCGTGTAGATGTGTCCGTCACGGCCCCGGTAGTCGACCGCCCAGGCGATCGTCGGCACCGTCGTGGCGGGCGTCGTGTCGTGGCGGCGGCGCTGGTGCAGTTCGCTGATGAGGCCACGAGCGGCCACGGCAGGCACGCCGGTCAACTGTGTGATCTGCTTTGCCAGGGCCCCTTCGGCGGCTTCGGCGCCTTCGAGCAGGCGCCGCCACGACTCGCTGTCGGGGACGTACTGGCGACGCTGGTTGTCCAGACGGCAGATGTACAGCCAGAGAGGCCGGATGACATGCCACCACATCGAGCTGGTTAGTTCGTCTACGGTCACGAGTTTTCCTCCACTGGCAGCAGCCGCCGCCACCGATAACGCCTCGATGACGGCAGCTGGCAAGGATGGTCAGGGCTGGGACAGGATGGTGCGCGGTGCCGGAGGGCATTGCTGCGCGTTCGCTGTCCGCGATGAAGGCACGGCATTTGGGTTTTGCGGATGCGATCGCTGAGGTCAGCGCTCAGACGCCATTGGGCCGTCGTCTGTCACGCGGAAGGCCGCCGGGCGGCACCCGTGAGCCGGATGTGCCCATGTTCGAGGTAGTAGGTGGCCCCGTCACGCTGTGCCTGTTGGGCGGCCTGAACGCGGCGCGTCAGGATCGGCGCGGCGGTCATCCGCTGGGCTGTCTGCGCCGGTGTGCACCATGCCCACGACCGCAGCTCGCTTTCCTGCAGTCGGATGCTGAGCGGTTCGGCGATGACACCGCCGTCGAACACCGCCATGACCGCGGTCCCAAGGTCGTCGATGACGAGAAGCCGCCCGACAGGCCAGCTGAGATCGAGTTCTTCTTCGAGCTCGCGTATCGCTGCGGTCAGCAGAGTCTCGCCTTGATCGACGACACCGCCGGGCAGGTCCCAGTGGTCTTTGTAGGTCGGCTCGACGAGCAGGATCCGGTCGTCGGGGTCGGTGAACAGCACACCGGCGGCCGACTTCTTGAGCCCGGGGATCGCGGTATCTGCGCCGGGGATGATGGAAGACGTCGTCATCGCGGTCGCCGACTGATCGTGTGGCGGGGGACAGCCGGCGGTGCCAGTTGCAGGTCGGCGGGAACGCTGCTGGTCCAGGTATTGGGCATGGCGTCGAGTACTGGCCGTCGGTCGACGGTGATGGCCAGGCCGTAGTCGTCGTGGTCGTCGGTGGTGACAGCGACGACGATGTCGGCGTGCCCGTCGGCGGGCTGCGTGATGCGGATCGTGTAGGGGCCGGCGTAGACGACGGCCGTGGCGATGCCGTAGCGGTCTTCGACGACCTCGGCGTCCAGCTCGATCGTGTGGTTGAGCAGCGGCCGGCCGCTGTCGCAGACCAGCGACGTGAGCAAATCGACGACATCGCCGCCCGATGGGTCGACCGACCTGTTGAGGAAGGCTGTCAGCTGGTCGACGATCAGGGTGTCCGGATGGGTCTGTTCGGTGGTCATGGCTTCATCCCGAAGGGTGTCGTGCTGAGGCACAGGGGCAGGCGGGCTGCCGGCGGGCAGGCGGCCCCGCGAGAAGTGGCCAGCGGGCACTGGTCCGGACCAGCCCGGTCACCTGATGCTGCTGTCGACGGGGATGCGGCCGCTCAGGCGCAGCATGCGTCGCACTGCCGCCTCCAGCGATTCGACATGCAGCGAGGATGGGCTTGCCGGTCGCCAGGTGCCATCGGGCTGGCGAGTCAGCAGCCCGGCGGTGTACTGGCCGGAGGTGTGGCCGAGCGCGCCGGCGACCTGGACCACGGTGTGCCAGCGTCCCCTGGCGATGGCCGGGACTGCGGCCACAACGGGCCGCGACGTCACATCGGGTAGCACGGGCCGGAAGGCGGTGGTCAGTGCGACGAACTGCTCGAGGCTGTTGAGGAGCTGATGGGCCTGGCGGACGAGGGCGTAGGTCATCGACATTGCGGCAGCTGCGGGATCGGGGTCGTCGCCGAGAATGCCGGCCAAGCAGATGGGCAGGCTCGTCAGCCGCAGATCGGCGCCGACTTGGACGACGACCTGGACGTATTCCGTGTCGCCGGGCGCAGTGGGAAGTGGCTCGGCCGACAGCGTATGGACCGGGGCGAGGATGGTGATGAGACCGACGGAGGCGGCGTCGGCGAGGAACTGGGATACGGCCTGCGTGCGCAGGTGCCGGCCATCGGCTCGGATGGACAGCCGCTGTTGCCAGCTGTCGGTGCCGCTGGCGGTGTTGGCCAGCAGGTCGCGGACCTTGCCGGCATCTACTCTGATCATGATGTGCCTTGTCTTGTTTTGTGTGCGGCCCGCCGCAATGCCACGTATGCGGGCACGCCGGGCCGCGCGGAGGTCCCCACGTGTGGCCCGGATCGGGTGCTACGCCTGAGGCCTGATGCCTGAGGTGGCGGGAGGGTTACCTGGGCGTCGTTCGATGGGGATCAGAAGCAGGCCGCGGTCGGCGTTGATCTTGTCCTCCGCGCTGGCGTCGAACGGCCAATCTTCGAATGACGCGTGCCCTTGCTCGCACGAGTGCCAGTGCCCCTGCCGGTACTGGTCGGCGATGCCGAACAGATCATTGGCCCGCCGGATCAGCTCAGCGTGCGGGCCATTGGCGTCGACGGCGGGGTCGCCGTTGATGTCTTTGGAGCACTGCCACAGCAGGCGACCGGACTGGTCACGGATCGTCGCCATGGCGTAGACGGACTCGAACTCGTTCCCGCGGCTTTCGTTGAGGGCGACGACGACGAGACCCGCCGTCGGATGCAGTCGCAGCACGAGCAGGGCGGCCAGCGCACCGCTGGAGGTGGCCAGTGCGTTCTGCGCCTGGCCCACCGCGACGATTGCTTGCTTGTACGCCTGCTCGGCAGTCTGAAGGTCGAGGTCGGCGATGCTGTATTTCATGATCGGCTTTCTGTCGAATAGCTGATGACAGCGGGCGAGGCGGCGGGGCCCCGTAGGGCCAACCGTGTGCTCAGGTTCGATGTCACCGAGAGTTTTGGCCGTCGTCATCAGCTGCGAGCAGCACTTCCTCGCCGCTGTGGCCCCTTCTCGACGTCGGGTGTGAGCCGTCGGCTTTAGCTAACGGTGGACCGGGACGGCTGGCGCCCACGTCAGGGTGCCGTCGTCGAATCGTGCGATGAGCACGGGCCCGGCCTCGCTCATAGCCTCGACCCAGGCCGATACGTCGTGGGTCGGGTCATCTGGGTCGGGGAACGGGTTGGTGGTCACCGTGTCGTCATCGAGCAGGCCGCCGATCCATGCTTGGTGCATGGCGCAGATCGAGCGGACGAGTTGCCGGTCGACGGCGTCGCGGGTGGCGCCGGCGATCAGCTCCGGTGATGCGCCGATGCCCGATGACCAGTCAAGTACCGCATAGTGGCGGCGGTGAGCGGAGTGCATGGTGCCCCTTTCCGCGTGACAGTGGGCTGCCGGATCGGCAGGCGACGCAGTGGCCGCACCTCGGCCGGCAGCCCGGGATTGGACGTTGTCTACGAGCTAGGCCAGGTCGTGGACGATGTTGTGCAGGGCGCGTAGTGCCTCGGGGATGTGGCCGACGAGCCGCTTGTCGAACGCGGCGTCTGCCGAGTCGAACAGCACGGTGGGTTCGCCGCCGCGGATGCGTTGAACCGACACGTCACGGCCCAGGACGACAGCGGTGAGCACCCGTACGTCTTGGCGTTTGGGGTGGCGGCTGACCGGGCGCGGCCCGGCGATGCGGGCGGCTTCTGCCACTGATGTGCTGTCGAACAGGCCCCAGGCTTCGAGGTGCAGGCACAGGCCAAGTGCGTTGGGGCCGACGGCGGTGCGGAAGCGTCGCCGGGCGTCGGAGTTGATGGCGGTGGACACGACGAGGTTGTCGAGGTGGCCCTGGATATCGGCTACTCCGTGGAGCACGGTGGTGTCTGTGGCGATGATGCCGTCGGCGTGACGGCGCATGACCAGCAGGCGCGGCGGGGCGTCCCAGCCCCGGTGGTCCAGCATGGCCTCAGTGCCGAACACGAAGTCCAGCAGTATGTCTTTGCCGGTCATTGGGCATCTCTCCGTGTATGTCGGCTGATCAGGCGGAGTGCGTGTCTGATAGGGCCCCTGGCTCGCGGTGCGGGGTCAGCGTGACGCTCGGCCGCGGGTTGCAGTGGTGTACCTGGCTGTGGTCGAGGAACGTCACCGCCGGGGAGGTCGTCGCGGCTTTGAGCAGGCTCAGCCAGTCGGCGATGTCGGCGTCGGGAGCGTCGGGGTCGGGGATGGGATGCCGGAGGTCGAACTCGGGGTCATCGGCGGCGAGTGGGCCGGTCCACCCCTTGGCCCGTTCGGCGAGGACGCGGACGACTTGTCTGGCGAGCAGGTCGGCGGTGAAGCCTGTCACCACTTCGGGTGGCAGCATCGAATGGAACTCGATCACGGCACACATCGGTGGCCGCTGCCGCAGCCGGTCGTGGGCGCGAAGCCCGGCCTTCCAGGTGGTGATGTGTCCGAGGCCGGCGCGGATCGCGACGCGCAGTGCGGTGTCGGCTCGGGAAAGGACGACGGAGGTACCGTCGTCTGGCTGGACGGCGTATACGCCGGCCGACACCGCGACCGTCAGTTGCACGGCGCGGCCGTCGACGGTGGCAGGAATGGGCTTCATCAGCGCATCGCACAGCTTCCGCAGTTCGTCGATGTTCGGCGGACCGGTCCAAACGAGGATGATCTCGTCGGCGGCTAGCCGGAACTCGGCGGCGTTGCACACCCGGGTGTGGGCGCTTCTGCGCATCAGCACGGCGAACACCGCCTCGGCGGTGCGGTGTCCGTAGGCGCCGCGGATGTCGCCCAGGCCGTGCAGCGACACGATCGCCACAGCGGTGACGCCGCCCGACTTGCGGTGCAGGTACCGCAGCAGCGCCCGGCGGTTGTCCATGCCGGTGCCGGGGTCGCTGTAGGCGGCCATCTGTGCGTCGAACAGGTCAAAGCGTGTTTCTCTGAGCCGGTACCAGGCCCAGCTCCCCACGCCGACGGAGACGGCCAGGCTCAGACATAACCCGGTCACCAGGAGCATATTCATGGTCATCGGAGGAGGACTCCTGTTGTTGTTCGGGCAGGCGGCCGGGCAGGCTCCGGCCCCCTGCGGTGAGCTTGAACTTGTGCCGCGGTCGTCGCAGGCCGTTCGGCGGTAAGCCGTGCCGCCCTGCAGCGGCTGCTTGGGCGCGATGCCCAGGTTCCGTGACGGCCAGGGTCACGGCGGCCAGGCGGCTGCCGTGACCCTGCCGCGCGGTAGATCACTTGGCTGGGGCCAGCCGTTGCAGCACGTCGTTTCGGGCGCGCAGGGCCAGCTGTCCGACGGTGTCGACGATCGTCTTGACCGCCGCAGCGCCGGCCGTGTCGTCGCGGGCCAGCGACTGGATCTGGTGGTCGTGGTGCGTGATGGCCAGCTCGGCGATCCGTGTGTGCAGGACGTGAGCAACGTCGGAGAGCTGGCGCATGTCGGGGTCGGTGACCGGCTCGTGGACGTACCGAGCCTGGTGTCCGGCGGCGATCAGGACTGCCTCGGAGACGATGCCCGCGTAGCGCACGCTCAGGCCCCGGCACGCGGCCTGCAGGTCCACGGCAGTGCCATCGGCCAGGGACCGGGCCAGCCGCAGCAGGCTTCCCATCCCGTCGGGCGTCCCGCAGGTGAGCTCGGTCAGCAGGTTGTCCCAGTTCTTCACCCGGGCGGTGGTGTACATGTCGTTGCTGGTGCCCTGCAGCGACACGATCAGGTGCGGCAGCAGCAGGCCCTGCCGCTCGGGCAGGTCGGTGCTGCACAGGATGTGTGCTGCGGCGTGGGCTGTGTCGGTGTTCTGGAACCTGGCGGCGTTGCGGATGTACTGCCGCAGATGGTCTGGCGGGTACTGGTTGTCCACGTCGGTGCCTTTCATGGTTGTGCTGTCACCTGACGGCTGCAGTTCGCAGGGCCTCGTCTGCGGGCTTGGGTCGCCGTCTGCGGTGGCAGGGCCGCCGGCGGGTCCAGTCAGCGGGTGGTTGGTTGGGGGCGGGTCAGGGGCACCAGCCGGGCGAAGTCGGGTTCTTGGATGACCCAGCACCCGGCGGCGGTGATCTGGTACAGGTACCGGCCCGCTCCGGTGAGTTCCTTCTTGCTGGTCCCGGGTGCCCAGGTGGCGTCGTTGTCGGCGAGGTCGACGGTCGCGGTGCGGAACCCGTCGCCGAGGTCGTGGGTGATGTGGGCGAGCACGTCGGCGTGGGTGAACCGCCGCGGCGGCCGGGTGCCGAACGCAAGCCACTGCCCAAGGTGATGCATCACCTCGTCGGGATCGGTGAACCGTGCCTCGGCGCTGCTTTCGTGGCGGTTGGCGGTGTAGAAGATGACCTCGTACCACCGCTGGTCGGTGAGGGTCGGGCGAGGCACCTGGATGTTGACCCGGCGGCCGCTGTCGCTGTACGCGACGGCGATCTCGCGGGCCGGTCCACGTGTCCTGCTGCCGGTGATGCTGCGGCCGTCCTCGTTGCGCAGCTCGTAGTCGAAGGTGGTGTACGCGCTCTGCTGGCACAGCGTCTGCAGGCGGCTGATGAGCTCGCCGATCAGCTGGCTGCCCTCGGGGTCCCCATCCGAGGTGCCAGACAGATCTTCCACGTCGTAACGGCTGAGACCGTCGGTGTCGGGGTCCGGTGCGTCGACCGGCTGCGTGTCGGGCATGGTCGAAGTCCTTTGCAGGTGCTCCGCGGGGCCTGGGCGGCCCTGGAGGATCGCTGGGGTGTTGGCGCCTGGCGGTCGGCGTCAGGAGGGCGGCTGCCGATCGCTGTGGGCGATGAGCCGGTCGAGGTCGGTCAGACGGGCCAGCACGGAGTTCTGGCAGTCGTCGAGGCCGAAGGCCTGCTTGCGGCCTTGGGCGTGGCCGGCTGCGCACAGCAGCAGCGACCGCCACGCGTCGAGGACTTCCCACACGGCGTGCACGCCACCGTCGGGCAGGTGCGGGCAGGTGTCCCAGGCGGCGATCCAGGCCTCTGCTTTGCACCGGCCGTGAGGCAGGCTCCACAGGTTGGTGTAGATCTCCTGCGCGTGGTCTGCCATGTCGGTGATGTCGGCGGGCACCCGCAGCGCCGGTATTGGCAGGCAGCCGGGGACGGGATGGTCCTCGCGGAGCGACAAAAGCAGTGAGGCCAGCGACTGTCGCAGCGCTGTTGTTGCCTCGGCAAGCCGATGCTCGACCTCGGCAGCGGAGAGTTTGGGCACGATGGTTCCTCGAAATGTCGTGATCACGAATGTGGCCAGGTCGCTGGACGGGCCGCGCGGCCCGGGTCCTGACGAGATCTCCAGCAGCTGCGCCGGTGTCGGGCCGGACCTTGCCGGTCATGTCGGCCCGACACGGGGCGCTCACGGAGCTGGTTGCTCGATGCGCAGGTAGGCGCGTACGGCTCGCATGGAGCGCAGCGCGGTGCCGTTGCCGGACACGGCGCGGTAGAAGGTGTCGGCGTCGCGGTAGAACCAGACGGTGACGCTGCGGCCTTTGGCACCCCGGCCGGTCCTGGCCTCGAACTCGTGATTATCGGACCAGGTGATGCGTGCGCCGGCTGCTCGCAGCGTCTCGGCGAACCGGCTGCAGGTGATCGGTGACCTGTTCACGGCCGTTTCCGCTGTTGTTGCTGCGTGTGACCAGTACGTCGGTCGATGAGACGCCAGATTCTGCGTCTGAGGGCGTGAGCACCGCGACGCAGCGGATACATGGCCGCCGAAGGCCACGTTATGCGTGGTGCGGTGCGGGACCGGCAGCAGCCGCGCAGGCCTTCCGGATCGTCGTCGAGATCGGAGTCGAAGACCTCGGTTTCGTTGACGAGCAACGTCATCGTGGTGCACCCGTTCACATCGACGAGCCACTCGTCGGCTGTCTCGGTGTCGACGCGAACCTGCAGGCGCCCGTCCGGACGCAAGGAGCAGATGACGTGGATGCCTGCGATGACCAGCGTCGGGGACATCGAGTCGAAGCTCGCAGGCAGCATCGCGGCGGCGAGGTTGGCCTGCGCGGCCAGTGCGCTGACGTGGCCATCTCGTCGGCGATGCCTGGCCGCGGCCAGAGCCCATCGGCTGGGGTGGCCGTCGGGGAAGGTGAACCCGTCGTGGCTGGCGGCGAATCGTTCGGCGCGTTCGGCCATCTCATCGCACAGCACGGCGGCGTACCGGTCGATGTCGGCGTGGGTGAATTCGACTCGGATGGGGACGGTGCCGCTGCGGTCGTCGATGGCCAGAAGCAGGCCACCGCGGTCGACGTCGAACGTCACCTCGTAGCGGTACACGGCGACGTCATTCACCCAGGGCCACGAGGCGTCGGGCACCACATCGAATCCGGCCAGCAGCCGATAAACAGCGAGATGGTTGAGAAACTCCTGCATCCAGTCCGGCGGTGCGGTCACCGTCTGCGCGCGGAAGTCTGCGATGAGCGGAACGAGCAGGTGGGGCGGCAGGTTCGCCGCCCGGATCCGGAGGACCTCGTCAGGGTAGGTGCAGGAAAGCGTGATCACTGAGAAGCGCATACGCGGCTCCGGGATGAGAAGGTCAAAGGGGGTGGCCGCTGATCAGGTGTTGTCGGGGACCTCGGCCAGGACGTCGAGGAGCGGCCGGCCCACGGGCTCAGGCCGTTCGCGGTGTGGCCGCGGCGTGGGCGTGGGGAACAGGCGCTGGGCCAGGATGCGGTTTTCGGCCAGCACGTTGTCCAAGCGCACGAGGTCGGCGGGGTCGGTCAGCTGTCCTCGCCGATGGCGGTAGCGGCGCATCGCGCCGTCGATACCGTGTTGGGTGAGGACCTCGATGACTGCGGCGCGGACAGCGGCGCGGCTTGGACCCGGGACGTCGGCGATCGTGATGATCCGTGCGAGGGTCTCGACGTCGAGGTTGAAACTGACGCGGATGGTGCGGCTCACCGGGCGCGAACAGACAACCGGCCGACCTTGGCAGGCCCGGCGGGCGTCAATTGCCGCCAGGCGTGGTGCAGTAGCGGGTCGCTGAGGTGGCCGGTGATGCCCTGATCGAGCCGTAGTTGCGTTCCTCCGAACTCGGCAGCGGCAGCTGCCAGGGCGCACGCCGCTGTGACTGTCGCCTGGTGCCAGCGGTCCAGCGGATTGATGCCGATGGCGAAGCTCGCCTGGAACCGGCCGTCGCGGCGCAGGTAGACCCGGGCGCCGGTGTCATGTCCGTGTTCTGCTGGCGGCAGGTGTGCTCCGATGCGGGTGGCGAGCTGGTCTACCCAGCACCGGTAGCGCACGGCCGGATGGTCTGGTCTGAGCGCCTGGTGTTGCAAGGGCATCAGGTAGGCGGCGCGTAGGCGCCGAAGCACGCCGTCGGGGCCGAGCAGCTGCCAGGTTGTCAATGGCCCGGTCATCTGCTCGTAGACTCCGCCGGGCGCGAACTGGTTGATGATCACTGCTTCGGCTCCGTCAGGCACGGGCTTCAGGTAGACCGATCCGGTCAGGGCTTGCAGGTAGCCTGGGCCCGGACTCCATAGCGGGGCGTCGGCGGTCGCGGCGGCCGGGAGGATGAGCGTTGCGGTGGCGTACCAATTCTGGGATCCGGGCACCTGCCGCAGCTTGTTGGTCAGCTGCTTGTACAGCGGGGTGCTCATCGGGTACCGCTGTCTATGGCCGACCCGGTGTGCCGGCCCGCCGTTGGCGGCGAGCCGACGTGGCGTGACACTGCCGGTCGATCGGTCGTGATGCTGATCGCCTCGGCAGACACGGTGACCTTGAGTGCGGTGTCACCACCGGCGACGCCGGTGGTGACGACGGCGTACAGGCCGTCGGGGCGGTCGAGGTCGAGCGGCAGTTCGTGTTGTTGGTCGTCACCGAGATGGCTGGCCCGTCGGCGCTGAAGCTGGGCGGCGTGGGCGTGCAGCGAGACGGCAGGCTGCCACCCGTGGGCCCAAACTGCTGAGCCGTTCGGGACGTGGAGTTGAATGCCGTGACCGACGACCAGCATCAGGCACAGCTCGCCGGAAGCAGATGCCTCGTACACGAGCTGCTGTATGCGGTCGAGTTCGAACATCAGGATCAGGTCTTCGGGACTGTCCGGGACGATGGGGCTGCCCATCGTTAGCTGCGCGGTGTTGCCGGCATCGGAAGGTGGATGGGGATGCGAGGGAGAACCTGCATCCGGGGTTTGAGTCATGATCGGGTGTCCTTTTGTGGGTGCCCGCGCCTGTTGGCGGGTGAGGGAGCCCGTAAGCGGCACAATCGCCTGCTGCCGGGCGGATAAGGGTGCCGTGCTGCCGCAGGCGAGTAGGCGATGCGCGGGTCTGGACGACCCCCGTCGTTCGCGGCCCGCGGGTGTGCGCGGCGGGTTGGGGGCTGTGCGGCGTTTCAGGAACTCACGCGGGTGAGGCCTGGGTGGCGTAGTCCAGGACGGACCGGATGCGGTCGTTGAGTGGTCCGAACAGTCGTAGGTGCATGTGGATGGCTTCGGCCCAGTCGCCGTCGGCTTCTGCGAGCCGTGCCGCGTCTCCGGCGTGCCTCAGCAGTCGCAGCAGGGCGGTGCGGACGGCGAGGTCGTAGGGCATGGCGCCGGTGTCGACCTGGAAGTGGACCGCGGTCTGGTCGGGCCAGTTGCCGTCGTCGGCTAGCGGCGGTGGGATACGCAGCGGGGAGTTGCTGCTGTCGGTGTCGGCGTCGCCGTTGAAGCAGATGCCGTTGGCGATGTCGATCTGCGGGTCGCCGGTGCCGTCAGGCCCGGCGATGACGATGCCCAGCTCGGCACAGTCGTCAACGATCCGTTGGACGTCTTCGACGATCTGCGGCCACGCTGCGGCGTAGTCGCTGTGGAGCTGCCGGATCAAGAAAGCGCAAACGGGCGGCATTTGGTGGTCTCCTAGCTGGCGGTGTCGAGACAGAGCGGTCAGGTCAGTCGCTGGCGTGCCGGGTGCGGCCACGGCGGGCCAGGGCCGTCTCAGGCAGCTGCGACGAGAAGGTCAGCGGCGACGGGTCGGCCGGTTGTCGTAGTGGAGTGGGGCCGCCGCCGGTCGAGGATGAAGGGGGTCGGCCGTCCGTCGGGCCGGGCCTGGACCGAGGGCACAGGGCCTGCGGTCGCAGTGACCTCGGTGGCGGGGGCGCCCACGATGGTGAGATGGCCGGCTGCCCGGCGCTGGCGAGTGGGCATGAGGTACCGCTGGCTGATCGCGTTCAGGTCTTCGGCTGCGTTGATCAGCGCAGCCATCAGGTGCTCCACATCGGTGACGGTGGCGGGTGCTGTGTGCATGAGCTGTCGCAGCAGCAGGGCGGCGTGTTCGGCGACCGGCGTCGCCTGGACAGCGGTTCGCTGCGGTGCGGGTGCGGGTGCGGCCTGGCCGATCGGTTGGCGGCCCGTCTGCGAGACGTCGGCCGGGGCCAGGGCGGGCGCGTCGAGGCAGCTGTGGTCCTGGGCTGGCTCCGGCGAGGCAGCGTGGTCCGTGCCGGGGTCGAGGCTGACGTCGCCGCTGGCGGGTTCGGTGTCGCCGTCGAGGCCGATCAGGCGTCGAAGGTAGGCGACTGCGGTGTCGATGTCGGCGATGGCGCAGTTCAGCGCGGTGAGGGTGAGTTCGGCGTCGGCGGTGTCGAGGCCTTCGCCGCCTTCGGCCAGGGCCAGGCGTAGCTGGCTGGTCATGGTGGCGAGCTGGCGGGCGGTGGTCACCGCGGCGTTGCGTCCTTGGGTGACGGCGCAGGCGTGGATGATGCGCATTGGGTGCTCCCTGTCGGGTCGGACAGGGGTTGAGCGGCCACACGGCCGCTCAACCCCTTGCGGGTTGTGGCGGCCGAGTTGGTCGGCTGCTCGCACGACCGGTGTCAACCGGCCGTGTCAGGTGTTGCGGGTCAGCGGGTGCGGGGCACGCGGCGCTGGGGTGTGAGGGTCGTATCCGGTCGGGCGCTGTCGATGAACGGCTGCAATGCTCGTCTCATGGCGGCGAGGTTGGCGGCGTTCAGGTCGATGCGGTATCTGCGGCCCTGGTAGGCGAACGCGACGGGCTGGGCGGGTGAGTGGCCGTCGAGGTCGTCGACTACGACCTCACGTATGTGGCTGACCATGGGGCTCCTTGGCGGAGGGCGAGCTGTGGACGCAGCGGCCACGGCAGCAGGCGAGATGCCGGTGTGGCAGCGGGCGGTGCTGGTCAGCCGACCAGGGCCTTCAGCTCGGCCTTGATGCGGCGGGCGTCGGGTCCACGCCAGGTGCTGGCGTTGGACAGGAAGTACCGCACGATGCCGCGCGCGTTGTCCTGCAGGTAGGTGTCGGTGATGCGGTCGAGGTGCCGCATCGCGTCCAGGTACGGGACGGCACCGAAGTACGGCTGCGGCCAGTGACAGCTGATGTCGGCGGCGATCTCGCTGATCGGGCGGGTGCCGGTGGTTTCGTTCATCACGATCTCCAGGCAGGTGCGTCGACCTCGGCCATGCCGGCTCGGTCGACGCAGACGGTCATGGCGGGCAACGGCTATGCGCTGCTGGGTCGGATGAAGATCAGGTTGTCCAGTGCAGTTCGACGCTGGCGGGCCAGTCGACGGGCAGCATGCCGACGTGCCGTTTGAAGTGGAGCGTGGTAGGGCGGACGCCGCAGGCCGCGGCGGCGGCGTGGATGCGCAGTGTCAGCTGCGACAGCTCCTCGTGGGTCAGTCGACCATTAGGGTGAGCGCCGGGGCTGTTGCGCTGTTCTGTGGTCTGCGGCAGCGTGAAGGTCACTTTCAGCAGGTGGGGATGCCCTGCGGCGGCGGCCAGTCCGACGCTGACCTCGGCCACGTCGTCCCAGAGTTCGCCCAGTACTGCTGCGGCGTGAGCGCCGTCGAAGCCGACGACGCAGCCGATGTGCTCGGCCAGAGCAACTTCGAAGGTTTCTCGGTCCGGTATGGCGATCATGAAGGTGGGCCGGTTGCCGCGTGCCGTCTGGCGGCTGGTGCCGATCGAGATGAACTGCAGGATCTGTTCGTCGGGGCGGCGCCACCACGGCAACGTGAGCGGGTCGGGCAGCTGGCGGGCGAGCCGCTGGACATCGGCGGCGAAGTGCAGGTCGAGGGTGTCGCGCTGGGAGAAGACTGCCATCCGTAGCGCGCGTGTCTTGTCGTCGTCGAGGTCGAGGAAAGTGGCGCCGCTGAGCTGCTGGAGGAGCTCGATCACGGCGGCGACGGACTGGCGTTGGTAGGGCGGCAGCGGTTTGCTGGAGGCGAGCAGTCTGCGGCAGCAGGTCAACGCTGTCGCGGCTGCCTGCTGGTCAGGCAGTTGCACGGTGAACACGACCGGGACGTTCCTTTCAGACGGATGCGTGGGCAGGTTGGTCGGTGGGGGTGGCGAAGACCGGTACATCGGTCAGGTGCAGTCGGCTGCGGCTGCCGCAGGCCGGGCAGTAGACGACCGCCGTATCCGTGCAAGGGCAGGGCCTGATGCTGGTGCCGTCGTCGTAGGCGACGCACTCCTGGCATGGCCGAAACGGTGTGGTGCGTCCGTCGAACAGGTCCGTGACGTGGTGCGGGCTGCCGGAGGAGTCCAGGACCGTGGTGTCGTTCAGCCAAGTCCAGGTGTGGCCCACTGGGCAGATGATGTCGACGGGGCGGACCCATCCCCAGTACGCGTCGTCCATGGTCCGGTCGTCGTATACGGCCGGACGGCGGTCTTCGACGTGCACCAGCGCATAAGTGGTGGCCTCGGCTCCGCCGCATGCCAGCACGACGGTGACGGCGTGCGTCAGGACGCTGTCGTCATGTTCTATGGGAGAGGTTTCGGTGACCGTCCAGCCGCGGGCGACGCACCACAGCAGCATGCGGTCCTCGACCGGCAGGCAGCCCTGGGGCCCGTCGAACGTGCGGTGGCTGGTGAAGTCGTTGAGGCTGTAGGTCAGCAACGGGTGCTCTTGGCCCAGTCTCTGGCCAAGCCACGCGTCGGTGTCGATCACGAACCAGCCGTCGAAGACCCTGACAGCAGCGGACATGGGACTCCTTCGAAATGTGTGTACGCGCCGCCGGAGGCCGGGGGTGCTCGGTGCTGTTGGCCGTACCGGCTACCGGCTGTCGGCGGAGTGGACCGCGGAGCCGGGACACTGGTCAGGGCAGTGGCCGTGCTCCCACGGGTAGGTGTCGGCGTCGACCCGCGCTCGTGACCAAAGACAGGCCCGGCCCGCCGGGGTGGCGTGCTCGTTGATCTCGTGTCGCACGGCGCCGGTGAACACGTGGACGACCTTGCCGGCCAGTTCCTCGGCGGCGTCTTTCATCCGATCCCAGGACTCAGGCGGGACGCTGCCGACGGCTTCCTCAAGGGCGTACGCAGCGTCCTGTTCCTCGTCGAACGTCGAGGCGGCATCGGCGTAATCAGCGGCTCGTTCCCCGCCGACGATGATGATCAGAAGAGGGGGAGTGGTCATGGTCATGCCCTTCGACAGCGCATCCGCATGGATCAGTGCTGCTCGCCACGCGTGGTCAGCGGCGGCTGATCGGACGCACGCGCAGCATCCGCTCGGCGGTCATCTGCGCGGTGAGGGTGCCGGTGAGCGAATGGAGCCGGACCTGGTAGCCATTGGCCCAGACGAGGTGCCAGGGCTCGGCCGGCTCATCGGCTCGGATGCCGGACGGGTCGCCGCTGTTGACGATCTCGATCCGCCGATCGTCGACCGTGATCGGTTTGGCCTGGTAGCCGGTACGGCGCCCCTGCAACATGGGGCAGGCGGTCGCGGCGTACCGGGCGCAGACCGGATGCATGGCAGGTTCTTTGCTGTTGCGGGCGGCGACATCGCTGTCGCGCATGGCGAACACGAAGGTCGGGTCCAGGGTTCGGCCGCAGACCTGACACAGCCGCGTCCACAACGCCAGCTCGATGCGCTGCGACAGCGTGTGGCCGAAGTGAGCCCGGCCATCGGGGGCCACTGCGGTGATCCACGGGACGACGAGCCCGCCGACGGTCGGCAGGTGCGCGAGCTGGACGGGCACGGCCTGCACGGGAGCGTTCATCGGCTGCCCGCCGGGCCGCCGGCCTGCTCCAGCAGTTGCGGGTCGACCCAGCCGCTCAAGCTCAGCACCAGGCCGTCGGTGGGGTCGGCGAACAGGTCGGGTCCAGGATCGGGGCCGCCGAACAGGTCGACGACCAGCGACCTTCCTGCGGCCGTGTCGTCCCAGACGCCGGGGTTGCCGACGGCGACGATGTCGGGCATGAGCATCTTCATGCGCAGCAGGACGGCGCATACAGCCAGGTCGTAGGGGTTGGCGTCGGTCTTGACGTAGCGGTAGCGGCGGCAGCTGCGGTCGGCGCCGGCGATCGGTGCGGGGGAGTCGAGATGGAAGCTGTCGCACTGCGAGCCCGCGATCCGGGAGCCGTTGAAGGCGATGCCTCGGCTCGGATGTAGGCGGGGTGTGCCAAGGCCGCTGGGTCCGTTGATCTCGATGCCCTTTGCCTTGACCGCATCGACGATGGTGACGGCGTCTTCGAGTAGGCCGGGCCACATGCTGGCGTAGATGTCGTGACCGGGTTGGATGGTGAAGGAGTGGCTGTATCCCACGTTGAGCTCCGGAGTTGGGCGCCACAATTGCGCAGGACCCGCTGATCCGGCGCGAATCGGTGCGACGGGTCGGTCGGAAGGCCGCTGGCCGGGCCGGCGGCATCGGCCCGCAAGCCGTACCGCCGGCCGGGTGCCAGATCTGTTGTCAGGCGATGAGGAAAACCTGGGTCGGCTTGAGCGACGGCACCTCACCCACATCGGTGATGACCTTGTACGTGTGCGGGCGCTGGTCCTTGGTGTACTTGTCGACGCTCACGCCCTGGACGGTGGCGGTGGTGACGCCACGGCTGACCCGGGCCGGGTGCCAGCCGGCGCGACCGATGACGCTGCGGCTCTTGCTCGGGTCGTCGGTGATGAGGATGCGGTCGCCTTTGAACGGGGCGTCGACCCGTCGTGTCTCAGACATCTGTGCTCCTTCGAAATGACGCCGAGCGCTCAGGCAGATGCGGTAGATGGGCGCATCCGTTCCGGAGGCCACGGCTCGAGGTTTGATCGAGAATTGTGATCGTCTGTGGCCGTAGCCGATCAGGCGTGAGGGCCGATGTTGATCGCTCCTGCGGCCATCGGCCTGCGTGGTGCCGTCGCGGTGCGGCGCCCAGTACGACAAGGAGGCTTGTATCGCGATCGCGTGTCGTTGGCGGGCGGCAGGCGTAGCGCACCGCTCAAAACGGTGTGGCCGCCGTCAGGTGATCAAGTCCCCGCGGACATTAACGATCTTGCTGATGAGGTGCCGTGCGGTTGCCGACGGGCGGTCGATCGCGGCTCTGCCGTGCTCGGCGGCCTCCCTGCCGGACCCGAACAACGGGACCGGACAGCAGTAGTCGACGGTCGCCTGGATGTCGTCGGCAGTCATGGAGCCGTCGACGGCGGCGATCCGCAGAGCCAGCAGATGGGCGCCGTCATGGCAGCCGGCCCACCCTGAACACACCCGCACCCGGGGACTGTCGAGATCTGTCTGGTGGCAGGCGAACACCCCGGCCGGCTGCTCGCCGGTGTCCCCGTCGTAGCGCTCGAGCTTGTCGTACTCGGTGGCTGCCCACACGCCCGATGGCACATCACGGCGGTATGGGCAGGACCGGCATGGTCGTGGTGCTGGAGGGCCGATACTGCGCAACGGGCTCCTTTCCGGGGACCGTGTGATCGTCTGACCGGCGACTATGCTGACTGTTTGCAGACGATTGTCGTTCAGTCTCGGCTCGGCATTGGCAGCCCGTCCGCGACTGGGGCCCCTGGGCTGATGCGATCTGTCCGCTCCGGCGCTGCCTGGACTGGTGGACATGGCGCGGTGGGTTCTTCACTCCTGGGAGGTACGCGCGTTGCTGCACCGATGCGATGGTGCGATGATCGCCGCGTGACGCAGGAGAGGCTCGACTGGCTGCGCGACTGCCTGCGACGCGACCGGGACCGGCTGCTGGACACGGCCCGCGAAGCTGCCGGTACGCCAGCCGGGAGAGTCGTGTGCCGCCTGGCGATGGACCAGGTGGCCGACGTCGGCTCCAAATTGAAGATCCTCGACATCGTCGAGCAGGCGCCTGGCGACGACCCCCGATTCGAGCAGATCATCGCCTGGCTCGCGTACTCCCGTAATACGGCACCTGGCTACCTGGACACGTGGGCACCCGACGAAGTCGATCTCGTCGCGCAGATCAAACTCCTCGACGAGCTCGACCAATGACCTTACGGAGCCTGAACGCAGCCAGGTGAGAGCTAGGGCCTTGTGGGTTCTCAATCGAGATGTCGGCCCACGAGGTGCCTGACCTTGCGCGCGGAGATCGTTCTCACTCAGGTTTACCTCGCGCGCATCCGCCCTGACCGGCGACGTATGCACGCTCAGATCCAACGTTACGACGCTAACCTTGGCCAATGAAGACGTACCTGCAGAGCCCGAACGCTCTCTCCAACGCGGAGATCGCAGAGGTCTACTCCCTGGCTGAGCAGCACAATGTAGGCATCTGCCTGTACGGCGGCACCCAGTCGCCGTCTAAAGGCGCTGCGGAATGGTCAGCCTCCGGGAGCATCCTCGCGCTGCGCCGCTTCATGAAGGCGGTGGGGTTCAGCACCATCCCCAAGCCGTCGTATCCCGAGGTCCGGTGGACCGACAAGAACAGGTGGGAGTGACGACCGCTCATCGGCAGATCCGCAAGGTGCGGCGCCCGGGGATTCTCTCACCATCGGCGCTACGCAGCGTCCCCATGGTCCAGGGGTGCAGCCCGCCCACCTTCAGTGCCCGTTAGCACATTAAGCCTATCCGGACACCACTGTTTCAGCGAGAATCGCCAGGTTACCTGAGACGCTTTTCCTTGCATAAGCTTACATATCGGACTACGGTCGCCAAGCTACACAAAAATCCATCGAGAAGCCTGTCGACTGCATTAGAATTCGCCAACCTCACCGAGACCGGACAGCCAGCGACAACTCGGACGACATGTCCATGAGAAGACGACATCTTCAGTGAGAAGCGACAGGCCTGCTGCTGCTGAGGTCGACGCCGCGAGCGGCGAAGAAGGCAACCGGGTCGACGGCGTTGGCCTCGGTGGCGGGCTGGCTGGTGTGGGTTTCCAGGTGCAGGTGCGGGCCGGTGGAGTGGCCGCTGTTGCCGACCAGGCCGATGATCTGCCCGGTGATGACCTCTTCGCCGACGGCGACGGCCGGGCGTTGCAGCATGTGGCAGTACCTGGTGACGGTCTTGTCGGGGTGCAGGATCTCGGCATACCAGCCGCAGCCCGGGGTGCTGAGGTTGCCGTCGATGTCGCATGACCGCGGTGACCCGTCGGCGTTGTAAGCGTTGCACCTGACCTTGATCACGATGCCGGATGAGGCGGCGCGGATCGGTGTGCCGCGGCCGGCGCCGAGGTCGACGCCGTCGTGCCCGGGGCGTGAAGCGGTGCGGAAGCCGGAGTTCAGCGGCGCGTCGACGGGCTTGATCCACCCTCCGGCGCTCATGCACATCCCGAAGCCGCCGGAGATGTCGATGCCGAGCGCTGTAGCGGCATCGGTGACCAGCGCGGTGGCGTCAGGTTCCCATTTGGCGTAGGCGTCGGGGTAGGCGCTGCGCTGCACGGCCTGGGCTGCCTGGGTCAGCGGCATCTGCTGCCAGCCGTCAATGGTCAGCAGCTTGTCGTAGAACTTGCCGGCGGCGTACTGCGGGTCCATGATCTGTTGCGGGGTTCCCCAGCCCTGGCTTGGCCGCTGCTGGAACAGACCCAGCGAGTCGTGGTCGTTGGCGGCGCCGAGGTCGCCGTGGTTTGTCAGCCTGGACTCCTGGATCGCGGTCGCGACGGCGATCACCATCCCGCGTCCGGGCACCTTCTTGCTCGCGCCGACTTGCACGATGGTGGCTACGTGGCCTTTCTGCTCGCTGTCGTAGCGTTCGAGTGGCGAAGGCGACCCGGAGGGTGCGGTGGTGGCCTGCGGGACGCAGGCGGTGGCGGTGCCGCTGAGGCCGATGAGTCCGCCGACGCAGCAGATGGCGACGCCGATGACGGTGGCGAGGATGAAGTTGATCGCGCGGCTGGTCATATCCGCGCGGCCTTGGGCTGGGGGTGCATGAGGGTTCCTCCTTGGTGTGCCGCGTTGCGTGCGGCGGTCCTCCCGCGGTGGTGTGGTGCGCACCCGCCGCGGCGGGTACGCACGGGTGGAACCGGGCCTGCCCGCGTGTAGGGCAGACCCGGTCGGATCAGTGGCTGGAGGCGGTCAGCGAGTGCGTGAGCGCATCTCGGCGGTGACGGGCCAGACGTGGACGTCACGGTCGGCGCATGCGGCGTCGATCAGGGCCAGCACCTTCTTGGCCTTGATGAGCGCCCTGGCCGCCCAGCGGCGAGGGCAGGCCCGGCGGCAGCACGACCAGGCGCAGCCGCAGGTCCACGCGGGCGTAGACCTTGACCGCGCGGTTGTCGTCGCCGCGGTCGTGGCAGAAAAGGACGAGCTGCACCTGGTCGTCGCCGACAGGGTTGGCCGTGACGTAGTGGTCCTGCCAGGCGCGGTAGGCGATGTCAGGCGAGAGGCGAACGGCGGTCGGTTTGCCGTGCCGGTAGTACGGCCACAGCCCCTGGCCGTAGGTGATCTGAGGGCTGTCGACCTCGTAGCGCCAGTCGCCGGTGAGGTCGCTGGCCAACTTTGTCGGATGGCCCGGCAGGTCTGCCGCCAGCGGGTAGGGCTTGAGCGCGGCGTGGCGGGTGGGCGATATCTGGTCAGTCACGGTGGGTCTCCCTCAGCTGCTGGATGAGGTCGGTGACGGCGTCGGCACCAGCTGCGGCCGCAGTGGGGACCAGCCCGGCGTCGGTGTAGGCGAACACGTGAAGTGCCTGCCAGGGCTCGGGATGGAACTCCAGCAGCACGCCGTCGGCGGTGGCGGTCAGCCGTGTGGCATAGCCGTCGGTGATCGCAACCGCAAGTGGCCTGCTGCGGTCCAGGTCGCGGTATCCCGCAGGCATTGCGGTGGCGGTTGTCGGCCGGGGCCGCCTCCGGGGCCGGGCCAGGAACGGGCACAGCTGGAGGGCCGCGTCGGTGCAGGCGGTGTGCATCGGCGGGTCGGTGTAGGTGTTGTGCAGCAGATTGGCGAGGCCACCGACGAAGGTCAGCTGCCGCGTGATGAAGTGGCCGCAGGCGCCACACAGCTGCTCGCGGGCGCATTCCACGGCACGCCGGCCGTTGACGACGGCGAAGTCGTAGCTGCCGGGTCCGTGCTCGTTGACGTACGGGACGGGCAGTTGCCGCCGCTGGTCGAATGGCCTGCCGGCCAGTCGGACGGGCAGATCGTGGCGGTTCATGCCGACCGCCTGGTCCCGGGCGTGCCGCCGGGCCGCTGCACATGCCGCGGCCGGGCCAGGGAGACCGGCACGACGACGGGCTCGGCCCGGGTGATGTCGGTGTCGGTGAGCCGGTGGTAGGACGCCGCCAGTAGCGGCAGTGCCGTGGCCGTCCACGCGACGTGGTCGGCGAGTGGGGCGTCGGCTGCCGGTGTGGCCGGTAGCGCGGACAGGGCCGCGGCCCGGCGCTCGTCGTGGTTGCTCCAGGCGGCGTGGGATTCGGCGGCGACGGTGTCGGCGGCGACCTGCGTCGCCTGCCGGTCGACGGCCTCGGGGTCACGGCCGATGATCAGGGTCGGTGGGCCGGCCGCCCAGCTGATGACGGCGTGGCAGCGACGGTCGTCGCGGGGCCGGTGCCGGACCGGCAGCCCGACGGCCCAGGTGAGTACCCTGCCGGCGCCGGCCGCTTTGGCGTGCTGGAGGGCGGTGTTGGCCCGCAGCAGCATCGTGGTGGTGTCGGGGCACAGCCGTTCGGCATACACGCCGGCGCATGCGGTGACGTCCATGACCACGGTCCGGCCGGGCAGATGCACCTCGAGCGGTTTGCCCAGCTGCCGCAGCAGCTCCTGTACGTCCTGGCGGAGCTGGTCGTCGCTGCGGGGCCACAGCAGCGCGAACTCGTCGCGGCCCAGGCGGTAGACGCTCGCGCCGCGCTTACGGGCGGCTTCCTGCAGAGCGCCGGCAAGCAGGACGAGCAGCTGGTCGCCGGCGCGGTAGCCGAAGGTGTTGTTGATGGCGGCGAACTGGTCGATGTTGACGATCGCCAGGGTGACGCCTTCGCGCGACCGCCTGATCGGCGCGAGCGCGTCGAGCAGCGCGTAACGGTCCGGCAGTCCGGTCAGGCGGTCAGCTTTCGCTGCCGGCGCTGGGCGCGGGGACGGACGGCGCGATATGTCGGCGAGCAGCCACAGCCCGATGCCGGACAGCAAGCCGACGACAAACCCGAAGCCCAGCAACGCGTATGAGGTGATGTCGGGGGACACTGGAATCGCATCTCCTTCGCAAGCGGAGAGAGTGCGAGGGCAGCCGGGTACCGCTGGCTGCCCTCATCTGGGGAGGCGCAGCCGCAGACAGCGGCAGCTTCAGAGGCGGCAGGGTCGCCGCGGCATCCGGTCGGGGGTCAGACCGATACGGGAAGGTCGACGTGCACCGCGCACACGACCGCATCACGCAGCCGACGCAGGTATGCCTCGGCGGCACCGGCGTAGGTCAGCCGCCCGCCGAGGGTGTCGCGGCCAGGCGCCGAGCGGCCACTGCGCAGCAGCTCGCCGTCGCAGGTGATCAACCCGTGACCGAACATCGTGGTCGCCGCCGCATACTGGGCGAACACGTACGGCCCGGACTGCAGGCAGGCCAGGCCGATGCCGAACAGTTCCGTTTCAGCGCGGCCGAGGCCGGGATCTGCTTGCAGCAGCCGCTGGCTGCGGGGGTGCTCGGTGATCTGCTGCCGGGTGCCGTCGCGCAGCAGCCGCAGCGGCACCGGACCGGTGCGGTCGACGTTGAGGCGATACCAGCAGTACGTCGACTGCCCGACCGCAACAGCATGCCGCCGTGCCGTGTCCAGATCGAGGTGGTCGCTGTGCACTGCCGCGGCCCAGTCGCCGAAACGCTCAAGGTGCCGTGAGCACATCAGGTCGGTGACGCACGCCCTCACCCCGACGCAGGCGAGCTGCTGTTCGATGGCGTGCAGCAGCCGAGGGCCGTAGCCGGTCCGGTCGCCGACGCAGACCAGTACGGTGTGGCTGCCGCGATGATGGCGGTGCGTGACGTCGGCGGTGCAGCTCAGTATCTCCGCCACGGTCACCTCACCGTGCCCGCGGTGGAGACGAGCTCGCCGGATGCGGCGGCCGGTGCGGCGGTGTCGGCGGGTTCGGGCTCGGCGGGGTCGTTGTCGGCCGCGAACGGTCGGGGCCGGTGGGCGATGTCCGACAGGTCGACCGGCGCCGCAGCTGCGGCCGCGTGCACCAGCCGCGCGGCGGGTGTCTGCGGGAAGTCCAGCAGCCGCATGCTGCCAGCCTTGCGGATGGACTGCTCCTGGCGGGGTTTGATGTCGAACCTGTGCGCAAAGGTGGCCGGGTCCATTTCCGGGTTGGCCAGCATCTGCGCCCACAGCCACCGCCACAGGTCGTAGTGCCCCTGCTGGTTGGGGATCCGGCGGATAACGTCGAGCGGCGCGTTGGCGATCATGTGGCTGGGCACGGTGCCGGCGCCGGTGTCGTAGTCGCCGGGGTCGTCGAAATCGGTGGTCGGTGGGCTGAGCTGGCTGCCGATGTGGCCGGCCCAGGCGTGCAGGTCGACCTGTGCCATGACCAGCTCGGCGAGCTGGTCGAAGCGGATCGCACCCGCGATCAGGCCCGGCAGTGTCTGATCGCCGCCGTGGGTCTCGGTCATCTGCTTCTTGAGGTAGGCCGCCAGCGCGGCGCTGTGCCGGCTGCTGCGGATGCTCTCGCGGGCGGCGTCCAGCGCCGCCCACTTGTCCAGGCCGTCCTCGTAGTAGAAACGTTCGGCCAGGCGGACCGCGTCGGGTTCGGACTTGCGGATGTCGTCGCCGTAGCGGGGCTTGTCGCGGGGCAGCAGCCCGGCGGCTTTGAGGGCGTCGCGGCGGCGGGCCTCGATGTGGCCGTAGGCGACGGCGAACGCCCCGGCGCCCAGGAACCCGAACCCGACGGCCAGCAGCGGCAGGTCGAGGTGGCCGATGATGTTGATGCCGACGGCAAGGCCCAGCCACACGAACGACAGGATCCGCCAGAAGAGGGCGCTTTCTCCTTCGGATCGGCGCCAGTCGGCGATCGCCATCGTGGCGACGCCGCCGAGGTCTATGACCAACGCGAACGGCGCCACGATGAGCAGGCGAAGCCAGAGCGGGAACGGCTCGGGCCAGGGCAGGTTCGTGGCACCGGCCCAGATCTGCCCGATCCATGAACCGAGCGCGGCGACGTTGTACAGCGCGCCGGCCAGCAGCTGCGCATGGCGGCCGCGGATGACCGACATCTTGACCATGGTCTTGGCGTCGAGGGCGGCAGCCCGCGGCAGTGCGGCGAGACCGCCATCAGCTCTGGCAACCGGCTGCGGTCGCACGGTCGGAGGGGAATCTATGGACATCGAAGCTCCAGGGGTGAACGGCCGCGCTTGAACGCGCGGTATCTGTCGGAGAAGGGCAGATGGGCAGCGGGGCCGACGGCGTCGGCATGAGCGGGCAGACCTGCCCGCATTCGGGCAGGTCGGCGCAAAGACAGCTAGGGCGCAGCGCGGTCAGCTCGGTGTATGACGGTGAGCTGCGGTGCCGTAGTCGCGATGTCGGCCCGGCGGTGGATGCCCACCACGACCGCCGGGAACGGCAGACGCACCCCACGCGAGTCCAGGTACGGGCTGTATCCGAGCCGGTGGCAGCAGGCCAGCACTGTGGGGACAGCAGCTGCGGTGGTGACCGTCGTACGGTGCCCGCACGACAGGTCCAGGTCGTAGACCGCCGCCGGCAGCAGGGGACGTGGCGGCGTGAGGGCCGTGGTGGTCATGGCAGCTCCCGATCGGTTCCGGTCAGTGCCGCGAACACCACCTGGCACTCGCGGTTGATCTCTGTGGCGATGTGCTCGAGGGCCTCGACGGCGGCGAAGACACCGCAGTTGTCCGACGGCATCAGGTCCAGGGGCTCCTGATGCATGGGGCAGATCCGCACCGTGGTGTGGCCGATGAGCAGCTGTGCGGTGAGGACGCCGCCGCCGTCGGCGCCGTCGTTGTCGGCGGTCCGCCAGATCCGCACCTGCCGCAGCGCCCCAGTCGGCTGCCACACGTGAGGTGCCTCGCCGTCGTTGAGCCCGGTGAGCAGGTCGTCGAGCTGCCCGCAGGTGGCGGCGAGAGTGTCGCGGTGCAGCGTGTCGTCGATGCCGTAACGGGCGGCGGCACCGGCTTCCAGCCACTGCCAGCAGGCTTCGGCGTCGAACAGCAGCCGCGGGGCCTGTAGGACAGGGACCGCGGACAACCGCGTGGCGAGACTCGCCACGGCGACCCGGTCACGCCACAGCGGCCGGCGGGCGGCGCGCTGCAGGGTGTGGAGCAGCAGAGCGCGGTCGTCAAGGCTGAGCGACCACAGCAGCAGCTCCTGCGGTCGATCCGTGCCGGCGGGGTGGTGTGGTGCCGTCATCGGGTCACCGCCCCGGCGCGGGCGATGCACAGGTTGCACGTCCAGCCCTGCGCCAGCAGGTGCGCGTTGTTGGCGATGGTCGGCTGGGAGCAGAAGACGCAGAGCACGGTGCCGTCGGCGACGTCGTGTGCAGCGCGGCGGTCGGTGTCGTCGGGTTCGATGGGGTGGGTCAAAGCAGCTCCTCAAATGGCGAGGGCGCCGTCCACAGATGGACGGCGCCCACGAGAAGGGGTCGGCGGCTGGTCAGAGGTCGACGCCGTGCAACAGCCCGGCGGTACGGACGTCGGTGAGGTCGGGGCCAGGGCGTCCAGCGATGTCGGCCAGCGTCACCGCGACCCGGCTGACGGCGGTGTACTCGGCGACGGTGATCCGGTCGCGGTTCAGCCGCCGCCGTAGCCGCTGCAGCGCGGGGGTGTCCCACAGCGCGGGGGCCCGCAGGTCGTGACGCAGGTCGGCGGCGCGGCGGACGCCGAGGCCGTTCAACCGGATACGGGACCGCCAGGTCGCGGCTGCCACTAGGCGGCGCACGCCGATCGTGTCCCTGCCGGCGATGTCGTAGTGCGGACACGGCGGCGCGGAGTCGAGGTCGATGCGCAGGTCAGCAAACCGCGTCAGCGTGGCCATCTGCGCCTGGTAGGCCAGCTGCTCGGTGTCGGGCTGGCGGCAAGGGTGGTCCAGTAGGTGCACCACGCATCCGCAGGGCGTCGAGGTGAACACCGCCTGGAAGCGGGCGGGCCATGTGTGGCTGCCTGCCGGGCCGTGGTGGGTGATGCTGCCGGCGGCGAGCGTTGCGGCCAGCGCGGCCGCGGTCTGCGGGTCGTACCAGCCGACCTGGTCGAGGACCAGGACGCCGGTGTCGGCCAGCGTCACCGCCCCAGGCCGGTGCGGGTCGCCGGTACCGAGCAGGTCGACCGGCCGCGCGGTGTGGTTTCGGCGAACCAGCCGCGGCTGGCCCTTCGGCGCCAGCCATAGCTGGTCGGGCCGGTGTTGCCAGATGGCAGCGATCCGCTCAGCGTCGCTGCGTGGCAGGCTCATGCTGAGGTTGGCGAGGGCTTCGGCCAGAGGGTGTCGGACGGTGCCTATCGACCCGGTCAGTGCCAGGTGGTGGCCGCCGACAGCAGCGACGACGACTCCGAGCCAGGCAAGTGTCGGTGCGGTGAGGTGGAGCCCGGCACAACGGCCGGGTGTGGGCACGGCCAGGTGGTCGGCCTGGCGTGGTTCGGTGAGCAGCACAGTTGTCTCCGTTCGGGGAAATAGAAAAGGGGTGCAGCGCGAGAGCGCCGCACCCCTGGCAGGTGGAAAGGCGGCGCGAGCGGCGCCGTGGTCGGTCAGGCGGGCAGTGCCCGGTGCAGGTCGGAACGGGCCCGCCACACCCCCGGCGTGATCGCCGTCGTCGGGTATGCGGGCACGTGGACATGTCCGATGACCTGCTGATTCGGATTGAGGACGCGCCCGTCGTCGTCGAGCACCGCCGGACAGCCGCCGCCGGCCACGCACGTACGCGGCAACGGCTCGAAAGCGATGCTGTACGTGGTACCCCCGGCAGTGGTGACCAGCAGCCCGAGGTCCCCGAACGCTTCGACCGACTGGTGCGGACCGAAGTTCAGCGACATCAGCACCGTGACCATCGCGACCCAGGACGTCTGCGCGTCGACGTGAAAGCGGCTGGTGTCGCCGTAGCAGGTCGCCAGCGCGTTCAGGCGGTGCTGGACGGCGGCGAACACCGCGGCCGCGTCGCGTTCGACGGTGGCCACCAGCTGCCGTGGCTGGTAGTCGACCGTCGGCACCTCAGGAACGGTGACGTTGTCGAGAAATCCCTTGGGCAGCATGTTGACCAGCTCGACGACAACGTCGGCGGAAGCACCCCACTGGGTTGCTCGGCTGCACGCGGCCTGCAGGATCGCGTCGAGTTGCGGCGTCGACAGCAGCCACGTGTCGGCGTTGAGGCGGTTGCCGGGCCCGAAGTCGTGCAGCGACCTGCCTTGGGCGGCCAGCAGCGGTGTGAAGACACCGACCAGGACCCGGCGCAACAGGTCACCGGGATTGTCCGCGCCGTGCAGCGACCCGAGCAGCGCCGTAATGTCGGCGTCGTTGAGGCGGGCGCGTATCGGCGCCGCCGGAAGTGCGTGCATGGTTCTCCGTAAGGTCGGGTGCGGCGCCGGTCGCGACAGATCCGGCGTGCACGCCGGACCGGTTCACGGATCGACGCCACTGGTTTGTGGACAACTCTGTGGATAAAAGCCGTTGCTGGAAGTTGGCGAGGCAGAAGGTGCAGGTCAGCTCAACGGAGCATCGAAGTCGACAGCAGCAGCCGGCTGTGGATCTTCGCCGTTGGGTTCAGGTCCGTCGTCGGTCTCGCTCAGACCGGCCAGCCGCACCATGTCGCGGATGATGATGAGGTTGAGGTCTCCGACGGACGAGACGTACTCGTCGTAGTTCGCCAGATGAGGAGCGAGCCGCTCCCATTCTTCGTCGGTAACGGTGCGGTCGAGGTCGTTCTCGATGACGTCACGATCGAGGTAGGCCACGCCGATGTCGGCGGCATGGCTCAGGAACAGCAACGCCTGCATCGGGTCGGGAAAGCACGCGGCATAGGCCTCGTACAGGCACCGGTTTCGGTCGCGGGCCTGCCACAACCCGGCCAACTGGCGGTAGACGGCCGCGCCGACGACCTGCTGCACCGCCAACCTGTCGACGCCGAAGCCGCAGCCGGTCAGGTAGTCGTTGACGCTCACCGCGATCGCGTCCACGGCGTCCGCCGCCAGCCAGCCGAACGCCGGCGGGTAGTTGACGGCCTCAGATGCCGGACCGCTCATCGCCGCCCTCGACAGCGTTCTCCACGCGCTCCAACAGCTCGGCCAGCGCGGACCACACCTCAGCTCGCTGCTCGTGGCCCTGGGCGACCATCAGGGCGCCTTCCGGTGACATGATCGAATGCTGGCCGACGTCTGCGGTTCGACGTAGGCGACGCATGGCCACGGCCTTGTCGACTGCGTCCTGGGCCGCTGCCGTCAAACCGAGCCGCATCGCTCTGACGCTTTCGTGGGAACCGACCACGGCCAGTAGATGCTGCAACATCGACCAGGTGCCCTCCTGCCCGACCGGGACCTCCCGCTTGCGGGCTGCCACGAGCGGTGACCAGGACGCGAACGGCGTCACCCGGACCGGATCGCCGCCACACACCCATGCCGCTGCGACCTTCAGGGCTAGCTTGGCCGGCAAACAGGCTTCAGCCTGCAGCGGCGGTGAGTCCGGACGTTCGCGAAACTCCACACCGAATAAGGGCACGGCCTCGTACGCCAACAGGCTGTCGGCGACATCAATGGTCAACGCCAGGACCGTCGCCGTCCGCTGGTGGTCACGGTGTCCGACGACCATGCCGCCTTCGCCGAAGCCGTTGGCGACAACGTCGATGGTGTAGCCGTCTTCCGTGCGAAGAACGTCAAGTTCATCGCGTACATCTCCCAGGTAGTGACTGTCCCAGTCCCGGTCCAGCAGCGCTCGCACACGCAGAACTTCCGGCGTCGGTGCAGCAGCGGACGTGGCGGGCTTGTCAGGCTGTTCCATGCAGCTCCGTTCAGGTTTGAGGAAACTCGAGGCAATCCGAAGGCTGCCGCCCGGCCGGGCGGCGGAGGTGGGCCGCGGGCGGGTGCGCAAACGCACGAGGGTCAGCAGCCGCTTGTGGGCCGTGGTCTTCTTGCCGTCCTGGTCGCCCTCGAGGGCCTGGCTGGCACGCCACGCCTCCTCGGTCATCGACTTCGGCGCCCGGACACCACGGCCCCAGTCCAGGAACTCCGTGATCGCCCGCTCCGCCGCGTACGCGTTGGAGCCGACGTTCTCGGCGTTGGTCTCGAACCGGGTGACCATGCCGTCGGCGAACTTCTGGTACTTCGCCTTGGCTTTGTCGGACTCCTCGTCACCCGGCGGCGTCCACAGGTCGGCGACGACCTGCAGGTACTCGTCGATCGCCACCTGGGTCTGCAGCAGCAGTTCCTGTTCGGTGGCGAACGACTCGTAGTACTTGCGCGACAGCCGCAGCGTTTCCTCGGCCTGTCGCATCCGCAGCAGCGGATCGCCGACATGCGGGGTGCTCCACCGCGCGACGGCGTCACGCAACGCGAACCGCTCGGTGTTGCCGCACGCCACCCGCCATGGCGTGACGACGGCTTCGAAGCCGGTCAGTCCGTCGTGGGAGTTGAACGCGGCAAGGAACGGCGCGACGACGTCGGCCAGGCCGCCGGGGTCGATGACGATCGTGTCCGGTAGCCGCATGGTCACGAACACGCGGCGTCCGCCGCGCAGCGCGCCGGCGCTCTCCCAGATCACGTCGTTGCGGCCGACCAGGGCCTGCAGGAACTCGAAGATGTCGCGGTTCTGCACGACCTCGTACCGGTTGCCGACCACACCGAGACCGGCGTTGGTGTCCCGCCGCACCGTGACGTTCTGGTCGTCGAGCTCGTGCAGGAGACCGTCGGGGGTGCGGAACTGGACCGGGAACTTCTCGACCGTGAAGTCGATCGCCCCCGCCTTCAGGACGGTGTCGACGTCGGTGGTGCCGCCCTCGATCACCGTGCCGAGCTGGTGCCAGGCCGGCGTGGACGTATAAAGCGCGGCTCGGCCGGTGGACAGGTCCAGGCCGTGCTGCGGCAGGACCAGGCCGTTGTCGCGCTGGATCCAGATCTCGCCGTTGTCCCAGCTGCCCGGGTCACTGACCCGGTACCGGCCCTCGCCGAGCGAAACCAGCTTGCCGGCGTCCATTCGGGCCTGCAGGTCCGCTCGCCGACGATCGATCGTGGCCAGCTGCCCGGCCCGCTCGGCGGCGAACTTCTCGTTCACGTCGACCGAGCGGCCGACTGCTAGAGTTGTCATCGGTCTGTACTCCTACCAAGAGTGACCATTGCATTGCCGGCCTCAGGCGCTCCAACGCCTGGGGCCGGATTCGTCCGAAGGGTCTCGGACTGGTGACCCGGCCAGGCCGGGTACGCACGAGCCGAAGCCCGTACCGCGGCGCCATTGCCGCAAGTTGTCAGTCGGTGCCGGGACGCGCTCACAGCGGCGAGCACGCAGGCACTCCGCCGAACAGGTCACCGACCAGCTGCCGGGCGCCGGGAAGGCCACGTCGTGGGCCTTCGTTCCACTCGACCTCCCAGCGTCCGTCGCTGAGAACGGCGAAGTCTTCGCCGAGCAGCAGCCGGGCACGCAGCAGCACCGCCGTGACCGCCAGGTCGTAGTGCTCGCGGCGGGTGTGGCAGGTGCCGGACCTGGCCGGAACGGGCCGGCTGAGCTTCAGCGGTGGGGGCAGCAGCAGCGCGGTGCCGTGGCGGCCGGTCGCGGCGTCGCCGTTGACCGCGACTCCTTTGTGTGAGTCCAGGACCGGTGCACCGAACCCGTCCGGGCCGCACAGCCCGATCCCGAGCTGTCCGACGGCGGTAAGGATCCTCTGGGTGTCGGCCAGCAGGACCGGCCAGGTCAGCCGGTACCGGTCGGTGGCGACGTCAGCGGCGAAGCTGTGGCTGTAGACGGTCACGGGGTCACCTGCCCGCCGTTGAGCAGGTCCAGGGCCTGAGGCAGGGGGATGCCGTCGACGGTGACCGCGGCGCGGTCGTCGACGACCCGAACTTTGGCATGCGGTTGGAGCAGCGAGGACTCGCCGTTGGTGTACGGGACCACCCACTGTCCGCGGCGCATCCAGGGGGCGGCGGCGACGGTGTGTATCGCGTCGGCGAACGCGACCTCGGCGCCGGAGGCGAGCATCGCCGCGGTGCGCAGGTCGTAGCCGTGGGCGGGCCGGACCAGCCAGTCGGCCACGGCGGCAGTCGTCGGCACCGCGCCGATGAGGTATGACACGACGACTCTGCCGCCGGTCAGGGTCTGCAGCACGGTGGCGGGCAGCCACGTCGCGCCGATGTTGAGGTGGACCTGCTGCTGCGGTGCGAACGGTGCCGCGGCGGCCGAAAGCGGGGGTATGTAGGTCATGGCGTGGGACTCCTGTAGCGAAGGAATGGAGTCCGGGCACGGCCGATCGGCCGTGCCCGGGTGCGCGCTGCTGCGCGGTCGGCCAGGCTCGGCCGGAACTGCAGGGTGCTGGTGGTGGCTGGGAGCCTCGGTGGCCCGCGGGCTCCGAGGCTGCCTGCGGTCAAGCGGGTCACCGTGCGGAGGAGAACCGGCGATGCCTGCTGTTGTCGGCGGTGGACGCGGCCACGGAGGCAGGCGCCTGACCGGCGGCGATGATCCAGCCGATGAACGCCTGGATCATCGGGATCGGTGCGTGGCAGGCCAGGTGGCTCACGACGTCGGCCTCCCACGCGGTCAGCTGCACCTGGTGCAGCGTCAGCGTGATCGTCAGCCAAGCATTTGCCAGGCGGCGACGGTCGTTGGCAACCAGCTCAGGTAGAGCGGCGACCCGGTCGTCGAAGGCCGTCAGCGCATGCGCGGGGCTGTCGTAGGGCCCGGACCAGGGCGCGAGCTGGTCGGCCCAGAGGCTGGGCCGGGACCGGCTGATCAAGCCGATCGCGGTCCACGTCTGGGCTTCGTCACAGACGCCTGTCAGTACGTCCAGCTGCGTCAGCTCCCAGGCGGTCAGGCGAACGTTGCGGTCGGTGGTCAGAACCGTGCCCAGCCGCATGACGGCCATCTTTGCGCGGATGCCAGCTATGGAGACCGGGCCGGCGATGGCGTTGAAGTGACTCTGGGCGTCGTCACGGCTGAGGTACGGGCCGTACTCGTCGGGTGCTTTCATCGTGGGCTCCTGTGTTCGGTTAATGGGTTCGTCCAGCTCAGGCCCGGTGGGCTAGATCGCCATGAGGTCAGCTGGTAGAGCGATGCAGCACGCAGCGGCAATGTGCTGCGGCCGGGGCTCAGCGCGGTGAAACGGCCACCTGCGGGTCGGTTTCCACGACCGCGAGGGTGAGCTGGCACAGCTGGTCGCAGACCGGGCAGTACGCGGCCTCGGGGACGTCTTCGCGTTCGAGGTGACCGTGATGGCGGTCGCAGAAGACCGCGATGACGTCGGTGTCGCGGCAACGAGTCGGCCGGCAGGCGCGGCACACCTGAACCGGGCTGCGTCGACCGGACCCGAACAGCGCCTTCACCGGCAGGTTCCCGGCGACCGGGTCGACGACAGTGCCTTCACCGTCCCAGGTGATCTGATGGCCGTCCGGGCAGGTCAAGATCACGTGGCCGGCGGAACGCCACACCGCGGGGTCGACGGTCCGGTCCAGGTACACCGACTCCTCGCCCCGGTCGTCGACGACGATCGCGTGCCGCGTGCCGTCAGGCGAACTGGCCAGAACGACGCCGGTCTCGTAACTCAAGAAACGAAGATCGTCTTCGGTGATCTCGTCATGGACCATCCAGCCGCTGGCCTCGCACCAGGCCCGCACACCTGACACGTCGGCGGGGCGGTAGGTGGCCTGCGGCGACCACCGCAGACCTTCGGTGAAGTCCCAGTCAAGTGATCCGACGCGCTGGGCGACCCAGGCCTCGGCGTCAGCGACGGGACGACCGTTGAACAGCCGCATCTGCTGCTGCTCAGGGTGCCGTGACCGGTTCTCGGCCAGCTGCTCGTCGATGGTGCGCCGGCAGAAGCAACCCGGCTCGCAGCTGGTCCAGGCACCCGTGGGCGAGAGGTGGTCGCTGAGCCTTGCCCCCAAGGTGACGGTCCGGATCAGCCATGGCAGCGCACGTCGCATACGCACGAACGGCCGCGAACGATATGCCGCACCCCAGTGGCGCGGTTCGTCGGCGAGAACTGCCAGCTGCTGGGCGTCGGGCAGGGCGGGCAGGCCACGCCAGCCGGTGGTGTTGTGGAAGCCCAGCCACACCGTGTACCTGGTCGCACCGTCACGAAGGTGGGCGATGATGCGGACCTCGCGGCCCCCGGACTCGCGGACCTGGATATCGGCCCCGTCCGTTGGCTCCCAAAGGCTGGGCAGCTGGCGGACACCCGGCGACGCGGCGACCTGCAGGGCGCAGCCGTGCCCGCACAGCGGGCACCTCAACACACGAAGAGCGCACCGCCGGGGCGTGGCGCGTCGGGTGGCGCCGGCGCAGTCGACGGGAGACTGACTGCCGAACACCTGCACCATGGATGCGTAGCCGAGGTCGGCGCCATGGACCATGCCGTGATCCCACGCCCAGCGGTGACCGCTTGCGCAGACGATGTCGACATCGGCGGCTTCGCTCCAACGGTGCCCTTCGGCCACGTGGTAGACGACCGGCTGACGCCGCCCGACTTGCACAACGGCATACCGCCGGCCGTCCGAAGTCGCGGCGTGGATGACCTCGATGCTGCAGCACAGGTCAGGTCTGTCGAGCTCGGGCCGGTTGCGGCCGGTGATGAGCCATCCCTGCTGCAGGCACCAGTTCTGCAGCCGCCAGCGCGCTGGCGTCGGATCGTCAGGCCCTGGGTGACTGCGCAGCGCCTGGGTGAACTGTTCGGCGATGCCCTCGGTGTGCCAACCGACCCACTGGTCGGCATGTACCACCAGGTCCCGTCCGTCGGCGTACGAGCTGCCGCAGACGCAGGCGTCCGCGTCGGCACAGCTGACCGCCCGACGGGTGTGGTCCCGAAGGATGCACCGCGTAGCGGCGATGATGGCCTCGACCCCTAGGGCTGTCACCATCAACAGCCAGAGGGCGTCAGGGCGGTGCCCGACCACCGCGAATATGCCAGCGGCCATCGTCAGAGCCGTGACCAACGACATGAAGTCGAGGCCGAGCAGACCGGTGGCTGCACGGTGAGCCAACCACGGTCCGACGGGCAATGTGAATCGGTGCAAAGCATGCTCCTGGATGCAGAAAGCCGCCCAGATCTCCGGTCCGGCGCGGCCATGGATTGAAGATGTGTACGCGAGGTGGTGGAGGGCTGAGTAGCCGACGAGGAACGTGCCCGCCGAGCCTGCGGTCCACCGGGTCGCTGGACCTGCCCGACTGCGGGTAGTCCGGCTGGACGCGGGCGCCGCGTCAGAGGGCCTGGTAAACGAACCAGGCGGCGACAGTGTCCATGTCGCCTTCGGCCAAGGCGTTGCGCAAGCCGATGTCGAGCAGGGCCGCGCACAGCGCCGGGTCGGCGACAGCGCGGCTGAGCATGGCCTCCACCGTTGCCTCGTCACCGTCGGCCCGAGCTTGGCGCAGTGTGTCGATGAACCGCTCCACCAACCATGCATTTTCGTACAAGTGATCTCCTTGATCAGTTAACCGCGGTTATTCAGAGCGCGCTCCGTGGAGCGGCAAGAAGCAAGCAGCACCCGCACCATCGGTCCTGCTGCGGGTCGGCTGGGTGCTCGCCGTCGGTGGCGTCATCGGCGCCGTACCAGGACGCGAGGACGCCGAGCTGCGAACTGCAGCATGAAGGGGTGAAGCCCGGTCCGCTGAAGCGAATCCGGGCCTCACCCCTTCAGATCACTGCACGATCAGCGCGACCAGGCGGTCGTCGGCTGACAATGCCCTCAACGCCGAGCCGGTCGCCGACATGAACTCCCAGATCTTCTGCAACGGAGAGTTCGGCCGGCACTCGACCAACAGGCCGTTGCGGTCGACGATTGCGTTACCGGGCACGGCCACGCTGTAGCCGATCTCGGCATAGGCCTCGCGGCCCACCTGAAAGGCTTCCAAGTGGTCCAAGGGAAGGTGCATGACCCCTCGGCCGGAGCGGTTGTAGATCTCCATCGCGGCGATGCACTGCTGGCCCTGGAAGTCCCGGTGTGCCTGAGCCAGGGTGTACCGGTCGTCGGGGGTGTTGCGGTGCCGGTCGATGAAGGTCCACAGCGGCTTGGCGGCCTGGGTGCCCTGCACAACCTGGTGCCACACGTGCCACCGGTTGCGGTAGACCGTGTACCCGTGCTGAGCCATCGCGCCCAGGTTCAGTAGCTTCACCGGCGCTCCCGCGGCCAGGTGTTCGCGTGGGGCGATCAGCTCGCCCCGGCTGCGGCGGTGTGCGGTGTGCGCGAAGTGGGGGTAGAGCTCACTGGCGTTGGGGGAGTGGAAGACAGCTTTCGTGTCGGGGAACATGCTGACGCCGGCTATGAAGGCAGCCTTGGCGGTGTGGGCGACCTCGGAGGTGGGCACATCTGCGGGGACGCAGACAGTGACGATCTGTGGCATGGGGTGGGCTCCTTCTGCGTGCGGGCACGCGGAAACGCACCGCTGATGGGCGGTGCGGTAGGCAGGGTGAGGGAGCGCGGGTGATGTCACCGCGCTGGCGCCGGTCAGGGACCGGTGGGTGGGTGTTCGCCGACGGTGAGGTGGCAGGCCGACCGGCTTGTGGCGGGTGGGCGGTTGCGACCGCAGGTCGTGGGCGGACAAGCCCGGGGGTGGTGCGTAAGGGTTGTCTCTAGGAGATGGATCAAGCCTAAAGCCCACACCCAACACGCCTCCACGACCGCCGGTGACCGCAAGCCGCTGACCTGCGGTCTTATTCGGCAGATGTTGTGGGGCGCCCCGTGAGCCCTAACCGGGACACCGCCACTGACCTGCTGTTGGTTACGTCGGCGAAGAAATTTCCGTCACCGTGTTCCGCGACGACCTGAACGCTTTCGCCAGCCGCCGATTTTGCCCGCACCCAGACCCTGACGTCGCCGCCGTACTCGTTCAGAGGCTTTGCAGCAGCCGTAGCGGGTCGTCGACCGCAGTAGGCGGTCCTGGATTGATCGGTCCGGTCTGTCCGTGCGAGCCCGGCAGGTCCGCCAGCCGGCGTCGGCGCCCGTCGCCTACCACCTGCCACACCGCCGCCGCCGGATCGGACCCGGCCTGCGGACTCGTGGTGGCGACTGTGACCGTCGTACCCAACCCTGCGCTCAGCCGCTGATGCAGATGCTGCTCGCGGACGGGGCTGTGCAGCACGAACAGGACCGGGTAGTCCGGGCCGCCATCGTCGCGCAACTGCCGGTAGGCGGGCAGCTTGTCGAGCAGGCGGCCGATGGGTTCGGTGCCGGTGTCGTATTCGACGAAGAAGCCGACGGATGCGGTGCCCTCGGTCCAGACGCCGTGGCCGTCGGGGCGGACCCGGCGACCGTAGGCGGCGCTGCTGCTGCGCTCGGACCACCACCGCGCCAGCCTCGCCGCCGGGTGGGTGCGGGCGTGGGCGGCCAGGGCGACGAAGAAGCCGTTGACGCCGAGCAGGTGGTCGAGTTTCGGGCTGGCCATGATGCGTTCGGCGCGCTGCTGGACGGCTTTGGGCGTGGGTGGGTTCTCCTCGCGCGACAGCGCAACGTAACGGGCGGCCAGGGGGCCTGCGACCCAGCACATCGGTCGGGGCCGGGTGGGCTGGTTGCGGATGAACCGGTCGACGAACTGCAGCTTGCGAAGGCTGTTGAGCCGGTGCTGGCAGGTGATGGGGCTACCGAACAGCACTGCGGCCAGCTGCGGGGTGGTCAGTGCGGTGTGCTCGTCGAGCAGGTGGGCGATGGTGTAGTCGCGGGCGTTGAGGCGCCCGGACAGGTCCATGAGTGTCGGCAGGCGTGCCGTCGGCTGGCGTTTGCGTGTGGATGTTCTTCTGCCGTTCCCCGGTAGGGAAGAGTCCCCTTGAAGGGACAGTCGCGATCCTGGCTCGTCGGTCATTGTGTGCTCCTAGCTGGGTGTTTCGGCTGGGTCGAGGCGGCTTGGGGGCGGCAGTACGCGGACCGGACCGAGGTGCGTGTGGGAACCAGGGGCGGGGCCGGGGTCAGGACCGGTGTCGTCGTGGGGTGTTCGGCCAGTGCCGGGTGCGGCGGTTACGGTGCCAGCGGTTGACGGCTGCACGCATGGCGGCAAGACGTGCCGGGTTCGGCGGTGGCACCCACGCCGGTAGCAGCCCGGCGGTTACGAACGGATGCCGATGACGGGTGCCGGCGAGTTGCGGTAGGGCGATGTTGTGTCCAGGCACGGGTTCTCCTCGGGGGTGTTGGGTGGTGCCGATGTGCCCCGGCCGCCGCAATGGCGGCCGGGGCCAGGGCCGGTCAGGCATCGGGTTCGGGCGGGAGGGGGTCGGAGTCGTCGATGCCGGCGAGACGTGCGATCGCGGCCGTGCGCCGGTGTCCGGCGGCTGCGGTGATCGCTTGTCTTACCGCGGTGGGCTCGTTGACGGGTGCGGGTGCGGGGTTGGTGCGCAGGACGAAGGCTGCGGTTTCGCGGTTGTTCACCAGCAGACGTGCGGCCGCCCGGAAGGCGTCCAGGTGACTGAGGTCGTGCTCGTCGAGTTCGGGAGTGGTGTGTTTGGCCAGTTGGGTGGCGTCTTCCGGCGAGCTGGAGAAGAAGATCTTGCTGCGGGCGTTGGCGGACAGGGCCAGCTGCGTTTCCCGGGGCAGCTGGGTGAGGTTCTGGTGTGCCAGGACCAGGCCGAAGTGGTAGCCGCGGGCTTCGGCGAGCATGTCGCCGACCGCGCCGGGCAGGTTGAGAAAGTTGTGGCATTCGTCCACATAGGTGACGCAGTCGCGGCGGTCTGCTTCGTCGAGCCGGACCCTGGCGGTGGCGGCCTGCCACGCCGAAGCGAGGACGAACGAGCCCATGAGCCGGGCGGTGTCCTCGCCGATGACACCTTTGGGCAGGCGGGCCAGCAGCACCCCGCCGTCGAGGATCTGCCCCATGTCGAAGGAGTTGAACGGCGTGCCGAGGGTGCGGCGGACGAACGGGCGCAGCAGCACCGACCGCAACCGGGCCTGGACCGGCCCGATCACCTGTGTCCGGACCGCCGGCGGGGTGGCTTCGAACCATTCCCAGAACCCCCGCAGACCTTCGGGGTCGGTGAGGTCCTCGGTGAAGCGGCGCCGGAACTTGAAGTCGTTGAGCAGTGGCGGTACCAGCGTCAACGTGGCGTTGGCGTGCCGCATCAACGTCAGACACGACACCCGTAGCACGTCGTCGATGCGCGGACCCCAGTGCTTCTGGAAGATCCGGGAGAAGATCGACACGATGTTGTCGACGACCAGGTCATGGTCATCGCCCAGCAGCGGGTTGAGGGTGGTCCCGGTGTCGATGTCGGGGTCGATCAACACGACCTTCTTGGCCTTCTTCGCCGAGATCCGGTCCAGGACGTCGCGGACCAGGTCGCCTTTCGGGTCGATGACGACGGCACCGCGCCCGGAGCTGATGTCGTCGAGGATCATGTTGAGCATCAGCGTGGACTTGCCGGAGCCGGTGCTGCCGACGATGTGTACGTGCTGGCGGGCGTCGGCGACCGGCAGCGCGACCGGATGCCCGCCCCACTCGGCCCGGCCGATGACTTTCGTGCCGCGGCCGCCGGTGGGCACGTCGACCGGCGCCGGCATCGTCTTGGCCCGCGCTCGCAGCAGGCCGGGGACGGCCAGGTCGTGGGGCAGCGCAGCGAGGCTACCCAGCTCCCCGGCGTCCAGCACGCACCCGTGTCGCAGCGTGCGGGCCATGACGACCGCTGCGGGATGGGGCATCCGCAGCCGCCGCAGCCGGTTGCGGCCGGTCCACGGCCCGGCGGCGCCGACCAGCGCCTCGACCGTCGTGACTAGCCGTCCCTGAGCGGTCGTGCCCGGTAGCCGACCGGGTGCGGCGTGGTGGGCCACCGCGATCCGGATCGCGGTCTCCCACTGTGACCCGGCGGCCAGCTTCTCGACGGCGGCACGCGCGTCACGGTCTCGCTGCGGGTCGACGGCCAGGAGCGCCTGCTGCGACGGCCCCGCGCCCGGGTGCGGATGCCGCGATGGGCTGATCAGCCACTCGAGCCCGTCGAGTGCTGCGCTCAGCCACCGGCCGGGATCGAGGACGCTGCCGGGGTTGCGGCCGGTGCGCAGTGCGGCGACTCCGCGCCGCAGCTGCCTCAGCTGTCGCCGCGACGCCGGCCGGGTCAGGATCTGCACACACGCGGACTCGTTGTCCTTGAGCCCGGATGCCGCGGCCACGACGGCTCGCAGCGGGTCGGTGTCGTGGTCGGTCAGCAGCGGATACCACGCCGGCATCACCGGAACCAGCGCGGTTCCCGCCGAGGCGGCCACAGGGTTGCCCTCCCGATGGCCGAGCGCGGGCCCGGCATCGGCCGCCGACGCGGTCACGCCTGGCCACGCGCCCCGGATCGCGGCGAGCACCGGCGTGACCTTGACGGTGCCCGGTATCCACAGCACGATCGTGAGTTCGCGTCCGGCCCACCGGTATTCCCAGGTTACGTGTGGGCGGGGCCGCCACAGCCGCCAGCGGCGGGTCAGCAGCGGTGCCATGGTCGCCCAGAACGCGGTGATCCCGGCTGGGTCGACCTGCGGTGGCGCCACGATCGTGACCTGTTGGGCGTGGGTCTGCAGCAGTTGGTCGCTGTGTCGCAGCCACCCAACACGCGCTGCGGCAGCGCCCAACAGCAGGGCGAACGCGACCAACGCCAGCCATGGCCGACTGACACACCATGTCACCGCACCGGTGACGGCGTCGGACAGCTCGCGCGCTAGATCCGGATAACCGTCGTACGATGTGGTGAGCAGGCCGCTCATCGGGGCGGCTCCTCGTCCTCGTCCTCGTCGTCCTCGTCGTCCTCGTCGAGCCGGTCGAGATCGCCGACACATAGCCGGTGCTCGGCCGGACTGGCCAGAGCCTGGAACGACACCCGGTGCGAGCCAGCCAGCAAGATCCCTTCGCCGCGTCGTGCGGCCAGCAGGGCACGGGCTTCGCCGCTGGTCAGCCCGAACGCCTCGGTGATCTCGTCGATCGCCTGTGAGGCCTGTCGCATCAGGACCTGAGTGGCCGCGTTGGCGATGACGGCTTGGCCGAGCTGCGAGCCGAGCAGGTCAGCGGCGTCCTGCGTCACCACCGATACACCGGCGCGCCGCTTGCGGGCCTGTTTGGACAGCCGGAACAGAAACCGGGCGCCTTCACCGTCGTGCAGCAGCCGCCACGCCTCGTCGACGATCACCAGCCGACGTGGTGCGGTGCCGCCGCGTGCGGGTGCGGCGTCGACGTCCTGCCAGATCGCGTCCAGCGCCAGTAGCATGCCCGGCGCCCGCAGTTCGTCTGCCAGCTGCCGCGTCGACCAGACCACCAGCTGCCCAGCCGGAACCGTGGTGGTCGCGCCGTCGAACAGTTCCTTGAAAGACCCGCTGGTCCACGGTGCGAGGCGCGCTGCCAAGCTCGCGGCGTCGTCGCCCTGAGTGGCCAGAGCTGCGGCGACGTCGCGCAGCAGCGGCGGCTGCTGGGTCCAGGTGACCGGGTCGTGGGAGATGCCCGCCCCGGCGTACGCCGCGGCGATCGCGGTGTCGAGGGCGGCCTGTTCGGCGGCCGAGGGCTGCTCTGCCAACAGCACCGCGATCAGCGAGTGGACGAACAACGCCCGCCGGACAAGGGCGTCGCTGCGCCGGTCACCGGGCGGGATGTCGAGGGGGTTGACCCGCACACCGGGTTTGCCGAGCTGGATGACGGTTCCGTCGACGGCGCGGGCCAGGCGCACGTACTCGTCTTCGGGGTCGACGACCGCGACGTGAACGCCATCGGCGAGGCTGCGCAGCACCTCGAGCTTGACGAAGTAGCTCTTGCCAGCGCCGGAGCGGGCGAGTACGACAGAGTTGTGGTTGTGCTGCGACCAGCGGTCCCACCACACCACACCCGCCGAGTCCGGGTTGATCCCGTACAGCACCCCGCCCGCCGGGGCCGGCTCGCCGGGCAACGGCGCCGGGAGGTCCGCGCTCGCGAGCGGAAATGCTGCGGCTAGGGCCTCGGTGTCCATGACGCGGCTTATCCGCAGGCTGTCTGCCCCCAACGGCAAGGTAGAGGTCCAGCCCTGCAGTTGCCGGAACGTCACCGGCTGGGTGTCGAGCATCGTGGAGGCGGCGCTGGCCCGCACGTGGGCGACGGCTTCGGCGAGCTCGTCGAGGTCGGTGGCGTGGATCGTGACGTAGGTCGCGACCTGGTGAAGCTTCGACTGGCCTCGGGCGACCCGGTCGGCCAGGTCTGCGGCGTCTTCGGCGGCGGCCTCGGTCGCCGGGTCGGTCAGCCGGCCCTGGTCGGCGTCGACCCGCCGGCTGGACTCCAGCCGGGCCCGCTGCCGACGTAGCATCTGCGCCGACTGCGGGCCGGTGTACGGCACGATGTGCTGGGTGATGTCGATACGGCCCGGCCACGACGTCAGCGGCGACAGCCACGCCGGACCGACCAGCGTCGGCAGGCCGGTGATGGCCAGGGTCGCGACATAGCCGTCACCGACCCGCATCCAGTTCGGCGTCACCTCGACGGCGGCCGGGCCCACAACAGCAGCGAGCCCGGCCGATTCGGCCGGGCTCGCAGCGGTGGCGGGGGAGAGTCTGCGCAGTGCGCGGGGCAGTTTCACGGGGTGCCTCCGGTGATGGCATCGGTGGGACGCGACCGGGGCCAGGTCGCGTCGGTGGGGATGTAGGGGTCGACCGCGGTCGTCAGGACCGCGGTGGCGCGGGCCCCGTCGAGGACCGCCGCGCTGGCTCCGAGGGCGGTCAGCGCGGTCGCGGTCTGCTCGGCACGGCGGCTGACTTCGCTGGTGCGGGCTCTGTCGCCGGTGGCGGTGACGGCGATGGTGACGGTCCGCCACAGCGGGTCGTGGTGCTCGGCCAGGTCGGTGAGAAACCGCGCGTACTCCACCGCGATCGCCGCGAGGGCCGGACTGGTGATCAGGTCGGCGCGTTCGATGATGCGCTGGGCATGGCTGGACAGATCGACCCGCTGCGTCGACACCACCACCTGCACCGGCCCGGTCAGGCTGTTGAGCCACCTGCCGTACCCGGCCAGCAGCGCGGCCTGCTCATCACCGGTCCGCAGGCCGATGTTCAGGGTCGTGCACGCCACCAGCGCCACCGCCGAACTACCGGTGTCGACGACGCCCTGCTCGTCGATGCTGCTCGCCGGCAGTCGCAGCACCGTCGGCAGCCGCAGGTTCTGGACCTGCGGCGCCCACGCCGGCGGCAGATGATGCTGGCCGTCGGCGGCGGGTGCCAGCAGCTTCGGCGCCCGCAGGAACCGCAGAGCTGCGAGCAGCCATGACTCCATCGGCAGGCCGTCGCGGCTGCCCATGGCGATGGTGGCGGCGAGCCCGCCCAGCGGCAGCATGATCGCCAACATGGTCGAGGGACTGACGTGCCCGGCCAGGGCGCGGTAGATGCCGTAGACGGCCACAGCGGCGATGCTGAGGACCGCGAGCTGGCGGGCGGTCAGCCCGAAGGCGATCTTGTCGGGGGTGTTGACGTCGGCCGGGATCCGGGTGACCGGCACGACGTCAGGATCATGACGCATCGTTACTCCTTAGATAGATCCGCGCGGCTTCTTCATCCGGCGCGTGTAGAGATCGACACCGGCGGCCAGCTCATCGGGTGTGTACGGCCGCGGCCGTGCCCTGGCCGGCGCCACCGGTGCGCGTCGCGCCAGGCGAGCCGGAGGACCAGCCAATCCGCCGGGACGCGACGACCCGCTGGGGTCGGGCTCCCAGCTGGGGCGGCCCCGCCACGGTGCCCGGCCGGCCCGGGTCGGCCCGGAAGGCGCCTCGATGCGCGGCCATACGCCCGCGTCGCCGCTGGTCCGCCTGCCTGGGCTGATCATCGGTGCCTTTCGGCCGAACCCGGGAAGACGGCCGGTGAGCATCCGGGTCGCCTGCTGCAGGACCAGGAACCCGATCACCCGGCCGCCGCTGGATCCGCCGCCGCGCAGCGCGAAACGCTTCATCAAACCGGGGATCTTGATGACGCCGATCAGGATGCAGGCCGCGACCAGCAGGTTCAGCACCGCGCCCGGGTCGCCGGGCATGCCGAGCACCGGCAGGTTCGACGCCGGCGTCAGCAGGATCTGCATCGCCAGATGCATCACCAGCGCCTGCGCGGTCACCGTACCCAACGCGGCGAACAGCGAACGCCACCACAGCTTCGCCGCCGGCTCAGTCCACGGCGTTCCGTGCAGGGCCATCGCGATCGGGGAGATGCCTGCCAGGAACAGCAGCAGACCAAGCCGGGTGATCCACTGCATCAGCAGGATGGCGAGCAGGACCGCGATCAGCAACCCGATGAGCACCAGCAGGAACGCGCTCGGGGTTGGCGGCGTTGGCAGGACCTTCCCGTCGGGCGTGGTCATCACCGGTAACGCCGATCTGACCAGTTGCCGCAGGTAGGGCAGCGTCGTCTGGTCGGCGATCGGCTTGTCGGTCATCGCCGCGGTGACCGAGTTGGCGAACCGGATGATCATCGACATCAGCGGCAGGGCGAAGTTCGCTCCGATAAAGCCGATGATCAGCCGGGGGATCAGCTCGCCTGGGCCGTAGGGGGATTGGGTCGTGATCGTGTCACGGCCCATGATCATGAGTGCTGTTGCCAGGACCGCCAGGATGTAGGCGGTGTTGACGACAGTCAGCGACGTGCCGGCGAACTGCTTGATCTGCGGTAGGACCGTGACGTCCGGACTGCGCAGCAGCGAGTTGGACAGCAGGTCCCATAACACGTTGAGCGCGTTGTCGACGTTGGTGGCCAGCCAACCGATGACAGCGGCGATCATCTGGCCGGTGAAGAACGACATGGCTACTCGACGATGCCTTTGACCAGCGCGAGCGCTGGCTGCGAGACGATCGCCAGCGCGTAACCGATCAGCGCGTTACGGAACGCGCTCTTGCCTTTCTCGGTCGCGGTCGGGTCGCCGTTGGCCATCATGTAGCGCACGCAGCCGAGGGTGAGAAACAGCGTGGCCAGACCGATCAGCAGCCCGGTGACCAGGCCCTGGATGTTGCCGATGATCGCGGCGAGATCCAGTTCGGCGGGCTTGTCGCCGTCACCCGGGTCGGGTTCGGCGTAGGCGGCAGACGCGGCGACGACAACGGCAACGCTTGCCGTCAGGGTCACTGTGCACGCACGATGGAAGAGTTGACGAAGCATGGCAGCACCTCCGGCCCCGGCTTGGCCAGGGCATAGATCGGAAACGAGAGAGGTGCGCCAGCACAGAACCGGCCGCAGTAGGCGACCGGTCCAGGCCGCTGTCGAATGGAGCCGCGGCCATAGCTGGCGCGACGGGGCCCGCATCGTCGGCGTGAAACTCCCGTCGCTAACCAAAGGCTGCTGTTGGCCGCCCGATAACCGGTCCGGCAGCCCAACACCGCCCAACACCCACCCAACAAGGCACCGTCACGCCGCAGCTGACACCGGCACGGGCTGCCGCCGGCGGCGCCGACGCTTCGGGACGAACGCCAGCTCACCGGCGCGGATGGCGTCCCTTAACCGCAGCTCCGCCTGCCGGCGCCACCGCCGGGCAGCGGGCTTGGCCAACCCCAGCCCCGATGCCGCTTGTGCCAACGTCGCATCGCCAAGCCGCGTCGCGCCGATCACGTCAGCTTCCTCACGGCACAGCACCGCGGCTGCCACCGCCCGCGCCAGGACGTAATCCGGGTGATCCCACGGCAACCCCGGGACCGTCGGACCTGCCGTGAACGAGATCGGCTGCTGGGCCCACCGACCAGCCGACTGCGCCCGCCGGACCGCCCGCACCGCCGCGTCGATCAGCCGACCACAGATCCGCGGTGCCTCGACATCAACCGTCAGCAAGCGGTCCAGGAACCCCGCGACCAACTCGGACTCCAAGTCCTCGACATCGTCGCTCCACCGACGGCGGCAATCACGCGCCACCCGACGAAGGCCAGGCAGCGCCATGCCCAACGCCGCGACCGTCCATGGGCCCGCTTCCTGCCGCGACCGCTGGACCAGCACCCGCCACAACCGGTCAGCGACACCGTCGCCGACCGCCCCACCAAGGACCAAGTCACGAAGCTCCAGCAACCCAACAGCAGACGGAACAGATATCCCCATCTCCGGCACCAGCGGCAGCTGCCCAGCCACCACCAACGCCGCAAACCGCTCCTGCACCGCATCAAAACAGGAACGAGCGACCACCAGCGACATCACAACCCCAACGCGTCAGGCGCCACCAGCTCGTAGCGCACCAACCCATCTGGCCACGCGAACCCAACAGCAGCAGCGGCTTTGCCCAACAGCAGGCCCGGATACGGGCACCCAGGCAGTTACCAGCCCCGGCGAGACACGCGTAGATGGGACCGCTACCTGGCATAACCTCGCGCCGCACACGCGTTGCCGGATGTTGGGCGCCTACACCCGCGCGTGAACACACGCGATGTCCGACGGCCACGGCGGCCAACACCGAAGCCTGACCCGCCAGCCGCAACCGAACACGGTGGGCACCTAAACCTCACCGGGCATGTTGGGCGATGTTGGCCAGCTCGGTCGCGGCCAACACGATCAACACACGGCCAACACACACCTATGGGAGGCAAGCCCACGACAACAGGAGCGCCAATGTTCACCCACGACCCTGCCACACATCACCACACCGACGCTGGTCAGAGCCTGGCCATGTGGTGGCTCAACACCGACCACACCACACCCACGGCTTCAGGTCTGGCCACACGACTCACACGCCAGCTTGTCCTGACCTACACCAGCCGCGATGACACCGTCGTCAGCCTCACCGGAGACCTCCACGCTACCGCCGCGACACTGCTGGCCGGCCGCAACTTCATCGCCGTCAACGCCCCTGGCGACCTCGCCAACATCGACCCCAACACCCCACCGACCCTCATCACCGCCCAGTGGCCACCAGCCCGCCACCAGCCCGACGAGGCCCTCCTGGCAGACCTCCTGCTCGCCTGCACACTGATCTCCGGATCGGGACCAGCCACGATCGCTGTCATCACCCCCGTTGCCGAAAGCGATGCCGCCGCCTACCGCCATCCGCAGCTGACCGGCATCCCCGGCCTGCACCACCGCCTGGACGTCATCGCACTCAGCCGCCCAGCCGAACCCGAACGGTTCCTCTTCCCCCTCACACTGCCCGAGGCAGCCGCCCTGGTCGCCGCCCACGGCATCCGCTCCGACACGCCAGCAGCCCGCATACGCGTCTTCAGCGTTGCAGGCCGGGCCGCCGACAGCCCCCTCGCACGCCGCCCTGCCAACAGTCATCATCACGCTGGCGCCAAAACCGTCGATAGATAAGGCGGGCGTGTTTACTGTGCCAGCGACTCGCTGATGTGTGGTCGTGTCGTGGCGCGTTGATTCGAGTGGGAAACGGTGCACGAGTGGCGATGCCCACTGGCCAAGTCCGCCCATCGCCGCTGCCCAGGTCAACGCAGGCCGCCCTCGGTCTGGGCAAGCCGACCCGACCACGACCGCGGTGACCTAGGCAGCGTTCGTCGAGCACCGGCTCGAAAGACCGCGGCAGGCCACACGGGATCATGTGGAGGCAGGGCACCTTGCACATCACCTACCCAAGATCGTTGTTCGGGGGGGCCGAGAAGCCAACCCAGCGGCTTTCGGTCAACCCTCCAGCGGAGGCGCCCAGCCGTCCCGTCCACCAGCGCATCCTTCGTGCGCACCTGCGTGCCCGGTGTCCGGCCAGCGGGTAAGACCGGATCTCCCATGGTGGCGTGTGCGCTGGCATCGATGCCGCCAACACCGCACACGGCCAGCACACTTCGGGCCCACGCGATGTGACGCTGCCCAAGCAGCCCCCACGGGCCCACGCGACCGGTGTATGACGCTGTTTGCCTGCCGCCCAAGGAGCAACCTCACCTCGGCGCCCATCAAACGGCAGCGACAACGACCTTGGACCGGAACTGTCGTTGGTCGCCGATATCGTCGCGCGGACCCACGTAGCTGATGGAGGCGGCATGGCCGGCTTGGCAGATCTTCCGGTGCACCGCCAAGAAGCCCTGCTGTGGCGCTACCTGATCAAGCACGACGATCCCGGCCCGGCCCTGGCCGTCCGCACCCGCTCCGACGTCGATGCCATGGTTCGACAGGTGAAGACCAAGCGCTGCACCTCGCTACTGACCGAACTGCGTCCCGGCGGCGCACCGACTGCGGTGCGGGGCAGCGACGGCCGGTTCCACCTCATTGTCGACGGGCAAGTGCAGTGCGGGCGGGGCAAGGATTCCGGTGACGGCGTGCACCGGCACACGCAGGGGTATTTCTGGTGGACCGACCAGCGTCGCTACACCATTCAGGCGCCGGCGGGCGCCTGGCAGCGCATCGACGACGTGATGATCTTGGTTGAGGGCCAGCGGGGCGAGGTCGAGTTCACCTGGGATGTCACCCTGACCGACGAGATCGTGGATCCGGCGAAGGTCCGCCAGCGGCACCGCTGCCCGGCGTCGAGTTTCGGGCCCTGGCCCGCGCATCTGGGAGATACGCCGATGGGGCAGATGCGGGCACGCCTGGTCGATGCGTTCCGCACTCAATGCCAGGGCTGCGGGACGCAGTTCGGCACGGTCGTCGACCACGATCACTTCACCGGCTATGTGCGCGGCCTGCTGTGCCTGCACTGCAACAGTCACATCGACGGCTGCATGCACCCAGCCGGCTGCCGCTGGGCGGAGTACCTGAACAACCCGCCGGCAGCACAGTGGCGGGTGTACTACCCGAAAGGCCGAAGCCCGAGCGAGGACAGCGCCAGCACCCGGGCGAAGATCGAACTATGGGGATTCGATCCGCTGTTTCGCAACCCGAGGACGCAACGCGGTCGTGAGCCGCACCGTCCAGCTCCTGCGCAAGCGACCGGGCTGGACCTGAGCGAGGTCACCCGCGAGGCCCTCTTCTAGCGACTCGCCGTGTCCCGGCTCGCCTCTCATAGCAACGGGCTATCCCACCTCACTCATGCCGCACAGCGCGCGTTGGGTGCCAGAAAGCGGCCGACCCAGTTCCGGTGTCGGCGGCATATAGAGGCCACCAACCCGGCACAGGATCACAAGAGACCAGCTCGTAAACCAGGCCAAGGGTGCGTTGGTAGCCGAACGCGCCCCGTACCGGCCTCGGCTGTCGATCTCGGCGACTATGACTGCTCCCAGACGAACATGGAAGGCATCTGTATCTGCACGGCAGCAGCAGGTGGCTGATGTCACCAGTTATCGGAAGTCGCGGCTGGCCGGCCGGGTGGCGATATGCAGAGCGGTGACCTTATCCGCCACGAGGTTGAGGACACCGGATGCGGACTCCAGGTGCCCTCGAACGACCAGGGCGTTGTTGCGGGTCAGAACCGGCCGGTAGCGGGCGTACATGCCCGGTGAGCAGACCACGTTGAGCATTCCCGTCTCGTCCTCGAGGTTGAGAAAGGTGACGCCCTGCGCTGTGGCTGGCCGCTGTCGATGGGTGACCAGCCCACCGACCATCACCCGGGTCTTGTCGGGCACTGAGCGCAGGCGGTCGATGGGCAGCACGCCGTCGGCGTCGAGGCTGCCGCGGACCAGCTTGATCGGATGGTTGTCCGGCGACAGGCCCGTAGCCCAGACGTCGGCGACCAGCAGGTCCACTTCTTCCATCCCGGGAAGCACCGGGGCGTGCAGGCCGGCGATGGTGCCGGCGAGCTTGTCGGGGGTGTCTTGGGCTGCGGCGCCAGCGGCCCACAGCGCGGCGCGGCGGTCGAGGCCGAAGCACGCGAACGCGTCGGCGGTGGCGAGTGCTTCCAGGTGTGCGGCGCTGAGTCCGGCCCGTCGGGCGAGGTCGGCCATGTCGCGGTACGGGCCGTGGGCTTCGCGTTCGGCGACGATCCGGGAGGCGACATCGCCGCTGAGAGTGCGTACCTGGTCCAGGCCGAGGCGGACCTCGGGCCCGCCCAGCCCCCACCGGCTGGGCGCTTCGCCCAGCTGCGATCCCCACCTGGTAGCGGGGCCGTGTTCGAGGATGGCGCGTACGCCGCTGCGATTGATGTCAGGCCGGTGAACGGTGACGCCGTGGCGGCGGGCGTCGTCGACCAGGCTCTGCGGGGAGTAGAAGCCCATCGGCTGGGCGCCTAGCAGCGCGGCGCAGAACGCTGCCGGGTGGTAGCGCTTGAGCCACGCCGAGGCGTACACCAGGTACGCGAAGCTGATCGAATGGCTCTCCGGGAAGCCGTAGGACGAGAACGCCTCGAGTTTGGCGTAGACGTCGTCGGCGACCGCGCCAGTGATCCCGCGCTCAGCCATCCCGTCGTAAAGCCGTCCCTTGATTCGGGCCATCTTTTCCACCGACCGCTTCGAGCCCATCGCGCGGCGCAGCTGGTCGGCTTCGGCGGGGGAGAAGCCGGCGACGTCGATGGCCAACTGCATCATCTGCTCCTGGAACAGCGGCACCCCGAGCGTCTTCTCCAGGGCGTTGCGCATCAGCGGATGGCCGTAGGTCGGCTCCTCCAGGCCGTTGCGGCGCCGAATGTACGGGTGCACCGACCCGCCCTGGATCGGCCCCGGGCGGATCAGCGCGACCTCGACGACCAGGTCGTAGAACTCGCGCGGCTTGAGCCGCGGCAGCGTCGACATCTGCGCCCGGGACTCGACCTGGAACACCCCGACCGAGTCGGCGCGGCACAGCATCTCGTACACCTCAGGGTCGTCGCAGCGCAGCTCGCCGAGGTCGAGGTCGTCGCCGAGGAACTCGTGGGCATAGCGCAGCGCCGACAGCATCCCCAGACCGAGCAGGTCGAACTTGACCAGGCCGGCGGCGGCGCAGTCGTCCTTGTCCCACTGCAGCACGCTGCGGCCGGGCATCCGCGCCCACTCCACCGGGCACACCTCGGTCACCGGCCGGTCGCAGATGACCATTCCGCCGGAGTGGATGCCCAGATGCCGCGGCGCCGACAGCAGCTCGGTGGCGTAGGTAATGACATGGTCGGGGATGCCGGCGGCGGCTTCGGGGCTGATGTCGTGCCAGCGGTCCAGGGTCTTGCTCCACGCGTCCTGCTGACCCGGGGAGAACCCGAACGCCTTGGCGACATCGCGTACCGCCGACCGCGGCCGGTAGGTGATCACGTTGGCGACCTGGGCGGTGTGGCGACGGCCGTACTTGGTGAAGACGTGCTGGATGACCTCCTCACGCCGGTCGGACTCGATGTCGACGTCGATGTCGGGCGGCCCGTCGCGTTCCGGGGCCAGGAACCGCTCGAACAGCAGCCGGTGATGGATCGGCTCGGCATTGGTGATCCGCAGCGCGTAACAGACCACCGAATTCGCCGCCGACCCCCGCCCCTGGCAGTAGATCCGCTGGCTGCGGCAGAAGTCGACGATGTCGTACACGACCAGGAAATACCCGGCGAACCCCAACTCGGCGATGATCTTCAACTCGCGGTCGATCTGCGCGTACGCCTCCGGATGTGCCGATGGCGGCCCGTACCGAACCGCCGCGCCGTCGTAGACCAGGTGCCGTAGCCATGTGTCCTCGGTGTGCCCGGTCAGCACGGGGTAAGGCGGCAGATCCGGTGCGATCAGCTGCAGGTCGAACGCGCACCGCTCGGCGAGCTCGACCGAGTACGAAACCGCGGTCGGGTACGCACGCATCCGCGCCGCCATTTCGGCACCTGATCGCAGGTACGCCGACGGGGTCGGCAGCCACGGTGCCATGTCGTCCAGGCTGCGATTGGCGCGCACCGCGGACATGATGTCGGCCAGGCGCCGGCGCTTGGGCGCGTGGTAGTGCACCGCGTTGGTCGCCAGGACCGGCAGCCGCGCAGCAGTAGCCAGCTGGGCAAGGAAGTCGTTGTGCTCGCCGTCGAGGGGGTTGCCATGATCGGTCAGCTCGACCGCGACATGGCCCTGGCCGAAGAGGTCCACCAGCCGGTGCAATGCCACCTGGGCGGCGTCGACGTTCTCCGCGGCAAGGGCACGACGCAGCGAGCCCTTACGGCAGCCAGTCAGCGCGACCACATGCCCCCGCAGCCGCTCGGCGACCTCCGACAAGTCATAGGTCGGCATGCCTTTCTGTCCGCCAGCTAGGTGCGCATCGCCGAGCACCCCGGCGAGCCGGTGATAGCCCTCCTGCCCCTCCGCCAGCAACAGCAGATGCTCGCCAGGCGGGTCAGGCACCCCGGTCCGGCCACCGCGGCCCAGCGACAGCTCGACCCCGAACACGGTCGCCAGGTTGTACCCACGAGCAGCCTCCGCGAAGCGGACCACCCCGTACATGCCGTCATGATCGGTGAGGGCCAGGGCCGATAGGCCGAGCTGGACCGCCTGCTCGACGAGCTCCTCGGGGCTGGAGGCGCCGTCGAGGAAGCTGAAGTGGCTGTGAGCGTGCAGCTCGGCGTACGCGATGACGGGCTCGGGCCGCTCGATCGCTGCGGGCACATACTGCGGCCGGTGATGCGACGCCGCGGCGTCGGCGTCGGCTGGCGGCGCCTCGACGGACAGATCTCCGGACAGTCGTTTGCGCAACTCCACCCACGGAAGATCATCTGCACCCTGCCACTTCATCGAACTAGTGTACGAAGAAGCGTCTTGACCTCGTGTGATACCCCTACAATTCGATCTCCGTAATTTCCCGTCCACCACGCGGACGCGCGACGGTGTCGTGACGGCTGCAGGTTGTAGCCTCTTGCGCGTCGAGGGCCGAGGCTGGTGGGTCCGCCGGGATCGGATGGCCATCGGCTGGGTTCACTGTGAGTGCTGTGTGAAAGTCAGTACGCCGTTCTCCCATATGACGCGCCGACGGGCGTCGCCTGGGCGTGGACCGCGCCGCTGCGGCATCGACGACATGGCGTGTGCGAGCGAATTAGTCGGCGTCGTCGAAGTACCGGGGCTGCCCGTCCCAGACGTCGTAGAAGCGCCCGTCGTCGCCCGAGTATCGGTCGCCGTCCCGACGAGCAGTGAAGGAGCAGTCGGCCTCGGGCAGGACTCTCGGCATCACGGGGGTCACCGTTCCCCGCATGGGATCGGTGGGCATTCGAACGTGGTGAGCACCGAGCGGGAACAGACGTGCAGCGAGCGGTGTCTCTGCGACGACAGCCGCCCAGGCTGAATTGATCATCCTGACACCGATGGACGCGACAACAACCTTTGCCGAGCCGAGGTTCCACGATGTTGCCTGCTGCCGGATCCAGTCGCGGCTGGGCGGGATATCGCGGCACCACTCGGCGACCTTCTGTCTGTCTGCCAGTTCGAGCGGGATCGTGCTGCCCTGGGCGTGGGCCCACCTCTCGGCGCCGGGCAGGAAGCTGCTGGAGGTGACGAAGAGGCTTCGGTCGGCACCCTCGCCGTGAGCTGCACCGAGGATCCCCTGGACGAGGTTGAGCTCGATCTTCTTCCTTTGTTGCTTCACCTGTACGACGGTCACCTGCTGGCCGTAGACGGGGTGCGAAGTAAGGCGGATGTCGACTCCGCCGTCGTTGCGGCCTTTGCCGAGCTCGGTGGTGTAGCCCTGGGCGGTGAAGACCGAAGCGCACAGCTGCTCGAACCCCCGCCATTGAAGAGCGCCGAAGTGCTCGGGGTGGCGGCCGAAGTGCTCGAAGACCGTGCGGTAGATCGCCGTGTAGTCGGGAGCCACGAGGTGTGCGTGCCATTCGAACGCCTGCAAGGTCGCCAGCCGGGTGTGCAGGCCCGCGCCTGCCGGCGCGTCATCGGGGATGCTGATGTGGTGGACGCCAGCGGACCTCGTATTGAACTGCAGCCCGAGCGTGTCGAACCAGTCCCAAAATCCGTCTTCGCCCTCGGCACAGAGGCGGTCCTCTACGTGGTTGTCGCCGTTCAGCATGATCGCGGCGACTGGCCATTCGGCGGGGGGCAGGCGGTGGAAATCATGGTAGGTCGTGAAGGAGAGCTGCTCGAGGCTATCGGACCAGCCGTGTTTGGTGAACCACGCGCGAACCAGGTCGCCGATGGCTTCGGCCAGAGCCTGTTGGCCTCCGACGGTCAGTACGGAGAGCAGGTGGGACGGGACGGCAGTCTCCTCGACCATAAAGCGAACCCTACCTATTCTTGCCAGCGGATCGGACTTCGTTCCGCCGCTCGCTGGATCCGGCCGCCTGCCAGCCTCACCGCAAGCCGCAGACGACCGAAGCGCGAACATCGGGTAGCCGCGCTGGCCGGGCCACGGCTTACGACTTCGCCCCACAGCCGCGTACCCGGCAGTGTATGTCTGCCGGTGACCGGTTCAGTCGGCAGATGTCCAGACTTGGGCATGTCGCCGTACAGGTGTACGAGACACTCGGTAGACTGCCACGGAGTCGGCAAGGGAGGACGACGTGGCCGTTATCGGCACTTTGATCGCGGAGAGCCTGGCCACCGACGCCGTCCTCGATGTGCCGCTGACGCTACGACGCCTGCAGCGCATCACCGCCGCCGATCCCGTAGCAGGCCAGCCGGGACATTGGACGCTCATCGACTTCACCTGCGCCGAGGCTGACATCGACCGATTCGCCGACCAGCTCGCAGCGGCTCTGTCACCTGGGCCCTGGTATGCCGACTTCGGGGCGGCAGATAAACGTCATGTCGTGTTCGCCGGACGCAAGTTTGTGATCAACCGCGGAGATCGTGACCAACATCAGCGGGTGGTCGCGTACGCAACGTCGGTGGGTGTGCCGTCAGCGCAATTGGACTGGCCCCAGTGAGTCTCGGGTGGTCGAATCTGCCGGAGTGCGTATGACGGCTCGCCTGCCTCGGACTGCCGTCGTCCTACTAGCGGCAGCTCTTGCCGGTTGCGCACCTCCCGTTGCAACGCACACCCGCGACGGCACCATGACGCCCGGTGGGGTGACCCTCGTCCGCGCCGACCCGGCTGTTCTCCAACAATGGGCGGACTTCCCCGTAGAGCGTGCCCCGCGCCCCATCGTCCTCATGGGCGACTCACGGATACGGGTGCAGGGCTTCACCACCGACAACGCGAAGATTGCATTGATGCAGGGCAAACTCGCCCTGGAGACCACACTTCCCGCTGGCCCGTCGACCGTCGAGGTGAACCTGACCGACTGAACCTTCACCCTCCCCGCAATCAGCGCAGAGCAGGCTTATGACGTCATCGTCGCAGCTGGAGACCCGGGAGCGGTATCCGATGTCAGCCCGGCACCGCTTAGGATCACGAAGATTGCTCTCGGCACGGCCGAGTTCCGGACCGATCGCGGCCGATTGACACTGCCCGCGTGGTTGTTCACCGCTGTGGAATCGACGCAACCACTGGCTGTGCCCATGCTCGCTGAGGCGGCGTTCTGGCGCCCGGGAGAGCCGAACCTGGGCGAACCTGGCGCGGCGAGCATCGCCGCGGACGGGATGACGCTGACCGTCCAGCTGATGAAAATTCCTGATCCGTGTCCGGGGATGCCCACGGAGCAGTTCGAGGCCGAGGTGGCCGAATCCACCACCGCCGTAACCATCGGGCTGCGGCTGGTCGAATCCTCGCCAGCGGCAACTCCCGGCAGACGGCAGGGCGGTTGCCTGGATGACCTGGTCTACCGCACCCAGCCGTACACGGTCCGCCTCGCCCGGCCGCTGGGCAACCGGGTCCTTGTAGGACGCGACGGTGCCTCAGCGGTAACCAAGGGCTGAAACGATCACCGGCGCTCGCAGCATTTTCGTGACCGGGGCCAAGGTCACATGTGCCGCAGCACTGAAACGACCCGCCCCAGGATGACGACGTCGTCGGCGGTGATCGGCGGATAGGAGCTGTTGCGAGCAAGTAGCCGCACGGTTCCGTCCAGACGCTGGTAGACCTTGACGGTCGCCTCGCCGTCGATCATCGCGGCCACGATGTCACCGTTGTCGGCTGTGGTCTGCTGACGCACCACGACGATGTCCCCATCACAGATAGCTGCATCGATCATGGAGTCACCGCGCACGCGTAAGCCGAACAGCGTTCCGCGGCCCATGAGTTCCTGTGGCAGCGGCAGGACATCCTCGATTGATCGACTCCTCGGCCAGAAGCGGCCTGCCGGCGGCGATCGTGCCCACCAGCGGTACCAACACCGGTGCGGAAGCGTGCAAGAGGCCATCCACGGCAGCTACGCCGGCTCGCACGTCGACGGCCCGGGGACGTTCTCCATCCCGGCGGATCATGCCCCGCTGCTGCAGGACGGAAAGATGGTGAGCGACGGTCGATGGCGACGACAGTCCGACCACGGAGGCAATCTCTCGGACGGTGGGCGGGTAGCCGTGACGGTCCCCCCAGCTGTGGATCGCTGCCAGTATCTGCTGCTGACGCATGCTGAGGGGCCCCGAGAGTTGGCCAGCGTCGTTGCTACCGGCTGTCATGATCTACGATCGTAATCGATCAGGTGTGCTAAAGCGGTAAAGGTCATCCGTCAGATTTCGGAGGGCTGCCCCACCCCCGTTTTCGTGGGGCAGCCCGCATCCGGATGCGCAGCAACCTGCGCGCTCCACATCAGCCCCGCTCGCATGGAGCTGGTAGAAGGGTGCGTGCTGTCTTGCTGCACGAAGAACTCTGCGCAGGCAACGCTTGCGATGCAACCAGAGATCGACGCAACCTGTGGACAACTCGGGCTTGGGGATAACGACACAATTGGTCGTGGATCTGCTATGCCACGAAGTCCTGGCGCCGAGTCCGCGTCAGCGACCGGAGTCAGGCTCAGGTTGCGGGGAGGACTCGGCCATGCCGTAGACTCGGGGAACGCTCGGATCGGCGTCGCGGTGGTGCTGCGAGGTTACCGAAGCTCCCCATTTCTTCCGCCGACAGTCCGCGCGCTCACACGCTGCTGCGACTGGCGTTGCGGTCTCACGTGCTTGGAGCCTTCGTGACCAGTTACAGCGTCCTGTCATCCGGTACGCGCAACACGATCATCGCCACGTGGTCTGGCGAGACGGTCGATACGAGCCTCACGATCACCAGCCTGGCCGAGCGCTACCCGGCCCAAGCGCTTGCGGAGCTGCTTACGCGGCTGTCGGAGTTCTCATGGGACGCTGCGGCGTTTCTGGACACGGCCCCAGCGATGGAAGCCGCGATCGTGGAACTCGTGCAACGTCTGCGGTCCGACGGCGAACTGACCGAGCCCGTTCACGTCGATGTCGAAGGCTGCCGCCACGCTGAGCGCTGGAGCTGCGCCGACTTCGTCGAGGAGTTGCAGTCCACCGCGCCGCGCGTTCTGAGTGCCCTTACCCGGGCCCAGCGGCTCGCAGTCGCCGACGAGCTCGCAGCAGACGCCGCCGGGCGCGTCGAAGCGCTGAAACTACTGCCCACCGGGTTCGATCCTGAGTCGGACGCCTCCAGGATCTGGCAGATGTGTCAGGTCACCCGCGTGACGAGCAGTGGCATCTTTGGCCATCCGCCAAACAGCTCAGCAGGCTGGATCGTGCAGGGCTGGCGAGGTCCGGAGTCCAGCCCTGCACGACGTTGGGGGTGCCGCGACAAACTCGTGCGGTTGGAGCAGCTCACGGAGGCGTGCTTGGCCAACGGTGGCCGTGGGCTAATGGATGACGATCCGTTGGGTACGCACCTGGTGATGCCCATTCCCGGAGGCGAGCCTCTGTCAGAGGCTGACATCTTCGACATCCGGGTCCACCCCAGCACCCGAACGCCACTGGAACCTGACCCGTTCGCGCCCCTCTACGTCACCGTCCGCCGGCACGGCAGCACCGGGCGCCCCGAGGCGGTGGAGGTCGCCGTTGACGACGACGACGCGTTCGCGAGCCTCCTCGGGCCATGGACCACGATGGTGCCGGGGAAGGTCATCTCCGTAGCCAACCTCTACAAGGACGGTGATGATGCCCTCGCTGGCTGACGGCGCACGACTGACCGTCACCGCCTCGGCTTCGGCGCGCTGAGAACAGACGGCCTCCAGGTCATCCTGGGGGCCGCTCTTGTGTAGGAGCATCCGGGTCGTGTGGCGGTCGGCGGCGTGCATGGTTCGCCGTGGTTGAGGATGGGTCTGCGGAGGTGACCTGTTTCAGTCCCTGCGGGCATCTCGGTACAGGTCATATTTAGCCATCGCATCTTGGACCAAGATCTTGCCTTCGCCGATTGTGTCCATCAACCTTTTCACGTTCGTGCGCAGCCTAAGTGCCTGTTGAAGAACCAGGTCAGATGAGGTTGGTGGTGGGTCAGAGCCGTCCGGTGCGGTGGTAGCGGGCCAGGCGTCGGGTCATGACAATGACCATGGCCCACTGAACCATCGCGGCGTGATGCTCGGGATGGCGCTCGTAGTCGCGGACAGTACGCCGACAGCGGGTGATCCACGACAGTGTCCGCTCCACCACCCACCTGCGGTGAAGGACCTGAAATCCGACCTGGTCGGCCAGCTTACGCACGATCTCCACGGCCAGGCCGAGCGCGTCGGCGGCCCAGTCGACGAGCTGGCCTGCGTATCCGGCGTCGGCCCAGACCTTGATCACGCCGGTGAAGCAAGTGCGCAGCGCCCACAGCAGCGCGCGGGCGGCATCGCGGTCTTGCACGGCGCCGGTGGTGACCAGGACGATCAGCAGCAGTCCGGTGGTGTCCACGACGATGTGGCGCTTGCGTCCGTTCACTTTCTTGCCCGCGTCGAAGCCGCGGCTGGTCTTGGCGACGGTCTCGGCAGCGCGCACCGACTGCGAGTCCATGATCGCCGCCGTCGAGGTGGGTTTGCGGCCCTCAGCGACGCGGACCTGTTCACGTAAGCCGTCGTGAAGTTGGGTGAGAGTGCCGTCGCGGGTCCAGGTCCGGAAGTAGTGGTAGACCGTTGGCCAGGGCGGGAAGTCGACGGGCAGCGCCCGCCAGACGCAGCTGTTGTGGTCGAGGTAGCGGATCGCATCAACGATGTCGCGGCGCGAGTAGACGACCGGGCGACCTCCCTGGTCGCCGGTGCCGCCCGGGGGCAGGTAGGCGGCGATGAGCTGCCATTCGGTGTCGGTGGTATCGGAGGGGTAGCGGCGCGGGCGGGTCGTGGACAGGTGCTCTGGGCCGGAAGTCGGGGGTGCGGCAGCGGCCTGGCCGCAGACCAGGTAGAAAGACACGATGGGGCCTTCGGGGCGGTGGGGCTTCGACAACCACTGCCGTACTCGAAGGCCTCGTCTCGTGCCCGTGTGACACACCGAATCTGCTTCGCAATCTCAGCCCGACGCTGCGGGACTGGATTTTCAGCTGGTTCGAGGCAGCTAGGATCCGCGCTGTGCGACTCCCGGAAGTCATCCCGATCAAGTACGAACCCGACTACCGCACCAACCTGATCGGCCGCTTCCCAGGTGGCCAGTTCTTCGCTGACGTCACCGGCGCATATCAAGAAGGTGTCGCCGTCGGCGATGACTGGCGTCAGCAGATGCGGATATACGCGGTCCTGCACCGCTTCGACAACAGCGGACATCACCTCGGCTCGGACGTGTTGTTCGCCGGCGTCAGGGCCGACGGGAACGTGGTTGTCGAGCAGGCCGAGCAGGCCGTGACGGGATGGCTGTCAGACATCGGGCCAGTCACCTTCTGCGACATTGCGATCCGGCCCTTCCGGGTTGACTATGACGGTGTCATCTTCGGTCTGATCGACGAGACCTCCGAAGATCCGGAGGAGACCCACGGCGGTCCATGGGCAGAGCTCTACCCTCAGCGACTCGGATTTCACGAGCCCTGGAACGGCGAGTACGACACCTAAAAGCCCTCGCCGTCTGGTTCTTCAACAGGCACTAAGAGTCGGCGTGCCGTCGTCGCCCATGCCAAACTCATGATCCGACGCGTGCAACAGTGCCCCGCCGTCACCGTGCGCCAAGCCGCTACAGGACCGCCACAGGAAGACTGCACGGTCACCTCCGATCGTGCTGGCAGCGCCCCCCACACTCACGATCTCCTTGTACCCGAGCTTTTCGAACTTGCTCCGATGGGCCGGGACAGCGGCGTTGGCGATGGTGCGTACCTCTGCCAGCAGCTGCTCCTTGGTCTTACGCCCAGGGCGATTTATCAAGGCGCGGTATAGCTCGTCGTTGCGGATGTCGTTAGCCGCCAACTCCAGGCGCCGCAACACCCGATCACTCTGGGAGGGCGACTCGAGCAGCCACAAGGCCGTACAGGCGTTCTCGATCACCGCTCGTAGCAACGTGTACTGCCCGCTGAGGAAGGGAAGTAGAGTCAGGTTCTCGTGGTCACCGCGCCCGACAGTCGCGGCGCGCAGGGTGTTGAAGTGATCGACAGCGACAGTGATGTGGTGCCACGCGCCGCCGCTAACGGGATATTTGCCCGTCAACTGGTCGTCGTCGGCCAGGGAGCTGCCTGACTTCGGTTCGCTCTCGGATGGTTCTTCACCCGAGACACGCCACACCCAATGGGGAACCACATTGAACAACGCCAATAGCTGAACGTGCTGCTGCTCACTCTCGGACACGGCTGATGACACTAGGGCCCGGTCTGTGCAACTCCAAGCGGTTAAGCGCCTCCCCTGGATCACCGGAGTGTCGACGCCAAAGGGCTGATGCCCGGCGCCAAACCGAGCATCAGCGCATTGTCGGCAGATTGTCGGAAGTGCCGGGGTGGTGTTGCCGGCCGAGTGTCCGCGATGTCTAGTTGACGCAAACTGTTCACCGCACGGGGAGCAGAACGCGACGATGCCCGCGGTTTCCCTGGAGCCGCCAACAGTTCACCGCCAACAGCCCGGGAGCTCGCATGCTGATCACTACGGTGAACATCCAGGCAGCTGCGCTGCCTCGAGCGGTGGCACTGCTGCAGTGGCTCGACGGACGAGAAGATCATGTTTTCGTGCTTACCGAGACCAGCGCTGGTGACGGAACCGGCCATCTGCTGACTCGATGTCAGGAGGCCGGCTGGAGCGTCTTAACCAACGTTGGCGCGGCGGGGGACCGGGGCTGCGCGATCGTCAGCCGCCTACCGTTGACACCCCTGCCGGACCTGACGGGTTCGCTGTCGCTGCCCGGCCGCGCGGTCGCCTGCTCGGTTAAAACCGATCCCGAGGTGACGGTGTACGGGATCTATGTTCCGTCCAGCGACCGCAGCGCTGACAAAGTCGGCAAGAAGCGGGAGTTCCTCAACAGCCTCGTCACATCGCTGAAGGACATGCCGTCGAAGCAGCGCGACGGGCTGGTTCTGTGTGGCGACTACAACGTCATCACGCGTGACCACGATCCGGCGTACCGCGGAACATTCCTCTCCTGGGAGTACGGCTTCATGGACGCCCTAACCGGCGACCTAGGCCTCGTTGACGCCTACCGACACCTGCACGCACAACAGGAGCACTCCTGGCACGGACGCTCGGGAAACCCCTACTGCTTCGACTACATTCACCTCTCGCCGAAGCTCCTGCCGCGTCTGATGGCCTGTACCTACGACCACCGGCCACGGACGGACTTGCTCACCGACCACGCTGCCGTGTCCGCGCAATTCGACGTCAGGGTCGACCACCTCCCGTACGAGGCCTCCTCGCCCGTGACCGCGGGAACACTGTTTTGATCTCCGTATGGTGAACCCGTATCGGTAGCGGCACGATCACCTCGCTGTCGATAGCGAGTGTCAATGTCAGCGGATTGTCGGAGTCGCCGCTTGCCACTGTCCGACATCGTCGTGCACCCCGGAAAATAGACAGCTCACGAGCTATCAGGACAGGGGGCGCGAGTGAACGACCACCTCGCACAGCGAAGGCTCGGCCGGACAGGCATCGTCGTACCGGCGGTCGGCGTCGGTTGCTGGGCGATCGGCGGCCCCGCCGAAAACCTCGGCATGCCGATGGGCTGGTCCACCGCCGACGACGACGCATCAGCCGCTGGCCTGCGCAAAGCATACGAGCTGGGTGCGAGGCTTTTCGACACCGCCGACGTCTACGGCCACGGCCGGTCCGAGCGTCTGCTCGGCCACCTGGTCAGCGAGGTTCCCCGCGAAAGCCTGACTCTGACGTCCAAAGTCGGCTACTTCGCCGGCACCGCCGAGCACGGCTACCACCCCGGCCACATGCGGCGCCAACTCGAACAGAGCCTGGACAACCTGCGCACGGACTACCTCGACGTCTACTTCCTGCATCACCCGGACTTCGGGCCCGATGACCGCTGGCTCCACGGCGCCGTCGAGGCGATGCGCTCCTTCCGCAGCCAAGGCCTGATCCGGGCCGTCGGTATGCGCGGCCCACACCGCTACGCCCCCGAACGCCTGCAAGTTACCGGGGACAGGACCGACAAGATCGAAAGGTTCGGCCGGATCTTCGGCCAGATCCAGCCAGAGGTCCTCGCCGTACGCGACAACCTGCTGACCCCCGCGTCGCGGCTGACCGGCATCCTCGAACTGGCCGCCGAGCACGACTGCGGCGTGCTGTTCAACAAGCCGCTCAGCCAAGGCCTGCTGACCGCCGCCACGACATCCGGCCGCGAACGGAACTTCGGACCCGGCGATCACCGCAGCCGCAGGCGATGGTTCACACCCGACGCCAAATCGATTATCAACCAAGGGATCCGCGACCTGCAGCAGGTGATCGGAGACGACCCCACCTACCTGGTCGCGGTCGCCTTGTGGGCATGCCTGACAAGGTTCGACGACGCAGCGGTATTGGCCGGGTTCACCACCGCAGACCAAGTCGAGCAGAACCTCGCCGCGCTGCGCATGCGCCCCGACGACACCCACATCGCCGTCGCACGATCGATCATGTCCGGCGTCCAGCAGCAGCTCGACGGCACCGGGGAGGTGTTCGTCGACGAGCACCGCTGACCCGCCGGCAGCGATCTAGCTCTCCCGCTCCTCATTCAAGCCCGCAGCAATCACGCTGCGAGCTCGATGGCTCACACCCTCATACCCGTGGGCGGTCCCCGCCCTGCCATCGATGGAGTCCACAGGATGCTCACCCCCAAGCAACGCCTGGAAAACGCCCTCCAACTGGTAACCGGTCACAGCGCAGCGGCCACACTCGCCGGCTTTGACGACGAGTTGACCCAGCCGATGGCCACCGTCGACCGGCTGCGCGCACACCTGCAGACGCCCGTGGCTCTCACCGGAACCCTCGACCACCGGCTCCTGATCGCCAAGGTCCCCGCCAGCGACGACTGGGTGCTCGCCGAGCTGTCCGGCCGCACCCTGCGCGACCGGGCATGGCCCACCTGGGCAAGGGACCACCTCGCCGTCGCCGACCCGGCGCAGGACAGCTCCCTGGCGACGATCACACCGGAAGGCCAGCGGCGGCTGCTGCGCCCCAACATCCTGCTCACGGCGCTGTACCACAAGGAGACCTTTCCGTTGCCGCGGTTCCCGCTGGCCATCTCCGACCTCGCCCGCGCTGCGCGATCCACACTGTCCGGGCAAGTACGTCTGATGGACATGCAGCTCGGCGTCTCGCCGGCCGATGTGCTCGCCGCCGTCGACGCTGACCGGCCCGACATCGTCGGCATCTCGGCGACCTTCGGGCAGCACGACCTGATGATCGAACTGCTTGACGAGCTGTTCGCTCGTCCCGAGCCGCCCGTGGTCCTCGCTGGCGGGAGCCTGACCGCCCGCAACGAACGCCTGCTGCTGGAGCAGTACCCACGCCTGCTGGTCGCCCGCGGCGCCGGCGAGCCGACCATCGCCGACATCATCGCCTACTTCCACGGCGACATCGAACTCGCGCATGTCAACGGCATCGGCTACGCCGGGGCGGCCCACGGCGGCGGCCTGCAGATCGGTGTACGCCGCAACGCCGTGACCTCCAACAGAAACCAGACCGACTTCCTGCCCGAACTCGACCTGCTGGCCACGACCTTCGCCCATCACGGCGTCGCCCAGCTCGAGGCATCACGTGGGTGCACGAACTTCTGCTCGTTCTGCCCCCGCGGACACAAAGGCATCTGGGCTGGCCCGGACGGAAGCAACCTGCCATGGCTGCTACGCGCGATGGGCACCGTCTTCGACCAGCATCCCGACATCAGCCGGACCCTCTACCTCGTCGACGAGGAGTTCATCGGCCGCGGCGACAACGTCGTCGAACGTGCACTGTCGCTCGGCCGGACCCTCCACGACCACGGCTACCGGTGGGAGTCATCGTGCCGGGTCGACCAGGTCGTGCTACCCGACCAAAGCCGCGCATGGCATATCGAACGGGCTCAGATGTGGCGCCAACTGGTCGACTATGGCCTGCGCCGGATGCTGTTCGGCGTCGAGTCCGGCGTCGACTCCATCCTCACCCGCTTCAACAAAGAGACCACCGGCGAGCAGAACGCGCTCGCGATCCGGACACTGACCGCGTTGGGTGTCCCGCCGCGCTTCACCTACATCACATTCGACCATCTCATGACCGCTGACGAGCTGGCAGCCACCCATGCGTTCCAGGGCCGCACCGACCTACTACTGCGTCCCCTTGCGCACCTGAGCGTGGAACAGATCGTCGACGGAGTCCGCGACGAGCAGTTCGTCGCGCAGCACAGCACCGGCAAGCCGTTCTACAGCGCGATCTCGTACCTGCTGGTCAGCATGGAGTGCCTCATCGGCGCCGCCTATACCAAGCAAGTGGCGCAGGCCGGTCTCGCCGGCGCGATGCGTCCGTCGATGGGCCGGGTCGACGCCGACTTCGCCGACTGGCGCATCGGCCGCGCCTCACACCACGCCCAGCTGTGGGTCGACCGCAACTTCGCGTTGGACTACACGTTCAAGTCGCTGACGAAGATCCTCGACGGCGATGCCTACCACGCGGTCCGTTCCGCCCGCGTGGTAATCAAGACCGCGGCCTTCGACCTGCTCGGCCGGATGCTGGACCTGATCGGGCAGTTCCCCCCGGAGCACCCCGACGAAGCCGGCCTGGACGCACGGCTTCGGGCCGCGATGGACTCCGCCATTGCGGACATGGCCGAGGTGATGGACAAGACCGTCGCAGAGACCGGGCCTCGGCTGCCCGCCTCGGCGCGGCAACTGATGGTCGATGAGCACAGCCGGTGGCGGGCGGCGTCGGGCTGGCAGTTGATCAACGCCGCCGAATCCTGCGGCAACTAGATGAGAGGTACGAACATGGCCGGACGATTCCTTGCTCTGGAAGGCGGCGACGGCGTCGGTAAGACAACCCTGGCCCGGATGGTCGCCGACCTCGACTACGAACAGGGGCTCAAAGCCGCTGGCGAGGACCCGCCGACTGGCCGGCTGGTGTACGTGTCACGGCGGCAGATGTCAGCGACCTCCGCATACTCCGCCGGGCTCATGGGGCATCTGTCGACGATGCTGTGGGGCAGCGGCGACAGCCCGGACCTGCCCGACAGCTTCTGGGTTCCGCTGCAGGCCGCCTGGTTCACCGCCCATTCCACGACGGTGATCGGACCACTGCTGGACGCCGGCCTCGACGTGATCGTCGACGGCTGGGTCTACAAGTTCTTCTCCAAACTCATCCTGCAGGGCTACGACCAGGCCGTCCTGGACGCCACCTTCAGCAGGGTCCGCATGCCCGACGCGGTCATCCTGCTCACCGCGGACCCGGCCGCGCTCTACGACCGCCGCGAAGGCCAGTTCCGCCCCGCCGAACTCGGCATGCACGCCGCGCTGCCCGACCTCGGCAAAGAAACGTTCATCACCTACCAGACCGACGGCCAGCGGCTGCTGCGCGAAACAGCCGTCCGGCGCGGCTGGCCCACGCTGCTCGTCGACGCCGACGAACAAGCCCCCGAGACCGCAGCACGGCTGTCTCCGATCGTCGCCGAGCTGAGGCACCACGACACCCTCACCTACGGAGGTTCCCGCCGATGACCACCCTGGCCGCCCGAGGCGGCGCCAAAACCCTCGACATCCCAGGACCGCACTACCGCTGGCCCGACATGAACGCCAGCCTGGAACAAGCGATCATCGTTCAGGCGCACCGGTCCCTTTCCGACCGGGACGCCTCCGGCATCATCGGCGAGCTCGAGAAGGAGTTCGCCAAGTTCGCCAGTGCCGAGCACGTGGTGTCGTTCGCGTCGGGCACCGCGGCGATCCACGCCATGGGTCGGATCGCCGACCTCAAACCCGGTGACGCGATCATCGCTCCTGCCTACACCTTCCTGGCGACCGCGAGCCCCTTCGCGTTCGACGGCATCGAGGTGATCTTCGCCGACGCCGACGAGTACGGCAACGTCACCGCTGCGAGCATTGAAGCCGTCATGGCCCCGAACGTCCGCGCGGTCATCGTGACCCACATGTGGGGCAACCCCTGCGCCATGACCGACATCGCGGCGTACTGCGAAAGCCGCGGGCTGCTGCTGTTCGAGGACTGCTCCCACGCCCACTTCGCCTCCTGGAACGGCCAGCGCATCGGGACGTTCGGCGACATGGCCGTGTTCTCCACCAACCAGAAGGCCATCACCACCGGCGAAGGCGGACTCCTCACCACGCGGCTCAAAGCGCACCGCGACCTCGCCATCCTCTACGCCCACTACAACAAGAGGGCGCTGTCCGACATCGACCGCGACTCGCCGATCTACCCGTTCGCGTTCACCGGCATGGGCCTCAAACACCGCATCACCACCATCGGTGCTGCGATCGGTGTCCACCAGCTGCAGCACGCAGCCGACATCGAGAAACGCCGCCGCGCCAACCTCGCCACCTTCGTCGACGGCCTGACCGGCAACCCGGTCCTCACCCCCGTCGTCGTACCACCGGAACACGGCACCCACGGCCTGTATGTGATCGGCTTCGCGTTCCACCCACAAGCTGCCACCGTCACCCGCGACGAATTCATCGACCTCGTCGTCGCCGAAGGCGCCCGAGAGGTCGACGCACCAGGCTCGACCCGCAACCTGGCCGGTGAACCGCTGTTCCAGCGCCACGACCCCTACGAGCCGTGGACGCCGCGCGCTGCCGGTCCAGCTCCCGCGCTGCCAGGTGTCGAGGCCTTCGAAAGCACCTTCCTCAAGATCCCGATCTGGGGCTACCCCGGCGACACCGAGCTGGTGGACGGATACCTCGCCTCGCTGCTGAAAGTCACCGAAGCGGTCGCACGATGACCACATCAACGACCGTCGGACGGTTTCCCGTCCACAGCGCACTCGACGGCGACTTCTGCCTGCCCCAGGTCGCTGCTGAACTGGCCGCCGACGCCACCGGGTCCGGAGCCAGGCACATGCCGGACCTGGCCTCCGCGCTGCTGGCCGCCACAGCGTGGCGCCTGCCGTTCACCACGCCACCCGACATCCCGGCCTCGGACCCCACGCCCGGACATGCGCCGCCCACCGGCGACGACGTGCGCCTGCTGCACGCGTTCGAGACATCTGCCCTGTGGCGCCCGCCGGTCGCAGAGGCCGTCGCCGGCCTGACGCCAACTGAAGCGATCACGTGGCTTCGGCTGGCCGAGCACTGGCTCGCCGTCCATGCCAACAGCGGCGACGCACGGTTCCTCAACGCCGCCTGCAAGCTGTTCGGGGCGGCCTGGATCCGCCTAACCAGCGGCAACGCCGCTGCCGGCGGTGATCCGCAGCTGCGGGCACAGGCGGTGGTGGTCGCCGGACTCCTCCAGCAGGCGACACATCACCTCGTGCAGCAGCTCAGAAACCACGCCCTCACGAAAGAGGACCCGGGGTCGTCGACCCGGGCGCTCACACGACCCGCCACCGGGCGCCGCGGCGGACGAATCGCAGTCCTGCACGGCCACGGGTCAGCTGGCGCCATGCGGTTCCTGCACATGGCACGCCAACACGGCGTACCGATCGCGCACGTCTTCAGCTTCACACCAGGCCACGGCGCCGGACACACCGCGGCGGAGTCCGCGTACGCCAGCGCCTGGTATCCGCCAGCTGACGACAGCATCGCCCCGCCACCCCAGCCGGCGGCAGGGTTCACGCCCGTCGAAGTTCACGGATGGGACGCCACCGCCCAGGCGCTCACCGCGGCCGCTGCCGACTTGGTCGTCCTGGTCGGTATGCCGATCGTCCCCGAACCCGTCCTGGCCGCCGCTCGCATCGGCTTCATCAACGCGCACAACGGCTCCCTGCCGGACTACCGCGGAATGGACGCCGTCGGCTGGGCCCTGATCAACGGAGATCCAGTCGTCTGCACGCTGCACCTGGCCGCGACCCAAGTCGACGCCGGAGCTGTACTCGCCTCCGCCGTCGTGCCAGCGACCCCGCTGGCCAGCCTCAAAGACCGGGTCAAGCAGCTACAGCTGGAGCTGCTCCTACAGGCAGCCCAGCACGTCACCTCGACCGGGCAGCTGCCGCCCGCGACAGCGCAACCCGCGGACGGGGCACGGCAGTTCTACCGCCTGCATCCCCACCTCAAACGAACCCTCGACCAATCGCCCTACGGTGCCACCGAAGGAAGGCCCACATGACCTCAACGCCGCTGGACCACCCTGCCCTGGCCGGCCTCACGGCCCTCGACTGGAACGACACGTCCTCGATCCTGGCTGGCTGCACCACGCTGTTCGACGCCGTCGCCAGCGAACCCGACCTGCTGCCCGCACTCGTACAGCGACTACCCGGCGACGCCCACCTGGCCGCGATGTGCGAACGCTACGACTTCCTCGACAAACTCGTCCTCGCCGACCTGCCTCACCCCGGCATCCGGGTGCGGCTGCACCGCTACCGCGATGGCTACTTCGACCGGCCCCACAACCACCGCTGGAACTTCGCCAGCAACATCCTGCGCGGCCGGTACCGCCACCGCGTCTTCGGCCGCGACGACGCGTTCACCGAAGACCTCGACCCCGACACACTCGTCCCCATCCACGAACGCATCGAGCGGCCAGGTGACTGCTACGTCCTGCATCACACCAGCGTCCACACCGTCCAGGCGCAAGCAGACACCCTCTCGCTGCTGGTACGCGGACCGGCTACCAAAGACAGGTTCCTGATCCTCGACCGCGAGCAGCACCGGTTCTTCTGGGTCTACGGCCAAGCCGCCGAAACCCCGCAGGAGCGTGCCGCCAAACAGATGACCGCCGACCAGCTCGTCGAAAGTGCCGCCCACATTACAAACCTGCTGAAGACCCCCGTCGGACCTGCCGCATGAGCGACGCCATCCAGGATCTGCTCTTCGGAGCCTTCAGCCAGCCGGTCGACGACACACTCGCCCACCGGCAGCTGGCGGTGTGCGCGCTTAACGTCCAAGGTCCATCCGTCAACCGCGCCCAACGTCTTGCGGAGTGGCTGACCTCGACCGGCAGTAACGCGCTGATCCTGACCGAACTGCACCCCAGCGACGGCGGCCGTCGCCTGATCGCGAGCCTTCGTGCCACCGGCTACGAAACCGTGCTGCCTTCCGGCTGGCAGAACGCTAAACACTTCTGCGCCCTGGCGGTCAAGGGATTCGCCGATGTGAAGCCCGCAGACCTGACAGCATTCGACGGCCGGGTCACCGCCGCGACGCTGTCGTCCAAGGCCGGGGAGATCCAGTTGGTCGGCATCTACGGCCCCGCCAACGGCATGACCGACCTAAGCAGCGCCAGCCGGGCGGACTTCCAAGGCCGTTGCTTGGCCTGGCTACGGCACAACGCCGCCAAACGCGTAGTCATCGGCGGCGACCTCAACACCATCGAACCCGGCCACCGGCCCCCGCTGCCGCACTTCCGGGACCACGACTACGCCTTCTACCGGGGCCTGATCGAACTCGGCGCCAACGACGCCTACCGTGCCGTACAGCCTGACGGCGAAGACCACAGCTGGACCAACCCGTTGCACGGTGCCCAACGACTCGACCACATCTTCGTCAGCCCCGCGGCCGGGCACCTCACCAGCTGCACCTACGACCACTACCCCCGCACCGGGGTGCTCACCGACCACTCGGCCATCCTCGTCAGCATCGACACCTGCATTTGAATGAGAGCCGACGTGACCAGATCCGCCATCGCCTGCTTCAGCTACCTCGCGGCCGTCCATACCCTGCGCGTGCCGCGCATGCCTGAACTCAACTACGGCATCGAGATCATCAGCACCGGTTCTTTCCTCGCGGGAGACGGACCCATCGTCGCCGGTGCCCTGGCCGCCCTCGGCCGGGAACCCGTGCTGCTCACCAACACCATCGGCGACGACCCCCAAGGTCAGCTCATCACCGACCGGCTCGGCACTTGGGGTGTACCCACACCACTCGCAGCCATGGCCACGGCAACGATGGTCAACACCGTGGTCTGCGACGAAGCCGGAAACCGTACCTGGTTCTCCGGCCTACGCGGCATCGACTCGATCCTGAACGACATCGACCTCAGCCCACTACACCGCGCATCTGCCGTCTACATCGACTGCTACGAGGTCCTCGGCGACGCTCCACGGCGCGTCTTCGATGCGGCATGTGACCTCGGCGTCGACATCTACCTCAACCTCGGCGGTGGACCGCTGCCAGGATGGCTGCGTGGGCCTGCCACGACACGAGCTCGCGTTGTGCAGACCAATGCCTCCCACACCGACCCTGACGCCGCGGGCCGGCTCGCGGTCCAGTTGGCCCAGACCGCCGCCGCCGACGTCGCTGTCGTAACCGCTGGCCACCTCGGCGCCTTCGCGGTCCACCATGCAGACGACACCGTCGTCCACGCCCCAGCCCTTAAGGTCGCGGTGAAGCAGGTTCAAGGGGCAGGATCGGTCTTCTCCGCTGCGCTGCTCGACAGTCTGCAGAGCCAGCCGGTCCTACACGACGCACTCACCCGTGCCTGTTCGGCGGGCAGCCTGTGGTGTTCACGAACGGAGGACGATCCGTTTCCGACCAGCGCCGAGATTACTGCGACGCCAACTGATCGAGCTTCCTGACAAACCGCGCCATGTTTGGGTCGAACCTGTCCCCGTCCCAGTCGGTGCCCCGCAAAGGGAACCACTCGACCGCCTCGAACTCACCCGGGTCGGGGCGGAACAGCTCTCGCTGACTGGCCTTGAGCACGAACCACAGAGTCACATCTGTGTGGCTGTGGGCGCCCCGGGTTTCGGTCACGGACACGAACAACGGGGCGTCTCCGGTCAGATCGTGGAACTTGCCAGCGATCTGAAGCTCTTCCTCAGCCTCGCGTAGAGCGGTAACCCGTGGGTCTTCATACGGGTCGACGTGGCCACCGGGCAACAACCACGCCGCGGCCTTCTTATGGTCGACCATCATCACGGTGCCTTCATCGTCGTCGAACAAGGCGAAGTACACCGCTAGGTGTTTGGGAGGATCCGCTGGAGGGTTCACCCGGAACAAATCATGGCCAGCATCGATCCAGCCGAGGATATCGATTTGGTGGCCGCGCTCGACTGCGTCAAGAGGGCTAACCCCGGCCACAAGATCCCGTACGATGCGTCGTGAAAGTCCTTCTAGCGACACCCCGCCACCCCTCAGCTACGCCTGCTTTGAGCCCAACGACATGAGTGGAACCTCGACACGATACCCCCATCGGAGGGTGGGGGAGTCATTGCGCCCAGGGGTCTCACCCGCCCGGATGCCTTGACCTTGACGCAGGCTCGGCCAGGCCAGATCCGCCGACGAGGCCGCCGGAGGGACTCCCCGGCAAGCGTCACAACGCCGCAAAAGGTCGTGCGGGCCTGCCCTCCCTGCCACGCTGCGCATCGCGATGCTGTGGTTGAACTGCGGATATAACCCATGACCGCTTTGTCACAATTTGGCGTTATCCTTGCCGAACGTGGAGTCCAGCACGCCGGGCGGGTTGCCGCGGCCCGACCGCCTTCAGCTGGGCCCCGTCCACCTGGTGGCTACCCTTCGGCGTGCGTCGCGAGATACCTTGGATCTTGGTGCGGGTCCCTTCAGCGGGGTAGGCAGATGCGACCACCGATCAAACCGATGCAGGCTGAGCCGGTCGCCGATCTGCCCGCGCCCGACAGCTGCGCCGGCGGGTGCTGTTACGAGATCAAGTGGGACGGCTACCGCTGCGTGCTCTTCGCCTCCCGGACCCCCTACCTGCAGTCGCGTGCACTCAAGCCGCTAGGCCCGTACTTCCCCGACATAGTCGCGGCATCGCAAGGCGCCTTCCCTCCGGGCGCCGTCGTCGACGGTGAGTTGGTGATATGGGACGCCAGTGCGGACCGGACCTCGTTCACGCTGCTACACCGGCGGCTCACCGCCGGACGTGCCATAGCCCGCGAGTCGCTGCGCCATCCAGCCGTCCTCGTCCTATTCGACCTGCTGCACGACGGAGACACCGACCTGCGCCGACGTCCGCTGTGGCAACGCCGGGTTCGACTGGAACAGCTATTGACGGACGCCCCGCCCCAGCTGCAGTTGTGTCCGCAGACCTGCGACGCCGACGAGGCCCGTTCCTGGCTGCGCCACGCCACCGCCACTGGCGCCGAAGGCCTGGTCGTCAAGGGCCGAGGCTCCGCCTACGAACCTGGCAGACGAGGTTGGCGAAAGCTACGCGCGACCTCAACTGCGGAGGCGATCGTTGGCGGTATCACCGGTCCGCCTGGGCAGCCGGCCACGCTGCTTCTGGGCCGGCTGGACCGCAACGGCACTCTGCGCTACGTCGGCCGAACCCGCCCGCTGACCGGGGCGCAGAGCCGTGAAGTCGGAGCGCTGCTCGGCGTCGTGGCAGAGCTCGCTGGACCCGCCGTTCACTCGTGGCCAGACCGGCTACCCGCGGCGTGGGCCGGCCAGTTCAGCGTGACCGAGCCGCTGCCGTATCGACAGGTTCCGCCGCTGCTGGTAGTGGAGGTCGAGCACGACACGGCTTGGGAGTTCGGGCGCTGGCGGCACTCCTCGAAGTTTCACCGCTCCCGCCCAGATCTGACGCCCGATGACGTGCAGCTCCACGGCTGGACCTGAAACCACCCGGACGAGGTATTAACTTGTCGCCCCGCCACCCAGACCGCACCATGGTCGCCTGTGAGCACCGACGAAGCGACAACCACATCGGAAGACGTTCTGCACCAGCTGCGCCAGACCGACAGCCGGACGCTGCGTTTCCTGCCCGGCGGCCTCGGCCTCGGCCTGCGGTTCACCGACGAAGCGGCGGCACGCTACCAGCGGGAGTCGATCGCGGCCATCACACTGGCCGACGACGTCGCCGAGGGCACGCGAGCCCGCTTCGACATGCTCCGCACCGTATGGCCCTACGGTGTGCTCTGCTACGAGATCTTCACCCTGGTGGGCGAGCATGCCCTGCTCGTCATCGAGCAGGCGCTGCGCGACCGGTTCATGCAGCTCACCGGCGGCCACCTCGTGTTCGTGAAGAACGGCGTGGAGCGGACCGTGTCCGCCACGAGCTATGAGGACGTCGTCAGGGCCGCGCGAAGGGGTGCCAAGCTTCGCATATCCCTGGGCAAGGAGATCGCATTCAACGGAATGCTCGATGGACTACGGAGCTGGGCGCGGGCAGAAGGTCTGCTTCGCGGCCAGGCCAATCAGAGGATCGAGGCCACGCTCACTGATCTGCGGAACTGGGTCGCCCACTCCAACGGCCACCAGCTGGACATGCCAACCAGCGCCATAGGCAAGCTCCAGGACGTGGCAGAGATCATCAATCAGCTGTGGGACCATCGGACACCAGGCGGTCGCCTCTACCCTCAGCTGGCCGAACGCCAGATCATGACGCTTGCCTGGAACCCGGTGAACGGGGACCAGTACACCGAACCGGCCGAGCACCTGCTGGCCGACGGGGACGTCGCCGGGCTGCGGTACCTGATCGTGCGGGCCGTCGATGAGCCTAACCGTCCCGGCAGCCTGGGCCTGTTCGGGTTTGACGCGCTCCATGAGACAACCACCTATCCGGCGCAGCTCCTTTGGGGCCCTGGCGACCGCGCTGCTGCCGCAGACTGGTACCGGCAGGAGCAGCCCGAGTCGGACCTCGTCGACCACTTCGACCACCTCTACTTGCTCCGGCACCACTGTCGCCGCCTGTACCAGCCGATGCGCCACGACGTTGCCGCTGGGCTGACCGGAGAGGCATGCGAGGGCACCTGGTATGCCGTAAAGACCGATGACCCGTCCCGGGCGTTCGTGCACGTCCGGAACCTGCTGACCGCCGAAGGCTGCGATCAGCAGGAGCGGTGCGACACGTGCTCGGCCATGAACCTGGCCACCGGCGCTCATGCAGACGTTCTCGCCCAGCTTCCGCCCGTGCCGCCCGTTCAGGCGCAGGACGCCGCGATGCCCTCGGCGCGTCCGCGTTGGCATGAGATCGCCGGCCGTCAGTCGCTATAACGGATGGACCTGTCGAGCCAGCCGACTGACTTGAGATCGCGCATGAGCCACTCGTAGGCGAGGTTGGTAGCGGGTCGCATCGCGTTAAAGCGGACAGCGAGGTGGTCGATCGGAGACGGGCCGAAGGCTACCTGCCGCGCATTTTGGACTCGAGGTTCGGCGAACTCGCGGACGATCCCCTGGGAGTCGTCGGTGATCAGCCGTAGCTCGATAGGTGCGTCGTCGCGCACGCCGACTGTGAGATCGTGTGTCAGGCTGACGATCATCCTCACGGACCAGGCATCCTTACCCTCGTCGGGCCTGACGACGAAGCCATCAGCCCGCACGGGGAGGATGCTCTGCAGGCCAAGCGCGACGCCGAAGGCGGCGAAGTTGGTCTCCACGAGGTCGCGGTACCCGGCCAGCGCATCACGTAAGACACCCTGGGCGATGGAAAGCGTCAACTCCGGAGAGTAGCTCTCCCATGCCCACCTTCGTGCCCGATGGGGCTGGTCAGGACGCGGCCACGGCGGCTCCAGGACATCTGCCGTGACGTGTTCGAGTTGGGCGTCGAGCCAGCGGATGTCGTCCGACTCCACGGAGCCGCCGCTGCCCTGCCAGGTTGAGTTGACGGAGCTTCGAACGTTGTCCATCCATTCGGCGACCTTGTCACGCAGCGGGCCTACCTCGATGCGGTCGGGCACCCGCCCGGCACTGAACTTGATCACGAAGTTGCTCAGGTACCACAGGCGTTCAGCAGCAAGGCGTGATTGTGCTGGCAGCGGCAGTGTCCTTCGTTGGAGGATGCGATGCAGCTCCTCCTGCAGGCGCTCTCGTGCCCAGAGCCAGCGGCCAAACTCGGCGTCTGGGAACGTCTGCTGGGTCCACCGCTCCCAGCCTGCGCTGATGGTGATGTCGGGGTGGATCGAGTCCAGCTGAGTGACTGCAGGTGGCCGGGCGCTGTCACGCGCCTCGGCCACCGTCAGGTACGCCGACTGCAGCCAGGCACCCCACTGGACGAGCTGGCCGTCGTGGTGGGCGGCCAAGGACTGCGCGAGCGGACCGACACCGTCGAGCAGTGCCTGCTGGGCTTCACGCAGCCATTCGGCCGCCACGACGGCCGGAGTAGAGGACACGGAGGCGCCGGCAGCACCGCCGCGGCTCTTGATCATCGCGATGATCTTCCCGTCGGTGAGCTCGTTCCACTGCTCGGTATGGGCGCGTCCGTCCGGTGCGACCTCGCTCAGCACCCACGATGCCGCAGCCGGATGGAGCTGAGCCAGACGCTTCATGAGCTGTTCCTGCCGCCGCGGCTCACCAGAAGCGACAGCGAAGGCGATGGCGTACCGCCACCGTGCGAAAGCGTCTGGGGCGGCGATCGTATCCAGGTCTACAGCGTCGGAGATGATTGCCTGGGCGCCGTAGTGTTGCTCAAACAGCGGCAGGGCGAAAGACAGTAGGCCCTCGTCGTCCACAACCAAGTCCGTGGCCGTCATCTTGCGCACACGCGGCTCGATCCCGAACGAGGACGTACGCACGGCAGAGGAGCTGTCGAGGATCCGGATCGCCAGTTGCGCGAGGTCACGCCACGTTTCTTCGGTGGCCTGCTCCGCGAGGCGCGACCTGATGATCGTGCCGGCCACGTCGGAGAGCAGCTCAAGCCGGGTGACATTCGTGTCACCGCTGGCGTTGATGCGAGCGGCGAAGGCCAGCACCGTCAGCGGACTCCCCAACAGCGCCGACGTCTCCGGCGCCCAAATGCCCCAAGGAATCCGCTCACCTACCAGCAGACGAAGTAGGTCCCCGCCGCGCCGCCTCGGCCACGGCTCTACCCGGACAACCTCGCCTTGATGTACGGGCACTCCCGGCCGAGCGGTCGCAAGGACGCAGGCACGCGGCCAGACCGTAACAAGCTCACGGGCCTGCATCAGAAGATGATCGGCCTTTCGCAGCGAGACACCGTCCAGGTCGTCGATGACGATCCTGCAACCGTTGGCAGGCTCAGCGCCGAGACCGTCACCGACAGCCGACTCCAAGCTGCCAGTGATCTCGCGAGCGTTCAACCATAACGGGACGTCGCGCTCACCATTCGACTCCGCGATCCCCAAGCCCTCTTCAAGCCAACGCAAAGCACGCTCCGATTTACCTGCGCCCATCGGAGCCACAAGGACGCGGACCGAGCCCTCGGGAACGACGTCCAGGTGCTCCTCGTTGCCAGCCATCCACGCGATCACCTCCGCGACCTTCTGCGCGGGAACCAGCGCCGACAGGCGCACCGACCGTCTAGCCCGAGCCTTCGCGGCGGTGCGTTCGAGTGCCTGCTCGCGAGTGCGCATACGAGCGGAGAACGGCATGCTGGCAGCGATCGTCTCCAGCAAGGGGCGTGGATCAAAGGACGCCGCGACGATCTCGGCCACCTGCCGGTCGTCGAGGGGCCAATTCCGCCTGGTGCGCTCGAACTCGTCGACCGCGCTGCTTTTCCACTCCCGCAACATCGCTGGCGGGAAGTGCTCGTAGGTGTCGTCGATCTCGGTAGCGTGGGGTATGCATAGCAGCAGCAAGTTGTCGTAGCTGCGGTTGTCGTTCTCGCTCATCTGCGGGTCCCACCGAGGACCGCCTTCGCTACGCGCGTGGATATGGGCGACGCGGCTGTTGAGCAGAAACTCATCCGTGCTGTCGCTCTGACGCAACAGCGGCTGACCGCAGCCCGGTTTGCAGCAGCCGAAAGCGGTTGAGTACAGACGCTTGACGGTGGTGTCGGTGGGCTTACGGTGCTCCAGCGGCTTTCTCAGCGGTGAGGGGGTGCGAGCCACCTACCCATTGTGTGGGGCAGGGGCGACATCCGGCGACCTGTGGCGGACCACAAGAAGGGGCATTGGCCAGGCACCCTGCCGCCCGACGCGACCGCAACCGCAGGTCGGGCTTGCATCCCGAACCCACCGGACACCAGACATCAGCGCTACGTTACCGCTGAAGTTGCGCGCCTGCATGGCAGTCCAGGTGGGGTCGACATGCCCACCGCAGAGGGCGACCGGAAGCCGCTGATCAGCCGGTCGGCGGAGCAAGGAAGGTCCTTAAGGCTGGCCGCCTGATCTAGCGGGGAGCGCTGGGGCAGGAGCACAGTGAGTCATGGAGATCGTCCCCGACCCCGATCAACTCGCCGCGATGGTCGAGCACATGGAGCAGGCCGCCGCCGACCTACCGGCGTTCGTGCGGGGAGCCACGATCACCAGCTACGCCCTCGGCCACTTCGCAGCCATGTTCGTGAGCGTCGCGCGAGAACACGGTCCGACCTGCGCGGGCTGCGAGTTCTGCAGATTTCTGGCCGAAGGGCTGACTATGGTGTCGGCCTATCACGTTCTGTCGCCCGAGTTGGCCGTGCACGACATCTGGGGCCCGCGGCCATGACGGAGGATCCTCGTCGTCGAGAGGACGAGCTGATCGAGCAGATCGCCCACGAAGTACACGAGTTCGCGAGCCTCCTCCGGGCGGCTGAGACCGGCGAGGCGGAAGTCGACCTCTGGAACGAGGTCTACGGCGAGGTGCGACTGCCACGCGGGATGACAGCGGCAGCAGCGGCCGCGACAGGAGACATCATCAGCACGAAGTACGCGGCGGCGGCCATGATCGCACGGGAGCTCGCCCACCGCGTCGCGCTGCTGGAGGGAGTATCCATCGTCGAGATACTCGACGACGCCGAGCGCAAGATCGCCGAAGCCGCCGCACGGGCCACGGGGGACGAGTAGTCCGTGGACTTACGGCTACGCCAGCAGTCATAAGTGGATGCGATACCGTGCCAATATGGCAAGGGCAGGGCGTGATCTTGAACTTCTTGTAGCGCATCTAGAGCACATCTTGGCGGACACACCGGTTGAAATTATCTCGCCTTACCTCGTGTACGACCACGTGGGTGGCATTAAGCGCGAAGTAGACGTTGCGGTACGGGGCGTCGTCAACGGTGTGGAAAGCCTCATGGCCTTCGAATGCCGAGATCGGACTCGGGTAGAAGACATTGCGTGGATCGAACAACTCGTTACGAAAAAGCGCCACACGAGGGTCGACATCATCGTCGCCGTTTCCTCTAGGGGGTTCTCAGCTGCAGCATCGCGGGTAGCGACAGCTGCAGGGATCCGACTACGTGTGCTCGAAGAGGTCAGCCGTGCCGACGTGTATGAGTGGATGGGTGCCGAGACGATGGAGGTCCGATTGCGGACCTTCCAGATCTCGGGCGCAAGCATCAGCCTCGATCCAGATTGCGGACACGTGGAAATCCATCAAAACGCCAAGGCCGCGCTGGAAACACCGACCGACGATACTCCCGTCCTGTTGTCGAAGCAGAGCGGGCGGCCTGTGTCGCTGCACGAGGCATGGCTCGCCCTGGGGCCGCAGCCATTCGAGTTACAGATCTTGTCCGGGGAACGCAGAAACCTAGATCTGGCCGTCGCCTTCATGAACCCCGCGACACGCTACCAACTTGAGACGGACATCGGGCCGGTGGACATCGTGAAGATCATCTTCAGTGGTCTCTTTTACGTCATAGATCAGAAAGTCCCGATCGACAAGGTCTACCGGTATCAGCAAGGGGACACCACCCTATCTGAGCGAATCACATTCGCCTTCGACAACGGCACGACGCCGATGAACCTTACGTTTGACCGCACGGAAGACGGTCGGCTGTTCAGCGTTTCCGCCACGTCGGATGACGGAAGTCCAGCAACGACACCAGTGGCGCTTGAGTTGGTGTTCGACAAACAAGAACCGTGATCCCAAATCGGCGGACCGGCGGGTCCAGCCGGACACGACGGCGTTGACCGCTGATCAGACGCGACGGCTGCTGCGCACCGCAGCAAGCAGGTTCAGCGGCAGTGCGGGCACGGTGATGCTGTTGCTGTTCGCGCTCGACATACGGGTGAGAACCGCAGACGTACGCAGGCTCGACATCAGCGATATCAACAAGGGCGCCGACGATCCCGCAGAGGGACTGCGCCTCCGCCTGCCGAGCGGGCCGGTGCTGGAACTACCCGCTGTGTTGTGTGAGCAGGTGACTGTGCATCCGACGCGCTTTCGCAAGGCGCAGCAGTTCGAAGCCGTCGACGGCAAGATCCGCATCCCGCTGTTGCGCACCGCCAAGGGCACGAGGGTCTCGATGCCCAGACTGTATGCCGAGGTTCGGCAGATCGCTGCGTCCGCCGCCGACGATCTTCGTTCGCTGAACACCGCTACGCCGGTCGGACTCATGCAGGTTGGCCTGCGATAACTCGATAGGGAACCACCCAGGCGCTAGGTCTGAAGCGAGATTCAGCCTGTACCGGTGTAGGCGAGGGGCGAGCGCCGGGCCCCCGAGCCAACCGCTCACAATGTTGTTGTGAGCAGGCCCGACGACCTCCAACCCGCGGACGCTCACGCGCCCTACGTCACGATCACGGCGGAACGTTTCGGTAGCGTGCCTTTCTGGGCGGCGCTGGACCGCCTTTCTGCCGGACACCAGGATCATCAGCGCTACCTGGTCGCCGACGCAGAGTACCTGCACCGGTACCGCTGGACCTGCGGGCCGTGCTCGGTTGTCCTGGCGGTCGTCGACGTGCTCGGTGCCACCGCGCCGCGAAGCCGCTGATCGGCCGGTCGGCGGCTTCAATGGCAGGGATGGAACACCCCTCGCCTGACCGCTCCCTGCTGGCCGACGCTTGACCTCACTTAGATGTCTGGCGCGCCGCGCCCATCTCATTTCGCTCAGGAGTTACACCGTTGCGCTAGGCAGCCACCCAAATCGTGGGCGAGCCTCGATGGAAAATCCTATGAGATCAGGTCGTCTAGGGCGGAGCTGCGTGATCTGGATTCCGTGACGAGTTCAATCACTCGGTGACCGACCGCAAGGCGATCTGAGGCCGGCTTCAGACCTAGGCCCAACACGGCCTCGATCGCCCAGTGGCTGGATGGAGCGGTGTCTAGCGCAAGTTCGAGTGAGATCGCCACATCGTCGTTCTCCACGGCGAGCAGAAGGGCCAGCGGGTCACCGACCTGCTCCAACTCCACTACGGCGAAGCTCGGCTCTGGGCCAACGAGATGAAAATTCGCATTAGCCAGCATTTCCAGGCCGTCCCGCAGTAGCTCGAGATCGGGATCGACCAGGCCTGTACTTGCAGCTTGCGCGAGAAGGTACTTGACGATCTCCTGTCCGCCAGCCGTCGGTCGCGGAGGTGTGTCAGGATCGTAAACCGACAGCCATCCCCTCATGGCCTGCTGTTCGACCTCGGACAACTGGATCTTCTCTCCGGCCAGACGGATGCTGGTGAGGGGGCCGTTTTCCCTCGTCATAGTCCGCATCACAAACAAGATCAGGACGGCGGCTGCGCGGCTGGCCGCGCTACCGGTCGCCACAGACGCCAGGCGGTCGAAGACCATCGCGCGATAGGGGGTCTTAGCGATTCCGAGCATTGCTTTCGCGATACGGTCGAGCCCCACTACCGGCGGCCGCTCAAGAACCGTGAACATGCGCTGGATCAGCGCTTTTTCGAAGTTGGGGCGGCGAACGGCGAGGTTGTCCTCAACGATGTCAGCAGCAAGCAGCGGGGCGGTGGGGAACCTGCCGCTGAGCCGGCGCGGATCCGTGTCGAGATCGCGCAATATACCTATGAGCACTCTTTCGAACCGCTCGGATGTCACGAGCAGGCGGCCAGCGGCCAGCAGCCATGTGTTACGCCAGTGGGGACTGTGGGCGATCAGCCGTAGCCGGGCGACGACATCGGCGTCGTGGCCTTCTGTGATGGCGCGGGCCGCCATCAGCTCCTGAAGGCTGCGGACTTCGAAGCCCACGCCACCTTCGCGGGGGGTTAACAGAACTAGGCGCATGGTCGCCGCGTCGACCAGCTGCCGTGCATAATCGGCGGCGGCGTCGGCCTGGAAACCACGCTCGCGCAACTGCCGGCGTGCCAGCTCGCCCAGCTGCTCAGGATCGAGTGCCGCTTCGGCGCCCTCTGCCGCTTCGGACTGCACCTGCAGCACCAGTCCGACCTCTTCGTGTAGCCGGTCAATGCGCTGACGGTTCTCGGCCAGGAAGCGCGCTATCGGGATCTCCTTGGCTGTCTCCCGGTCGCAGACGGTCTGATAGTAGAGATTGAACAGGGTGAACCGGTCCGGCGGCAGATTCGGGTACTTCTCCACGATGAACGACATGATCATGACCTGCAGCGGCGTTTCCATGAGCTTGGAAGTGACCGGGTCCAGCGACGCGTCGCGCATGCGGTCAGCGACCTTGCGCCGCATCTCATCGTCGTCGGCAAAGCGCCGGTCAGTGATCCGCTGCGAATACTCAGCCGCCTCCTTGGCGGGCAGCCGCTGCAGGTAGGCGTGCTGGTAACGCTCTGATGGGAACCGCTCGTCATAGCCCGTCGGCCGGGTGGTGACCACCACGAGAAGGTCAGCGTCGAGGTCCTCGGCGGTGGTCAGCAGGTCATCGATCTGATGGTAGACAAGGCGGCGTGACCTGACCGACGGCACTTCGTCAAGGCCGTCGAGGATGAGTGCCCATGGCCACGCCCGAAGCCAGCTGCGCAGCTGGGCGGGCTGTATGTCCTGCTCGGTGCGCTTCTGGATGGTCGACGAGATCCATCGCAGCAGGGTCGTGTCGGTTCCGGCGCTGAGTTCCTCGGCGTACTTAGCAAGATCGACTCGCACTGGCCACCGTCGATTCTGGGGAACTGCGAGCCCCAGGCGGTCCAGAGCTGTGCGGGTGCCGTCGACGATCTCTTTGACGCTCGGGCCGAGGTCCACGTCGGTCAGCATGGATACCCGGTACGCCTGTGCGATCAACTGGCTCAGCGTGGACTTGCCCTGGCCTGGGCCGCCGACGATTACGACGTTGGGGCGCCCGATGCGGTCAGGCTGCCGCTGGCGAAGGACGCAATCACCCAACTGCAGGACGTGGCGAACCGTGTGGGCGGAACTCTCCCTGTCGTCGTCGAGCAGAGCCGGGAGATCGATGGCAATGTCGTCGAGCCATAGTTTTGAGTCGCCCGGACCGCCGGCCTGGCTAAGCCTGACCCACCTGTCGAGCCTGACGGAACGCAGCAGTTCCTCGCGAAGCGGGTCCTGCAGGTCCATGGATCCGAGCGGTACGGACGCCGAGCCGAGCCTGGACAACACGTCCCCGACGGTGAGCAGGCCGGGATAAGCCCAACGCACGTCCTGATGCGCGTCGAGCATCGACCGAATCTGATCGGCATGCCAGATCGCGAAGTCTTCTACGAGCAGCCCTTTTCTCACCAGGTCTGTGTCCTGCAGCTTGCCGCGGATGAAACTGGTGAGCGTGTCGATCCCGCCGGTCTCGGCGACCGAAGAGAGGTCGACGTTGGTAATAAAGATCAAGTAGCGGGGCAGGCGAGAGCGTGTCTTATTTTCGGCTGCTTCCGCCCACTTCGTGATCTCGCGGCTGATCTCGCCCTGCAACCACACCGCGTTGTCGCGAGGCTCGGGCTTGGGCTTGATCTGGAATTTCGACTGCAGCACCGTGTACCCGACCCAAGAGTCGGCACTCGTCGACACACCCTGCGACGTGGCCGACCAGTTGATCGTCCCGTCGAAGGTCGCCTCACGGCCTCCGTCAGGCCCGTCGCCGAATACCCGCACGCCCGGCCCGATTTCCTTGCGGGCAAGTGCCACGACCATCTGCTCGAAGGCCCGCGTGCCGAGGCGGCTCAGGTCGTAGTCAGGCATCAGATGGTGATACCACATCCACGGGACGCATTGTGGCGCGACAGGCATCGCCCAAGGTAGCTCCGCATGTAATTAGCGATGGCCGGCTCGCAGGCTTCAAGGTTTCATGAGACCAGAGTGCCGGGCGGTGCCTTCCGTCGATGCGGCTGGTGCGACGGTCGCGACGGGGCCAGAACATCGGCCGCCTGGCGCGTCTGCGTGGTTGGCTGTGGGTCGACTCGGCCGGGTGGTGGTGCCGCGACCGGTCCACCTGCAACCGTCAGTTGGTGGCCTGGCCGTACGACCGTGACCTGACCGGCCAGCTGCTCACTGCGAGCGCCCATACCGAGTGGCACCGCAAGACAGGCGCCGTCGCCGGACGCCTGTGACGAACAGGTGTGCGGCGGTTCGGCAGGTGCCTCGGCCAGCGAAGCGGCCGAGCGGCCCTGGACCAGTCACCAGGAAGAATGACCTCTGGTGCCCCAGCTGGACTAGCGGACAGGGGTCGTGTAGTTTTGCCACTAGGACACGAAACAACCCTAAGAGGCTCGGCAAGTGGCTGTACCCCCAGCTCGGGGAGGGTGCCTGGCTGAGTTGACCATATGGCGCCCGACGGACTAGGGTCGGGACACATGGACACCGGTTTCCATTGCCGGTGCTGTAGAGCTGTGTCCATGTCCCCACTTGGACACGCGGGCCTGATGGCAGGCGACCGCTCGAGGCGAAGTTCCTCTCCTGATCACTTGATTGAAACTCAAGGTGTCGATCTCATGGGTGTGGTCGGAAATCATGCCGGGCGAGGCCCCCTCGCAGAGCTGCAGGTGGTTGAGCCTTGCCTGGCTTCAGAACACTGGGTGTCGGCTTAGGGGCCACGCGAGCCAGGTTGCCGCTCCTGCAGTAACCCTTTGACTGGCAAGATTCGGCCAGGGAGCTGGTGCTCTGGAAACGGCAGGTGAACCATCGCAGGAGTTGGCTCCACGCCGCCGGGTTGGCGGCACCTGGCTCACGGGCGATTGGGGAGCGCAGCAGCCTCCTGCTCCCAGTGGCGAATGATGTCCGGTCCGAAGCGCTGGCTCCGTCGATAGCTGTGCCCCCTGCGCAGCCCGGTAGCCACCTCGTGCATCAGTATCGCCTCATCACCGTCGGCACCGGAGCGCAATGCGAACTCATATACCGCGATCGGGTCGACCTCGTAGCCGCTGGCCTTGAGCCGGCAGAGCGCGTCGATCACGGTTGGCTTGTCAAACGACGAACTGAGGCCGTTGAGCATCGGAACGAGCGACTGAATCGCCACGGCTACGACCTCTGGAACTAAGCCGGACCTCGTTTCCAAACGGATGCCGGTGGCGAGATCGATGGCGCGCTGGGCGCGAAGCCATGGCTGCTGGAGAACGCCGCCGCCCTCAACGACACAGATCGCCGTCACCTGGTCCAGATGCTGCAGCTGCGAAAGGTTCTCTGCTGCGGGCCACGCGACCAGCAGCGGCCCACTGTGTCCGACGGCGGTCCGCCGACCGAGCTTTTCGACCGCGGCGCCCGGAAGCTGATCGGCCAGCGTGCTGTCGCGGTAGTCGCCAATGCTGCTGGCGAGGATCAGCGGCGATCCTGACTGCGTTCTCAGCCAGTCAGCGGCAAGCGCCTCCTGCTCGTCGAGCGTGGTGCGTGGATCACGCAGAGCTGCGTAAAGCGGACAGCGTACCTGCGCGGGTGTCATGCCCATGCCGACCAGCGTAGTGCGCAGCTCCGACATCCGGGGAGGTCCGCTCGCGGCCATCCAATGTGTGCGGTATAGCGCTTTCGCAGCCCACGAGGCAGACCTGTTTGCTGCCGTTCAGGAGCGCGGAATCCTCCGTAGCAGTGATGCCGGCGCGACATGGACGCCAGCCCACCCATAACCGTGAACCACACCACGGGTAGCTGATCATTGAAACGGGCATCGCCACCACGCAACCGCCACGGTCGGGCCAGGACAAACCGTAGGCCATAGGACCCGAAGCGGTAAATACCGTGCTCAGCCGAGGGTGATCTGACCGTCCTTGACGGTGACGGCCTTCGGGCCGAGAGGTAGCGTGGCGGGGCCCAGGACGACCGAGCCGTTCGCCGAAAATCGGCTGCCGTGACAGCGGCAGATGATCTGGTCGTTCTCGACCTCGGTGACCTGGCAGCCCCAGTGCGTGCAGGTCGAGGTGAACGCCTTGAAGTCGCCTGCCACGGGTTGGGTGACGACGGCCATTGCGGTGCTGTAGACCTTGCCCCCGCCGACCGGGATGTCCGTGGCCGGGCCGAGCGCGATGGGGTCGACCACCGGCGCGACGGGGTCGGCCGCAGGCTCGCCGGAGCCGGCGGCGGCGGGTGAGTCGTGGGCGCCTACCAGGCCGCAGGCCGCTGCCGCGCCTGGGCTGGTCAGCAATGTTCGTCGCGTCGCGCCCATGACCATCCCCGCTGTTGATCGACAACCCGCACTTTAGCGTCGTCTGCTGCGCCCGGTGTCCTTTTTGCCGCATCTGCCTGGCGTGGCGGCGGTGTCGGGCGGCAAAGGAGCGGTTCAAGCGCTGGGGCGGCGGCGCACCCAGGAGCCGATTTGCTTGGGCAGCACGGACAGGCCGGTGGAGATGACGACGGCGTTGAACAGCATCTGCACGCACAGCAGGGAGCGGACGAGCTGGCCCTGCACGTGGACGTCGCCAAAAGCGACGGTGGCCGGCGTGGGCAGTGCGAAGTACAGCGCGTCGATGTGGCTGCTCAGGTCGACGAACTGGCCGGAGGCATTGACGGCGATGAGGTAGTCGGCGGGCGCGAAGAACAGCACGCCTGCCCCCGGTGCAGTGAGCGGGGCCTTCTCCCCGCCTACGTCGATGGCGCCCGGGTCAGGGTCCTAGGACGGCCTACCCGTGGTGTGTCAGGCTCCTTGCCCCCAAACCGTCTGGCTGGCCTCCGCGTGGGTCAGGTCTGCCGCCGGAACTGGTAGTTGCCGAGGGCTGCGGTGTCTGACCAGACAATCAGCAGGTACCGCTTGCCCGGTTCGAGGTTGGCCAGTGAGATGCCCCAGCACAGCTTCGCTGGGGTGTACACGCGTGGAGCTGGGTTGTCTTCGACGACGGCGACCGAGAAGTCACATCCGGTGGGGTCAGCCAGTCGTAGGGGTCCGGCGGTGGTCGCTTCGAAGGGGTACAGGTCGACGCGGCCGGGAACGTCCAGACGCCCGGTGACCGTTTCGCCGGCGGTGGTGATGCGGCGTTCCTTGGCGGTGACGACGCGGAAGCTGAAGTCACCGGTGTCGCCGGCGGTGCGCTGGATCGACAAGGTGTTGCTGGTGCCGGGTTTCACCTTGTACTGGTAGACGCTGGTCACGGTGAAACCGGGTTCGGCCGACGCGTCCGGGCCGTCGACGCCGATGCGCAGGGTGGCGGGTGCGGAGCGGCCGTCTTCGCCGACGAGGTCGACCAGTCTCACCACGGTGGCCGTGCCTGTGTCGAGGGGATAGGTGACCTTCATGTCCGGCGCGCTGATCGAGCCGCTCACAATGGTGCCGTCACGAACCGTCGTACCGGCTGGGACGCGCCGCGGTGCGGCAGCGGCGATCTTATCCGCGAGAGTGGCAGAAGAGACCGCGAACGACGGCTGACCGGTCAGTACGAGATCGAGCACGCACTCGTCGAGCGCAACCGTGTCGCTGACGCCGAGGGTGGCGCAGATCCGTTGCGCGGTAGCCCGCTGCGCGGGGTCGAGGTCGGTGGCGCTGACTAGCCGGTCGGGGAAGGTGCGGTCGGTGAACGTGGTGGTGTCGGTGCCGGTGGGGTAGTCCATCAGCGAGGCGGTCTGCGTCAGCCGCCAGGTGTCGGCGAAGGGGCCGTAGAGCGCCTTATGGTCGAGATCGGCTGGCAGTGTAGTGCCGTCGGCAGTGGTCAGGTCGTTGTCGGGGTCGCCGTCGAAGTTGCCGAGCAGGCCCGTGAACCGGCCCTGGTGGCCGGTGGCTGGGTAGAGCAGGACACGGATTCCCCAATATCCGAGGTAGGTCAGCTCGGCTTCGGTGCCGTCCGGCCAGGTGACGGAGTGGGAGCCGTCATCGGTTGCGGCCAGCAGCAGCCCTCCGGGCAGGCTGGTCTGCGTGGCCGAGGTTTCGACAGGTGAGCCGTCGAGGCGGACTTGCGGGGTGCCGTCGTCGAGGGCGAAGGTCAGCCGGCTCGTCTGTGCGCGTATGGCGACGGCGCTGTTGACCGACGCGAGACGGGATCCGGGCACCGGTGCCTGGCGCACCTGCACCTCGATGTCGCCGGACTTGGCCAGTAGGAACTCTCCGACGGCCTGGAAGTCGTAGCGGCGCTGGTCGAAGGTCAGCAGATGCGGATCGCCGTTGCTGCCGCCGGGAAGGTCCGAATGAGTGGGCGGTTTGTCCTTCTGCTTGTCCTGTTCCTTCTGCGCGCAGTCGCTGAGAACTGAAGCCCTGGTGGGGTCCTTGCCAGGTGGCAGGGGCAGGCCGCTGTAGGTCGTGCGCTGAGGCAGGCCGTGTGAAGCGCGGTAGTGGTTCTCGGCCCGCACTGCGCTGACCTCCTGGACCTGGGCGCCGTTGCGCGTAGGTTTTCCATCCGCTCCGGTCTTGCACGGACGGCTGTCGAGCTGATCGGTCGCGTTGTCGTGCGCGTGCACCATCTCGTGGAAGAACTCGGAGCAGCCGTGTCGTGCGGTCGTCTCACCGTTGTAGGTGCCGGCCGGTTTGGGGTTGAACTTGACCTCGGTCCGTTTGTCGAAGTGCGTCGACTCGGATGAGCCCTTCGTCGGGGTGATGTGCACGGTGAAGTTCGGGTCGTCGAGGGCGGGCATGACACCGATCGCGTCGGCTCCCAGGCGCGTGCGGATGTCGGATATGCACGCTTCTACGGCCTCGACGAAGCCGAGGTTCTCCGGCTTGTCGAGATCGTCGATCACGATCTTGGCGTGGGCGGGTGTCGGCTGTTGGACCAGCGAAGCGACTGAGACCAGCAGTAGCACCATCGCACCGGCCGAGCCGCGCCTGCGCCGCAGCACGCAAACGCCTCCACCGGCCAGCAGCGTGACCAGCAACGCCGCAGCGGCCCACCACCACCACCAACGCATCCCGGAAGCAGGACCGCCGGACACGGTGAAGTCGGCGGCGGCCGGCTGGCTTCGGCCCGCGCATGCGCCGGCGGTTGCAGGCATCTCGTAGATCGCTGTGACCGTGTACCGGCCGGGTTCGGACACCGGCCAGTAGGCGGCGACGCCGCCGTCGCCCGGCACGGCGGTGACTGCACGAAGCGCACGCCTTGCCGGGCCGTCGTCCCCGGTCATCGCAAACGCGAGGCTCTGTCCCGGTGCCACGTCACGCGCGGCCAGGGCGACCATCCCCGACAGGCCATCTGCATAAGTAACCGGAGCGAAGACAGCCGCCGTTGCCACGCTGTCGCGAAGGATCATCATCGTGATGGTGCCGTCTGCGGTGTCCGCGAGTCGGCAGGTGACATGCGCCCGGTTGGTGACAGTCACCTTCAGCACGACTGGATCTCCGGGCCTGAACACCGGCTGAGCTGGTGCGACAGCCAGCCGCAAACCCGAGTCTTCCGCCCGGTCCCCAGCGCGTGCGGGCACCGCCGTGATGAACGCGGCAACCAGGCCGAGTAGCACCGACGCGAGAACGGTTCGCACCACGGTTTCCACTGGAGTCCCTTTCGCCGCTTTATCTGAATTTCTACAGCGTTCGAGGTTGCCGGGCAGGGCGTACACGGCTTCGCGACGCCTTCGAGTGCGGGAGTCGCGTACTCGCGGAACTCAGCGGGCGTGAGCGGTACGGCCTCGATGCCGGTCACCGTCACCCCGCGCCGCGCGGCCTCGTCCCCGGTCGACCGCAGCGAACGAGCCGGCCGACGAGCCGTGCCCCGAGTAGCGGCCGCCCGGCCCGAGGAGTATGAACGCCGCGCGCCCGAACTCGCCGCCGGCGCCGTCCAGCACCACGTCTACCGGGCCCACCTGCTCGGTCCAGCCGGGCTGCGAGTAGTCGACGGCCACATCGGCGCCGATCCGTTCGAGCTTCGCCGTGCCCCGCGCCGCCGCGATCACCGTGGCGCCGGCCGCCCGGGCCAACTGGACCAGGATCGCGCCCAGTCCGCCGGTTCCGCAACGCCCCCGTCGTGGCGCGGCGGCGGCGAAGAAATCCGCGAAAGTCTGTGTCGTCCCGGCGGGCAGTGCACAGTGACGCCGCGCTGAGCGGCGATGGCGTCGATCTCGGGCTTGAAGATGGCGTTGCAGGCCGGTCAGGGAATCACCTGAGATGTCCCTGAACGTGGGCGTCTCGGGGTCGTCAGCATGGGTGCCCGCTGGCGATGGTGGTTGAGTGACTACCCCTCCTGCTGTGCCCGTACCCGCCGCGCCTATGGCGCCCACGCCGAAACGGCGTCGGCCGTTTCGCACCGTTCTGATCATCGCTGTGGTGGCTGTTCTGCTGTGCTGCGGTGGCGCGGTAGCCGTGGTGACGTGGGCGCTGACCGGCAACCGTATCGACACTGTCGGCAAGGTGGATTTCACCAACAAGCTCGCAATCCCACCGCTGGCAACATCCACGGTGGACTCACGCGGCCGCCGGGTCTTCGACCTGACCGCACAGGAGGGCATCCACGACTTCGGCTCCGGCCGGGTGTCTCCGGCGTGGGGCTTCAACGGCAGCTACCTCGGGCCGACACTGCGTGCCAAAGCAGGCGAGCAGGTCGTCGTCAACGTCAAAAACACCCTCGGCCAGAAAACGACGGTGCACTGGCACGGTATGCATCTTCCCGCCGTCATGGACGGCGGACCGCACCAGCAGGTCGCCCCCGGCGCGACGTGGTCCCCGAACTGGGTCATCGACCAGCCTGCCAGCACCTTGTGGTATCACCCGCACCTGCACGGCGAAACCGCCGCGCACGTCTACAAGGGCCTCGCCGGGATGTTCATCCTCGACGACCCAACGGCCACCAGCCTGGCGCTGCCGCAGGCCTACGGCGTCGATGACATCCCGCTCATAGTGCAGGACAAAGCCTTCGGCAGCGACGGCGAACTGACCGAGCGCACCCCGTTCCTGTCGGGCGTGGGCATCCTCGGCGACGAGATCGCCGTCAACGGCACCCACTCGCCCTACCTGGACGTCACCACCCGGCTGGTGCGGCTACGCATCCTCAACGGCTCCAACGCCCGCGTCTTCAACTTCGGCTTCTCCGACAACCGGCCGTTCAGCCTCATCGGCACCGACGGCGGGCTACTGGATAAGCCCGCGTCAATGAACCGCATCCAGCTCGCCTCCGGCGAACGCGCCGAAATCGTGGTAGCTGTGACACCCGGGGAGAGGACTGTCGTGCGCAGTTACGACCCCGACCAGGGCAGCGACTTCGACGCCCTCAACGGCGGGGCCGACACCTTCGACATCCTCGAACTGCGCGCAGCGGCAACCCTGTCGCCATCACCCGATGTGCCGGCCGCGCTGGTGCCGATCGATCGCCTCAACCCCAGCGATGCGAAGGTCACGCGCAAGTTCAGCCTGTCCGGGCACAGCATCAACGGCAAGCAGATGGACATGAACCGCATCGACTTCGCCGCGCAGGTCGACACCACCGAGATCTGGGAGGTGTTCAACAACGACGGCGACCCGCACAGCTTCCACGTCCACGACGTGCAGTTCCTGATCCTCACGCTCAACGGCGCCCCGCCACCGCCGCACCTGACCGGATGGAAAGACACCATCTTCGTCCCGTCAGACACCTACTACCGGGTCATCATGCGGTTCACCGACTACACCGACCCCAACATCCCGTACATGTACCACTGCCACGTCCTTTACCACGAAGACGCGGGCATGATGGGCCAGTTCGCGGTGGTCAACCCCGGGCAGGCGCCAGGCACACCACCTGCATACCGTTCCGGCACCGACCACGCCGGGCATTAAGCATCGGCTGCTCTGGCGGCTACCCCTGCCCTCGGCAGAAGGTGACCGCCGGAGGAGTGACAGCGGGTGATCCACGACAGCGAGTGTTCTCGCTGCGCCACGACCCATCTGCGGTTCAAGACTTGGAACTTGACCTGATCGGTGGCGAAGACCTCAGCGCTGTTGCTGTCACACGCCCGGGTGAGGATCCACGTGGACGGGGCCTCACGGGCATAGGGTCGGTCCTTCCACCGCCCGCCGGTGCGGGAGCCGCGCGGGCGGTGGTTTACTGCCCGCACAGTGAGGGCGGCGGTCGGTTCGGCGCTCCCGCGCGGCGCCACTGGAGTGGGCCACGATCTGGCCGTCTCGGGCAGCTCGGCGAGCGGGTCGGCCAGGCCGGTGATAGATGCCTGAGTCGCCTGTACCCATCCGCCGTCACGTCGGCATCGCCAGCGCGTACGACCATGACGGGTGGGCTGCTCCAGGCTCACCTCAAGTGGCCCGCCCGTCGTAGTTCGGTTGGCGTCAGCGCACCAGCCGCGGCCGCAGCGCCCGCTTCACCGCGGTGCTCGCCACGGTGGTACGCGCAGCAAGGGCAGTGATCGCGGCATACGCTGCACCGCGCCAGCGCAGCAGCACCGAGGGTGGCATCAGCACCGCGGCCAGCCGCACCCGGCGGCTGGCGTCAGCGGCCACCACCCGACGTACTGAGCGGACGGCATTGGTCAGGCTCTCCGCAGCAAGCGGCACCTGCGCGTAGCGGGCCCGCTCCTCAGCAAGTCCCAACAGGCGGGCCTGTTCGATCGCATCGAATTCTGGCAGCGCGGTGCTGATCAGCCGCTCAACCGTGGCTCGCGGGGTCTCCGACGGGTCGACCGCCAGCCGGTAGTCGATCATCGTGTCGATGAGTTCGTCCCAGGCCGCGTGCGCCTGCCGACGGGCCGCGTCGGGGTCGGTGACCACGGTCATGGCCAGGTCCGCCGCGGACATGCTGACCTCGGCGAATCTACCGCCGGAGGCGGCCACCGCGGCCCGCACGCTGCGCCGCCGGCGCAGCGTCAAGCGCCGCAGTGCCGGGGTGACCAGCAGCGCCAGCGCCAGCACCCCGCCGCCCGTCGCCACCCACACCCAGGTGGGCAGCTCCTCGTCGAGGTCAAGCGGACCGATCACCCCACCGTCGGGGTCGATCGGGTCCCGCGTCGCCCCGCCCGGCCCCTCCGGGCCGCCGCTCGCGCCAGGGCTCAGCGAAGGGCGTACCCCGCCTGGGGTCTCCTCCGGGGCGTCCACGTCCGGGGCCCACGCCGTGGGGGCCGAGCCCACCACGTACGTCGACGGGGTCGCGTCGAACGGCACCCAGCCGAAGCCGGAGAAGTAGACCTCGGTCCAGGCGTGCAGGTTGCGGTTGGTGAGGGTACGCACGCCGTTGTCCGACGAGCCGCCCAGCGTGAAGCCGAACGCGACCCGGGCCGGGATGTCCGCGGTGCGCACCATCCAGGCCAGCGCCGCCGCGTACTGCTCGCAGAAGCCCCGCTTGTTGTTCAGGAAGTCGACGATGGCCGCGCCGGAGGTGCCCGCCGGGGCGGCCACGTCGTACTTGAAACCGTTCTTGGCGGAGAAGTAGTCGTAGAGCACGCGGACCCGGTCGTAGTTGTTCGACTCGCCCTCGATCAGCCCGTCGACCAGGGCGCGGACCTCGGGCACCTCCGGCACCCGGCTGTAGTCGCGCTGGTTGGCGTCATTCGCGCCTAGGGTCGGCGCGGTGCGCAGCTGGTCCGGGGTGAACTCTGCGCGCACGTAGTCGAACTCGTACGACAGGCCCGCCGAGTTGGCCCGCTGTGAGTAGACGATCTGCAGGGACGGGTCGTACGACCAGGCGGCGTCGAGCCCGCGGATCGACGTCGGCGCTGAGTAGACCGGCAGCAGTGGCATGGCGAAGTTCTCGGTGATCTCGACGCGGGCCGTCGCGGCCTGCGTGCGTACCGCGCTGAGGTCGAGTCCGGCGGGGTCGGGCAGGTTGTCGCTGACCGGCTGCCCGGTGGGCTGGTGGCTGGCGAAGCCGCCGCCGCTGATCTGGTCGGCGACCCCGAAGCGCATGTAGAACGGGTTCGGGTCGTTGGTGGTGACCTTCACCATGTCCTGCACGCCGGCCTGCTTGAGCCGCCCGCTCAGCTCGGCGAACAGGTCCACCCGGCCGTTGCCGCGCGGACCCTTGCCGGCCTGGCCGAGGCCGTCGCCGGAGCCGAAGTCGCCGAGGAAGCCGGCGCTCATCGCGGGCACGGCCAGCGGCAGCGCGACCGCCACCAGCACGCCGACGACGGCCAGCCGCCGTCCGGCCGAGGCCAGCGGGGACGGCTCCCAGACGTCGACGCCGCGGCCCTCGCCGGTGAACCGGCGGCCGAACCGGCGTACCCGGTCGACGTTGTCGCTGACCAGCAGCCACAGGAAGCCGATCGAGCCGACGACGAACGGGATCGGCGACAGCGAGTCCACATAGACCGCGACCGGCACCGAGTAGATGGCCAGCATCGGCAGCCCGGCCAGCGCCGGGCGGCGCAGCCCGACCGCGCACAGGTCCACCAGGATCGCCACCGAGCCCATGCCCAGGGCGCTGACGAACAGCAGCCCCTCCAGGTCGGGCACCGGCACGTAGCTCTTCTGCACCTCCTCGCCGGCCAGCGCGAACAGCATGCCGAACTCGGCGAACGTGTCCGGTGTCGGGATCAGCCCGGCGATCGCGGTGCCGTTGCCGAACAGCCAGGTCAGGCCGATCAGCAGCGCGGCCAGCATGGCCAGCAGCTGGGCCCAGAGCCGTCCGCGCAGCGAGCGGGCGCCCAGCGCGGCCCCGGCCACCATCGCGACCATGAGGCCGCCCTCGAACAGCCAGCTCCAGCCGGCGAAGATGTCCGAGATCGGGGCCGAGGCGAGCACGGTGGCCGCGGCCGCGACCAGGCCCAGGTGACGTCGTGAGTTCATCGGCCGCCTCCCATGGTGACGGTCTCGGCCATCGCCGTGCGCACCGCGAAACGCTGTTGGCGGTGGGTGCGTCGGTTGCCAAACCATGGAATGTCGGCGGTTTTCAGGAGGTCACGTGTCGTGCGTTCGGTGGGTGCACGTCCTCTATCGGTTCGCGACTGCGGGGTTTGGTCACCGATGCGCTCGGTGCTCACTTGGCCTCCCTGTCCGCATCGTTGGCACCTCGACTGGACGCCGACCCGTGACGGGCAGGTTGTCTGCGGGCAGCTCTCGGCAGAGTAGGCGAAGATGCTGCACGGAACCTGTGGGAGTGCTGTTCGCAGGGAGCTGTGATCGTGACGGTGCTGCGGTGGCGTCAGGTGCATCGGGGCGATCAGGCAACAGCAGGCTTGCGTGGTTTGCAGTTGACACCGGCCGGACCGTGCTTACTCGACTTCCATGACTGCAGTGACAATATTGGCGATCGCTGGAAGTTGCCGGTGCGGCCGGTCTCAGGTGCCGTTCAGCTCGGGCGTACGTACCCGGCAAGGGGCATGACGTCGATGTATTGCATGCGCACGACGTCGCCGGTGTGCGGTGCGTGGACCATCACCCGTCTGCCGTTGACCTTTCCGACGTACATGCCCATGTGGTGCAGGCCGTCATTGGGGTAGAAGAAGACGAGGTCGCCGACGATGGGGGTGCTTACCCGTTTGCCTTCGGTCCACTGGGCTTTGGTGTAGTGGGTTAGTTCCACGCCGGCTTTCGCCCACGCCCATTGGGTCAGGCCTGAGCAGTCGAAGGTGTCGGGGCCGTTGGCGCCGAAAACGTACCTTTTGCTGATCTGTCTGCATGCGGTCAGCGCGGCCGTGTTGCCCTTTGAGGATGTGTTGTCCTGTGTGCCGAGGGCAGGCACCGGGCACAGGTTGCCGATCTTCAAAGAGCCGCCAGGGCCGCCGCTGCCATACGCCTTGAGCCGCAGCGCCGCGAGCCGGACCATGTCGGCCTCGATGGCCTGCTTCTTGACCGCCATGTCGGCGTCTTTCTTCGCCTGATCGGCGATGACTTGGTCGAGTTCGGCCTTCTGCTGGTCGAAGGCCGCCTTCACCTCAATTGTCTTGGCGATCTGCTCCTGTTTGGAGTGCGCCAGCTGCGTCAGCAGCGATAGTTGCTGGGCGAACTGCTGCGGTGATCCTGTGGACAGCAGCGAATTGATCTCCTGGGTGCGGCCACCCTTGTAGTACTCGGAAGCGACGGCACCGACCCGGGCTCGGGTGACCTCGACCGTGAGTCGCAGCGGCGCGAGTTTTGCGTCTAGCGCAGCAGCCTTCTTCTTCAGGTTGTTCAGCTCGGCGTGAACCTTGTTGTACTCCTCGATCACCGGCTCGAGCTTGTTCCACGCGTCGGTGATCTGGGCTTCGATCTCGGCGGGGGTCGGTTCGGCGTGTGCGGGGACTGCGAAGAGCAGTCCGGCCACCAAAGCTGCCACTGCGGTCATGACCCGCGAGAGCGGGTGGGACGCGGTATGGAGGGGGGACACCGGATCTCCTTTGCCGCCTACCGCGGCCGACGGTCAGGGGTGAGCCGGCGGCGGTGACTGCTGCGCGGTCGCAGGGGCGCAACCAGGCGTACGCGGCAGTTGATCACCAACCCTAGGAAAGAAAGCGAGTCGGTTTCAAGCTGGGGCCGCAACAACTTCGGTAAGCCGCTGCGCTGTCACGCTCCGTAGTTTTGTGGCGTTCCCTGGCGGTCGGTACGTGCCGAGCGCCACAGAATGGCTGGCAGCGTCGAGCTGCGGCCGCAGGGCCTCGGTCACCAGACCTGGATTTGCGCGCGAGTAGCGGTGCGGCCGGGGCTGCTTGGGGGGCCACCGCCCCGAGTTGTCGCATTCGTGGTCGAGAGTCATGGATCCCGGGGCGACGAGCGGGCACACCCCGGGCTGCCCCGTTCGACGACGACGCCAAGTCCTAGGTAGGTTAGTAGGAGGTGGTGGCGCTGCGTCGACCGCTGACAGAACGTCGGGAGTGAGGATGGTCAAGCCAGCCGCGGACAGGACCCGCAACGGCGGAGGGCATACCCGCCAGGTGGGGTTTCGCCGAAGTCTGGTCGTCGCAGGGGCACTTGTGCTCGTTGTAGTCACGGGACTCATCGTCTGGCCGCGAGGCCGCACCACGCCTGCCGTGACGAGCCCAGTCGAGATCGACCAAGTGCACGGGCTCGCGGTGAACCCCGGCAACGGCAGCCTGTATGCCGCCACACACAACGGCGTATTGCGGCTGCCGGACAGCGACGGCCCGCAGCGAGTCGGTGAGGCGCGGCAGGACACCATGGCGTTCGCTGTCGCAGGTTCCGATCACTTCCTCGCGTCCGGCCATCCTGCTACCGGCCAGGACGGGCCTGTAGACCTTGGGTTGATCGAATCAACCGATGGTGGGCGGACATGGAAGACCTTGTCGCTCAGCGGCGGCGCTGACTTCCACACGTTGCGTTACGGACATGGCACCGTCTTCGGTTTCAACTCCACTAACGGGCAGCTGCTGGCAAGCAAGGACAAAACTACGTGGGACAAGCGCGCAGACATAGCCTTGCGAGACTTCGTCATCAGCCCGACCGACCCCGACATGCTGCTGGCCACGACCCTGGACGGCATGGCCCGATCCGCTGACGGCGGCCGCACCTGGACCCCTGCTGCCGGGCCCCAGCTCGCATTGCTCAGCTGGCCAAGCAGCAGCGTCCTTTGGGCGGTCACCGCGGGTGGCGACGTGATGCGCTCCAGTGACGGTGGGTCCGGCTGGAAGCCGACCGGACGTGTCGAAGGAACGCCGACGGCTTTCGCCGCCCACGACGCGGACCTATTCGTCGCTGTTCAGGAGGGCGGAGTCCTTCGTAGCAGCGATGCCGGCGCGACCTGGACGCCAGCCTACCCATCACCGTGAGCTACACCACTGGGTGGACGAGCGCGGGAAGGCAGCAGCATCGCCCATCACCGCGGCATGAGAAGGCCTGGGCTCGGCTGAACCAAGGACAATGGACGAAGTGTTCAACTGAGGATGATCTGACCGTCCTTGGTGATGACGGTCTTCGGGCTCAGGGGAAGCGTGGCCGGGCCAACAGTGACTGAGCCGTCGGTCGCCGAGAAGCGGCTGCCATGGCAGCGGCAGATGATCTGGTCGTCCTCCACAGCGGTGACCTGGCAACCCCAGTGGGTGCAGGTCGAGGTGAATGCCCTGAAGTCGCCCGCCACAGGTTGGGTGACCACGACCATTTCCGTGCTGTAGACCTTGCCTCCGCCGACCGGTACGTCCGTGGCTGGCCCGAGCACGACGGGGTCGGCCACAGGCTCGACGGGGACCGGAGCGGCGAGCGAGCCGCTGGCGCCCACCAAGCTCCCGGCCGCCGCCGCGCCTGCGCTGGTCAGCACTGTTCGTCGTGTTGGACGCATGTGATCTCCCTTGATCGACAATCTGCAGCCTAACGCCGTTCAATCATCAAATGTCCCTTTAGTCGCAGTGGCTCGACGCGCCGGTCTGCTCAAAGTTCTGGCGCGGGTGCGCCTGCTGCAAAGGCGGGCCGTCGCGATCCGGGGTCAGTAGGCCGGGCCGGTCACGATGTCGAAGGCCGGGTGCCGGCTGAACTGCTGGAACGAGGACAACCCGGTCGAGGTCATGTCGATCATCGAGCTGCGGCCCTCCTCGGCGCTGGGCGACTCGAAGTAGACCAGTGCCTTCAGCCGCGGGAACAGTTCCAGCTGCAGCCGGGCCGAGTCGAAGAACTTCGCCTGGTGCTGCGGGTTGGTCCGGGAGTGCCAGACCCCCCACTCGCCCAGCATCAGCGGCTTGTCGGGGAAGGACGTCGCGGCCCAGTTGTAGAAGCCCGGCCAGTCCTTGCGGCTGCCCGACTTGCGGTTCATCATCTCCGCGAAGTCGCCGTAGCCGTAGCCCGGGTCGCTGTAGGCGTAGGTGTCCCAGGCGACCCAGTCCACCACGTCGTCACCCGGGTACAGGTCCTCGAACCAGGTCTTCACGTTCCACGGCACGAAGGCCATGTAGACCATCACCGAGACCAGGTTGGTCACCCCGCGGGCCCGCAGGCCGGTGACGACGTGCCGGTACGCCGCGGCGTAGTCCTGCGCGGTCATCCCGGAGCCCGGCCGCGGATTGACGTCGTTCTCCGGCTCGTGGTTCATGGTGAAGAAGAACTGGTCCTGCAGCGAGCCGCGGATGTGCACGGCCAGCCGGTCCAGGTAGGCCTCGGTGCGCCCGTCGCCCCGGGCGATGCCGGCCCAGCTGACGCCCTGCGGCTTCCAGTTGAGGAACAGCACCCGCTTGTGCAGCGGGTCCTTGGTGAGCGACAGCTCCTCCGCGGTCGGGAACAGCGAGGTGCCGCGGTGGTACGCGTGGTAGACGACCTGCTGGCGGTTGGTGCGCCGTTCGAAGGCGTACAGCGCCTCGATGCGGTTCTGCGAGGTGTGCGCGCCCGGCGCGACGCCCCACAGCGCACCGCAGGTCGGCACCAGCGCCTGCCCGATCACGCAGTCCACCGGCTGGTTCGGGTCGGCCGACGGCGACGGTGAGGCCGGCGGCACGCTCGGCTCCGTACTGGGCGGCGTGCCCGGGTCGGTCGTGGGCGGCGTGCTCGGGTCGACGACCGGCGGCAGGCTCGGGTCCGTGGTGGGCGGCGTGCTCGGGTCCACCACCGGCGGCAGGCTCGGCTCGGTCGCGGGCGGCTCGGACGGGTCCACCACGGGCGGCAGGCTCGGCTCGGTCACCGGCGGCTCGGACGGCTCGGTCACCGGCGGGACGCCGGGGCTCGGGTCGGGGCTGGGTTCCGTGCCCGGATCAGGCTGGCCGGGGCCGGGGGCAGGACCGGGCTCGGCGCCGGGGTCCGGGCTCGGCGGAGTGCCGGGGTCAGGAACCGTGCTGGGTTCGGCGCTCGGTTCCGGACCGGTGCCCGGCTCCGCGCCGGGGTCCGGACTCGGCTCGGTAGCCGGATCCGGGCTGGGCTGCTGGCCGGGGTCGGTCGGCGCGTCGGTCGGGTCCGGCAGGCTCGGCTCCGGGTCGGGCTCGTAGACCGGGTCGGTGGCGAAGGTGCCGGTCGGCGACGGGCTGGGGTCGGTCGCCGGGTCGGCCGGGAACGACGGGCCGGGCGCGGTGGACGGCGTGGGCGTCGCGCTCGGGTCGAACGTCGTGCCCGGCCACGGCGTGACGGTGGGTTCGGGTGCGGGCGTCCCGGACGGGCTCGGGGCGGTCGTCGGCTGGTCGACCGGCGGCGGCAGGGTCGGTCCGCCAGGCTCGTTCCACTCGAAGGTGATGGTCGGCGGGCCGGTGTCGGTGCTGTCGGCACCGGCTTCGCCCGCCACGAACTGGGCGACCTGGTTGCTGCTCGGCGCGGTGATCGCGAAGGCGTACCGGCCGGTCCGGCGGACGACCTTGGTGATGTCGAAGGCGACCGCGCGGTCGTACCGGCCCGGCGTGACGCTGGCGACCACGTTGCCGAGACGGGGCGCGGTGGCGGCGGTGAGGGTGCCCTCCCGCCAGCGGGTGTCGGGGACGCTGGTCAGCTCGACCAGCCCCGGCAGCGGGCCGCTGTGCCGGCCGAGCCACAGCCAGGCCTTCTTCGGCTGGCGGCCGACGGGCAGCTGCACGTCGAACTTGAGGTAGCTGACCGCGGCGCCGCCGCCCACCCCGCCCGCGGTGAGGTAGAGGCGGCTGCCCTTGGTGACCCCGGGTTCGGTGCTCATCGTGTACGAGTCCTCGGACACGGCGACCCGCGTCGGCGGCGCGGACAGCCGTCCCGCCACCAGGCCCAGCAGTACCGCCGAGGCCAGCGTCGACATGGTGACGGTGACCGCGATGCCGATACGTGTCCTGTTCATCGGGCTGCCCTCCCTCGCAAGCGGACACCCCGACCCCTTGCTACCTGGACGTATCCTAAGCAGGATAGTAGTCATATGTCTCGTTTGTAAGCTTTTGAACCAGCGATACGCGCAGGTCATCGACATCCGGTCCGATGCTCGTCTCCGCCGCACTCAAGTGCACCTGATTCAAAGACCCTCACTCGACGGCTCGTAGTGCCGCAGCGGACCCCAGGCAGCTGAGCAGAACCGAGTCGGCAGCCGGTACAGCGCCGAGACGGCGACCGCTGGCGCATGGCCAGGACAACGCCAGCACCCACGACCGAAATGCGCCGACCTGAACTGACAGCCGCGCAGTACGGCGGTGCGGCCGAGCACGGCCGACCGGCAACAGCTGCCAGGACACCCCCGTGCCACAAACGGCCACCCAGACCACCTGCCGCCAGCGTGCTGCACACGATTGACGGCAGAGCTTCGCGCACCCGCGCAGGCAAGCAGCAGGAGTCTGGCTGTCAGCACGCGTGGCGACCGACCGTGTGCTCATACGGCTTGCGTTCCGCCACCGCGGCTTCCTCCGCCTGCCATCTGGTATTCACCCCACCCGCTGAAGATCAGGTGTCTGCTCGCGTTCTCGAAGGGACTCACGATGGGCGCGCACCACCACCCGGGCCACGATCACCCCCACGACCACGACCACGATCACGGCCACCACCACCATCACCACGACGGGCCGGTGTCGGCGTTCGCCGACACCTCGGTCCCCGACAGCGAACTGTCCGCATCCGACCGCACCCGCCGGTCATTCCTGCGCGGTGCCGGCCTGCTGGGCGTCGGGATCGCCAGCGTCGGCGGTGCCGCCAGCGCGCTCGAGGCGGCCACGCAGAGCTCGGCAGCCGCGTCCCCGCCGACCGCAACCGGCGGTCAGCTGCTGTGGAGCGCCGGCGACCACCACACCCACACCAAATACAGCGCCGGCTCCGACGCCCCCTACCGCGTCGACCAGCATGTGACCGCCGCCGCTCGCTACGGCCTGGGTTGGCTGGTCGTGACCGACCACGGCGGTGCGCTGCACCAGAAGTTCGGCCTGAACCAGTCACTGGCCGATGTGCGGCTGTCGCGGGACCAGAACCCCGACATGCTGGTCTTCCAGGGCATGGAGTGGAACGTCCCGGCAGGTGAGCACTGCACGCTGTTCGTCGCGCCCGGCGCCAACGAGGCCATCGTGCTGACGGAGTTCGAGGCGCTGTTCGACTCGGCGATCAACGGAACCCGGCCCAGCAGCCCCGCCAATGAGGCCAAGGCCCTCGAAGCCGTGCGGTGGCTGGGCGCGCAGGTGCGGGCCGGGCGGGTGGACATGGGCCTGACCGTGCTCAACCACCCGTCGCGGGCAGGGGCCTACGCCCCCTCGGAGCTGCGCGCGCTGCGTGACGCCGACCCGTCCGTCGCGATTGGCATGGAGGGCGCTCCGGGCCACCAGGCCGCAGGGATACCCACCGCTGTCGGCGGGGCCGGTGGCGGACGCGGCGGCTACGGCGGCGGGCCCGGCGCGGACTCCTTCGCCGGATACCCGCTCGAGTCGTACAGCACGTTCGGCGGCTTCGACTGGCTGACCGCGAAGGTCGGCGGGGTATGGGATTCGATGCTCGCCGAGGGCCTGCCGTTCTGGGTCACGGCGACGTCGGACTCGCACCGGGTCTTCGGCGACACGTGGGAGTACGGTGGCGCACCCAGCGCGGAGGGCGTGTACCCGGATCCGGTGTTCACCCGCACCCCGGTGGCCGGGCGGGGCGACTACTGGCCCGGCCAGTACTCCCGCACCCACCTCGGGCTTCGTGACTTCAGCTACCTGTCGGTGATGCGCGCGCTGCGTGCGGGGCGGATCTGGGTCGACCACGGGCAGCTCATCGACAGCCTCGACGTCAGCGTCGGCGGCAGCCGCCGCCACCCGCGCGGGACCCTGGGCGAGGTCGTCACCGCCAGCCGCGGAGACAGCGTCGAGGTCACAGTCCGCATCGGACTGCCGAGCCGACCCAACAACAACGGTGACACACCGCGGCTGCGGCGCGTCGACCTGATCGCCGGTCCGGTCACCGGCGCGGCAGCCGACCGCGACACCCTCACCGCGCCCGGGACCCGGGTCGTGAAGTCGTTCGAGATCAGCCAGCGGACCGGCACGGTCGAGCTGACCTACCGCTTCCGCAAGGTGGACGAGCCGTTCTATCTGCGGCTGCGCGGCACCGACGGGCGGTACTCCGCGACCGGTTCGATCGAGCCGCGACTCGACCCGCCCGGCGCCGCCGATCCGTGGACCGACCTGTGGTTCTACAGCAACCCCGTCTTCGTGGCCGTCGAAGGCCGCAGGCCTTTCAACGACCGGCACTGGAACGCCACCCGCGGCTGACCTGCCTACGCTGCGGTCGCACGCAGGCCAGACGTCGTGCGACCGCAGCCAGCAGCGCAACAACTCCTTCGGCCAGCGCCTCTGCGGATCGTCCTCGGCCACCCGAACGCCTCAGCCGGCGGCCCTCAGAAGGGCATCCCCACAGCCGCCGGCTTGGTCCGACACTGCCATGTTCAACGAAATGTCGGGGACTCACGCAGGCGCTCCCGCCGAACACCGAGATCGCCGGCCGTCGGGGAACCGGGACGGTGCTGCCGGCGTGGTGCAGACGACCGGACAGATGAGTTACCGGCCCAACAACAAATACACTCCAAAGAGCGTAAATCATCACCTAAGCTGTGTCGGAGTATCGAGTGGCCCATATACCCAGTTTCGCCCGCTAACCTGACGCGCTCAAGACCAACGGAGTGCGAAGGGGCGTTCACGTCATGGGCCACCGTAGATCCCTGCCTGTCGGCGCAGCGCTGATGTCCGGGCTGCTCACCGTCGCCATGCCCGGCCCGGCAGCCCAAGCGGCGCCGCCGGCCGCGCCGGTGATCACCGAGCCCGGGGCGGACAACATGCTGGTCAGCGCAGCCGACGTGCACATGGAGTCTGCGCCCTACAGCGATCCCGACGGTGACGCGCACCTGTGCAGCGAATGGGAGATCGTCACCGGAGGCGGTGAACGGGTCTGGTCCAGCGGCTGCACCGGCGGAGTGCTGCGCAATCACATTCACATGGGCGACGGCGTGTTCGAAAACAGCCACGCCGGCCGAGCGGACCTCATCCCGGAACGCGACTACGCGGTACGGGTGCGCTACCGCGACAACAGCGGCGATCCCGGCTCCGAGTGGAGCGCCTGGTCGCAACGACCGTTCCGGACCGCCAAGGAGCAAAAGCCGCTGCCCGACGCACCGCAGTGGGTCGTCAAGCAGGACGGTTACCGCGTCGAGGAGGTCGCCGGTGGATTCCAGCTTCCGGTCAACATCGCCATGGCGCCCGGCAGCCAGCAGGGCATGGCGAAAATGCCCCTGTTCTACGTGACCGAGCTGTACGGCAAGATCAAGGTCGTCAAGGGCGACTACTCCGTCAGCACCTACGAGTCGGGTCTGCTCAACTTCGACCCGACCGGAGCGTTTCCCGGCAGCGGCGAGATCGGCCTATCCGGGATCGTCGTCGAGCCCAAGACAGGTGACGTCCTCGCCGCGATGGTCTACAAGGACGGGTCCGACTTCTATCCCAAGATCGTCCGGTTCTCCAGCAGCGACGGCGGGCTGACCGCGTCGTCGAGCAAGACGATCCTGGACCTCGACGACGAACCGCAGGCCGCATCCCACCAGATCTCCAACCTGAGCATCGGCCCTGACGGCAAGCTGTACGTCCACATGGGCGACGCGATGCAACCGAGCACCGCCCGTGACAAGAACACTGCCAGGGGAAAGGTCCTACGGCTCAACCTGGACGGGTCGATCCCCGACGACAACCCGTTCTACGACGCCTCCGACGGCCTCACCGCCAAAGACATGATCTTCGCGTATGGCCTGCGCAACGCGTTCGGCGGCAGCTGGCGTGCCTCCGACGGGCAGCTGTACGCGGTGGAGAACGGCCCCGGCGCCAACGACCGCCTCGCCCGCATCACCAAGGGCACCGACTACGGCTGGGCCGGCGGCGTCAACGACATGAAGAAGAACGCCCTCTACACGTGGGAGACCACGCACGCGCCGGTCAACATCGCCTTCACCGAGCAGAGCGACCACCATGCGGGCGGCTTCCCCGAAGACAAATGGGGCCGGGCGTTCGTGTCCGAGAGCGGTCCGACCTACGCCGCCGGACCGCAGGCCAAGGGCAAGCGCATCGTGGAGTTCGGCTTCAAAGCCGACGGCTCGGTGAGCGCCCCGAAAACCCTTGTCGAGTACAACGGCTCAGGCAAGTCGACCGTCGCGGGCCTGGCCGTCGGCCAGGACGGCCTCTACTTCACCGGACTGTATCCAGACGCCGGCACCGACCCCACCAAAGCCGGGGCGAAGATCTACCGAGTGCGGTATGCGCCGCAGCAAGTCGCCTCGCAGGTGATGCTCTACTCCGACCGCGACTTCAAGGGCGCATTCCAGGCGTTGGGCGCCGGCGTGCACGACGCTGCCAACGGTGGGCTGGGCTCGCTGGGCGACGACCGGCTCAGCTCCATGAAGGTCGGGCCCGGCTACCGCGTCGTAGTGTGCCAGGACGACAGCTCCCAGGGCCGCACCAACGCGCTGAACCTGGGCCTGTGCCGCTACTACGGCCCCGGGCAGCACGAGTTCGTCGGCGCAGACCTCAACGACAAGGTGTCGCTGGTCGCGGTCATGTCCGGACCAGCCAGGGGCGACGGCGTGACGGCTTACCGCAACCCGGGCATGTCTGGCGCCTCCCAGCCGCTGGGCGTCGGCGGTTTCGAGTCCAGCGCAGGTGAGCTGCCCGAAGTCGGAGCGGCGACCAGCTCGATGGTGGCCGCGGCCGGCCACCGCGCAGTGGTGTGCCAGAACGACCGTGAAGCGGGCGTCAACAGCGCCCAGGTCGGCCCCTGCCGGCTCTTCGCCGCCGGCGAGCACCCCAGCCTTGGGGCCAACTTCGACGGCAACGTGCGCATGATCGCGGTCGGTGGGCCGGCGGTGACCGCCTACAGCCAGGCGGGCAAATCCGGCAACGCGCAGGCGTACACGCCCGGCATCTACGAGGCTTACAAGGGCCAGTTCAGCATCGTCGGCAACGACGCGATCACCTCTTTTCGCGTCGAACCCGGCTACCGCCTTGTCGTCTGCAACAACGACGGCAAGAAGCTGGCCAACAAAGGCGACCTCGGCCCCTGCAAGACCTTTGCGGCCGGTGACCACAGCTTGGCGGGAACGGCCCTGGACAACACCATCTCGATGATGGCGGTGCTGGCCGGCCCCAGCAACGGCGCCCGGATGACGGTCTACGGCGACCGCGACTTCAAAGGCGTGAACAACAAGTACGGCATCGGCGTCTACGAGTCGACGGAGATCGGACCGGTCGGCAACGACAAGATCAGCTCGCTGAAAGTGGCGGCCGGACACCGAGCGGTCGTGTGCCGTCATGACAGTGCCAAGGGCGACGCCGCGATCAGCCCGTGCAGGCTGTACGTCGCCGGCGATCACAAGTACGTCGGCGCGGACCTCAACGACGACATCTCACTGGTGGCCGTCGCGAAGTAGGAACCGCATGGCGGCCTGCGGTCGGGTCTGTCCTGGCCGCAGGCCCGCTCAGCTCGACGGTGTCGGCGTCGGCGGTGCCGACGCGGCTGCTGTATCGGTGTTCGGCACGGCGCTGCCTTTGACATATTCGTCCCAGGGCTTGTCCCAGTCGGTCCAGCCGTTGCCGTACTGCAGCTCGCGTGGTGTGCCTTTGGTGATGACGGGGTCGCCGATGAGGGTCTGCTCGAACAGCCATTTGGCGTTCGGCAAGGACATGTTGACGCATCCGTGCGAGACGTTACGCCGGCCCTGATCCTGCACCGACCACGGCGCGGCATGGATGAACTCGCCGCCCCAGGTCAGCCGCTGCGCGTACTGGATGTTGGTGCGGTAGCGGTTGGCGGGGTTGGGGTCGTTCATGGTGTCGAAGACGGTCTTGGCAAGCCGTTCGATGATGACCGTGGTGCCGCTGGAGGAGGGCATGCTCGGCCGCCCCAGACTGACGGGAATGGTGCGGACCTGCTGGCCGTCCTTGACCACGGTCATGACCTTCGGTGACGCCTTGTCATCCACAGTCATGATCAGCGAACGGCCGATGGCGCAGGTCAGAGTGGAGTTTCGCTTGCCGAAGTAGCCGTCGCCCAGGGGCAGGCCGCCGCCGCGCACGTCGACGAAGACCTTCGTTCCGGCCTGCCAGAACTCGCGTGGGCGCCAGTGCATCTCGCTGGGGGTGTACCAGGTCCAGATGCCCTCCTGCGCGGGGGTGGTCTGGACCAGCAGGCGTCGTTGCAGCGCGGCGCGGTGCTGCTCGGCGATGGGGCGGCTGAGCCGGAAGATCAGCGGCATGCCGACGCCGACGACGGCGTCGTCTTGCAGGAAGCTGACGATGCTGATGACTTTCGTCGGCTGCGCCATGGTCGTGAAGATGGTGGTGGCCGTGGCGGTCTTACCGTCGTCGCCGGTGGCGGTGACGGTCGCGGTGTACGTCGCGTCGTAGGCCAGAGTTCGGGCCGGCAGCCATCCGGTGCCGTCGGGGTGCATGTCGCCGGATACCTCGGTGCCGGTGGCGTCGGTCAGCACCACTTGGGTGGACACGGCGTCGGTGGCGCTGAACACGACTTCGGCGGCGGCGGGCACCTCGGTGCCGCCGGAGACAGGTTCGGTGATGGTTACGTGTGCTTTGGCGTCAGGTGCGCGGCCGGGACCGCCGGGTGCGCCGCCGTCTGGGGTGGTGTCGGGCGTGCAAGCGGTCAGGCCTCCGGCGACACCGGCCAGGCCGAATGCGGCCAGGACGTGTCGCCGGGTCAGCGAGCGGGTCTCGGGGCGGTCGGTGTGCGTCATCGCTCCTCGCCAACTGCTCGGGGTAGGCCGCGATCTGTACCGCGGAGCATAGTTTCCTCCACGGTAGCGGAAATTGCCTGGTAGGCGGCCTCCGAGCGATCAAGGGCACGGCACTCGCACACGCTTGTGGCAGGTGGTCTACCTCGGTGAGGGGTGTGCACCCTGCTGGCGGGCGCGATGGTTGTCGGCTGGCTGCGGCCGGTGGTCAGTCTGCCGGCTGGGCGCAGACGGCCGGATCAACGGCCAGTACGACGCCGAGAAGGTCGCCGAGTGCGTGGGCCAGGCGGGAGTCTGACAGTTCGTATCGGGAGCGTCGGCCTTCGGGAACCGCGACCACCAGGCCGCAACCACGTAGGCAGGCCAGGTGGTTGGACAGGTTCTGGCGGCTGACTCCGAGCAGGTCGGCCAGATCCGCGGGGTAGGCGGGTGCTTCGCGCAGCGCGAGCAGCAGTCTGGCGCGGGTGGGGTCGGACAGGGCGTGTCCGAAGCGGGCCAGGACTTGCCCGTGGGTGGCTGGCTGGCCGGTCAGTGTCTGCACTGCTCCACAGTACGGGGGCGATCGAGCGTCTGTGCGAGCATCAAGATCGTTTCTGGGGGTAGGTGTTGCGGCTGGCTCTGCGTATGACATCCGTTTCCATGTTCATGTTGCAATGAATTCATGAATCGCTGTACTGTCCGCGTTCATGGAATGCACATCGCAGCCCTCGGACCTACGGCGTGGGCGGCGGCCGTGACCGCAGCCTGGTTTGCGCTGGCCGTCAACCTGGTCGGTGCCGTCTACGCCTTCGTAATACGCAGCTACCTGGCGTGGCGGGCCACAGGCGACACCGGACTGCGGCTGTCCAGCGACCGAGCCGGAACCGCGCCCTGGTGGGCGAAGCTGGCATTCGTGGCAGCGCTGCTGCTAAGCCTGCTCGCCCCTGCGGCCACGCTGATGGGCGCGCCGGTCTTGACCGCACCAGACGCAGTCGCATTCACCGGCGGATTGCTGGCCGCGGCAGGCATGACGGTCGTCGCTGTTGCCCAGGCCGGGATGGGCGCGTCCTGGCGAGTGGGCGTCGACCACGCCGAGCACACCGACCTCGTCGTCGGCGGACTGTTCCGCATAATCCGCAATCCGATCTTCACGGCGATGACGACCGTCGCCGCCGGCACGGTCCTGCTTGTCCCGGGTCTGCTGAGCGCCGCCGCGCTGATCGCCTTGATCGCCGCGGTTCAGTTGCAAGTACGCATCGTGGAAGAACCGTACCTGCTGGCCACACACGGCCAGACCTACCGCCGCTACACCCAGCGCGTCGGCCGCTTCCTGCCACTGCTGGGCCGAACCGCATCCGTCTCCCCCCGCGAGGTCAACGACGTGCACGACCATGACAGCAGCCACCGCCACGACGACAGCGCCGACAGCCACGACCAGCCCGGACACAGCCACGACGGACACGGCCACGACGGCCATTCCCACGGCGTCAGCGCCAACAGCGACCGGCGCTGGCTGGCCCTCGCACTGACGTTCATCGTCGGGTTCATGGCCGTCGAGGTCGCCGTCGGGCTCATCGCCGGATCGCTCGCGCTCATCTCCGACGCCGCACACATGCTCACCGACGCCGCCGCGATCGTGCTGGCCCTGATCACCATGCGGATGGCCGCCCGTCCCGCCGGCGGAAGCTACACCTTCGGCCTGGCCCGCGCGGAAATCATGTCCGCTGCCGCGAACGGTCTGAGCCTGCTGCTGCTGGCCGGATGGCTGGCCTACGAAGCCGTCGAACGGCTCAGCGACCCCCCGCCGGTGACCGGCTGGATGGTCCTGGTGACCGGACTGATCGGCCTGGCGGTCAACGTCGTGGCAGCATGGGCGATCAGCAAAGCCAACCGCTCCAGCCTCAACGTCGAGGGCGCCTACCAGCACGTGCTGATGGACATGTTCGCCTCAGTCGCGGCAACCGCCGCCGGTCTGATCGTGATGCTCACCGGATTCGTGCGCGCCGACGCCATCGCCACGCTCGTCGTGGTCGTGCTGATGGTCAAAGGCGGCTGGGGCCTGCTTCGCGAGTCGGGCTGGGTCCTGCTCAACGCCGCACCAGCAGAGGCGCCCCCCGCCAAGGTGGCCGCCGACATGCTGGCCGTCGACGACGTCGTGGAGATCCACGACCTGCATGTCTGGACGATCGCCTCCGGCCAGGCGGCTCTGTCGGCGCATGTGATCGTCGAGGTCGGCACCGACTGCCACCTGGTACGCGAGCAACTCGAGCAGCGCCTGGCCGCCGGACACCAGATCACCCACACCACGCTGCAGGTCGACCACCGCATCGAAGCCGCCGAACACTGCGCGGTGCCACACGGCGAGGTTCACCGACGCTGACACGCCGCACCTGCCCGGGGCCGCGCACGGCACCGGGCAGGTGTGGCACTGAACAGGTGCTAACGCACCTGCAGGGTTCCGCGCATCCCGGAGGTGCCGTGGTACAGACACGGCATCGGGTACGTACCCGGCGTCTGCACCTCGATAGTGACGGTCCCGGCCGTGTGGCCGTTGATGTTGCCCGTCCCGGCGGCCGCAGGGATCCGCAACGCGATGTCATGCGGGGTAAGACCGGCATTGCGGAACGTGAACTCGATGCGGCCCGGCCGGGCGGCGACAACCTGCGGAGTCAGGCGCAATTCATCGTCGACGGTGATCTCGATCCGCTGCACGCCGTCCGGACCCATCGTCGCCACCGCCGCAGGCAGGCCCGACGCCGCTGCGGCAGACGGAACCGCTGCACCCTGACCGCCCGGGCCGCCTTCCATGCCCCACACCGCGCACCCCGACATCAGCAGCGATCCGGTCAGCAGCACTGCAGCAGCAGCCGACATCCGCTTGACGATCATGACTTGTCCTCTCCGAGCAGGTCCTGACCGAGAAAGCCACCGGACTGCACGCCGTGCGGCATCGCGAACAGGGCGCTGGTCTCGTGGCGGATGAACCGGTTGAGCGCATCTGCCCCGACCAGGCGCCGCTGGACCGGGATGAACCCCCGAGCCGGATCCGCCTGCCACGCCAGGAAGATCAGCCCTGCGGAGTCGCCGTCGGTATAGGAGTAGCCCCGCCGAAGCATCGCCGCGCCGTTGTTGAACGCCGGGTTGGCCAGCCGGATATGAGCGTCGGCGGCAATGGCCAGCCCCCCGCCGTCGGTAGTGGCGCCGAAATTCGCCGCGGTGCGCTCGCTGCCACCAGACAGCGGGCCGCCGGTGTCCTTGCGCCGACCGATGACCCGTTCCTGCTCCTGGCGGGCCAGGCCATCCCAATCGTCGAGCAGCATCCGGATCCGCCTTACCACCAGCAGAGACCCCCCGCGCAGCCACGCCGGCGCCGAAGGGTGGGTCACGAACACCTTCGAGTTGAAGTCCTCGTGGTCGGGTTGGGGGTTGTTGGTGCCGTCGACCTGCCCCATCAGGTTGCGGCCGGTGGCACCGGGCGCAGTCGTGCCGGGGGAGGTGTTGAACCCGTCAAGCTGCCACCGCACGGACGCGTACGGTGCGGCCAGACGGGTCAGCGCGCGGGCGGCGTGGAACACGACCAGCGCATCGTCGGCCGCCACCAGCAGGCACAGGTCACCGTCGCTGCGCGCCGCATCCAGTTGCTCGCCGGAGAACGAGGGAAGGGGTGTCAGCTGCACCGGCCGGGCGGTGGCAGGGATGCCTGCTTTGCCGAACATGCTGGGCCCGAACCCGACCGTGACCGTCAGCGAGCACGGCCCGGCTCCGGTGACGATGTGGTCGTCCGGGCCGCCGAGGGCTCGGCCCTGGCTGAGCTGCTCGACGGCCCCGGTCCAGGTCCGCAGCATGGTGGCCAGGCCCGCGGCGTCGGTTCCGGCGGCCAGGTCGAACGCGACGATCCGCAGTCGCGACTGCGGACCCGTCGGCGTGGCGATACCGGCCTGGTGTTCGCCGCGGAAGGCGACCGCGGTGGCGCCGATGTCGGCCAGGGACGGCGTCGAGACAGGCTGAAAAGAAGGTGCGTCAGCTGGGTCGCTGGCGGCGATGCCGCCGGCCGCGCCGAGGATCGCGCCGAACCCTCCGGCGGCCAGCGTTCCGGCGAACCCGCGGCGGCCTACCGCAGGCGGCTCCGGTTCGGCGGCAGCTGCGGCGGCCGCGCGGGCGCCCAGCAGCACCGGTTCCGGTGACGCGACCGCCGACGTGGTTGCGTCTTCGGGTTCCGGGCTCGGCTGCGGCTCGGACTCGGTCATGGCGGCGGCTTGTACGGGTTTGAACCTGCGCCACAGCAGCGGCCCGGCAACGAGCAGCCCACCGCCGACGCCGACGACGACAGCGACACTGGCGCGGTTCAGATCGGCCGGCAGCGCAGAGGGCGCCGACGAGCGCCACCACACCGGAGCGTCGTCGAACCCCATGGTCGAAGCCAGCAGACCGCCGACGCCCATCGCAACGAACCCGAGGAACGTCGCCCGGCGGGCGAGCAGGACCGCAGCGAGGATGCCGAACGGCCACAGCAGCAGCGCGGTCATGTCGGAGCCGATGAACGCGCCGAGACGCTCGGGTACGGTGCCTGCGGTGACTGCGGCGATGCCGCCGGCGTGCAGCACGTCGACGGCGACCAGGATGCCCAGCGCGCCGGCCAGCAGGTGGTGGGCGTAGCGGGTGAAAACCGCGCCGATGACCACGAACGCAGCCGCGGCTGCGAGCAGGTACCACGGTGTCGGTGATGGGCCAGGCACCCAGTCCAGAGACCCGGTGGCTGACAGCAGCCGACCGTCGTAGTCGAGGTCGACGCGCCAGTCCGACACCCGATGCGGGGCGGCCGGGTCGGCGCCGACAGCTACTGGCAACGTCGTGAGCATCCAGTGGATGCGGTGGTCGTGCCAGCGGTGCACTGCCTCGTCGGATACCTTGCGCCAGCGCGGAGGCGCGGCCGGGTCGGCGTCGTCGGGCACCTGGGTCGTGGCGAACCGGTCGGCGTTGAGGTACGTGGCCGGGGAACTGTCGTTGAGCCACACTCCGTCGGGGCCGACGCGCGCATAAGGCTCGTCGCTGTAGCCGCGGACCACGACCTCGGTCCCGGTCGTGTTGCGCAGCTCCAGCCGGGAACCGTTCTCGACAACCGACAGCGCGACGCCGGCGACAGGCGGCGACAACGCCGACAGGGTGGTGGCGAAGTTGGTCGCGCCCACCCCGCCGACCTCGTGCGCCCAGGATGCGCCTGCCGGCGCCAGCGCCACTACCGCGCCGGCCACGACGGCGAGCATCAGCCGCAGCCATCTGCCCGGCGTACTCACCATCGGCTGACCCATCGACGACCTCTCCATCACATCAGCTGATCCAGGCTGCCGACGCGTGCGGCACCGGCCGACAGTCGCAGGCGGTTGATGAGCCACCGTCGCCTGCCGGCAGACGCGGTGCCTCGAGTAAAGCGACGTGCGTTGGTCGTCACGACGCTGCCGGTAGTTCCATTGCCGCCGGCCGGTCACGGAGGAGTAGCGCCGCGCTCAGGCCATCATGATCATCCACTGGTCCCAGAATGCCTGCGCGATCAGCACGACGACAGTGAGCACCCACAGCGCCGGACCAGCCGCGTGCGTCTCGGCCAGAAGATTCACCGCACTTCGGCGCAGACCGGGCAGCTGCAGGCGACCCCGGTCCAGGTTGTGAAGCGTCGTGTACCAGAACAGCGCGACGACGACCACCCAGACGACCATGCAGTACGGGCACAGCGCCCCGATGCGGTACAGCGAGGCGAACATCAGCCAGTGCACGAACACCACCGCGAACGTCAACCCGGCCTGCAGCCCCAGCCACACCCACCGCGGCAGCGGCACCCGCGCCAGCGTCAACACTCCCAGCGTCACAACGATGGGGAAGGTAAGCACCCCTAGCAGAGGATTCGGGAACCCGAACACCTCAGCTTGCCAGGTCACCATGACCGACCCGCAGGACAGGACCGGGTTGATGCTGCAGCTCGGCGTGTACGACGCGTCGGTCAGCAGCCGGATCTTCTCGACCGCGAGGATGAACGCAGCCGCGGCGCCAAGCGCACCGCCGACGGTCAGGATCCAGCCGATGGCCCGGTCGACAGCGGTCGCCCGCACCGGCACCGCGATCTCAGCCTGCGGCCCTGACAGGGTCGCGGTCATCTCAACCCGCCAGCGCGGCGTCGACAGCCTGCTTCAGTCCGGCGTAGTCCGGTCGGCCTTCGAACTTCTTACCGTTGATGAAGAACGTCGGCGTGCCCTTCACACCGGCGGCGATGCCGTCCTTGCGATCGACCTCGACACGGGACTTGGTCTGCTCGGACGCCGCGTCGGATTCAAAGCGGGCCATGTCCAGGCCGAGCTCGCGGGCATAGCCGGCGAACATCGCCGACATGTCGTCCTGGCTCTCGCCCCACTTGGACTGGGTCTCGAACAGCTTGTGGTACATGTCCTCGAATTTGCCCTGGTTGGCAGCAGCCTGCGCTGCGGCCGCGGCGGTGCCGGAGTTGCGGTGACCGGGCAGCGGGAAGTACCGCACCACGTAGGTGATCTTCCCCTCGTACTCCTTGCGTAGCTGTTCCACACCTGGGTAGGCAGCCCCGCACGCCTCGCACTCGAAGTCGAGGAACTCCACGACGGTGACCTTGCCGTCCGCGGCGGTGTCCAGGATGTGGGAGTCCTCGCGCACCATGCTGGCTGCGGCCGGGCCGTCGCCGCTGGCTGGCTGGGCGGCAGGGGAGTCCGTACGGGCGAACACAGCGATCGCGGTGATCAAGAACAGGACCACGCCGGCGGCGCCGATGGCGATCTTCGTGTTGATGTTGGAGCTCGGCGTCTTCGGTGACGGCTTGGTCGTGCGTTTGACCGGGCCGGCCGGGCGTTTGGTGGTGGGCATCGGTGACCTCTCAGCGTGGGCGAAACATGGATGACAGGGTTCCGGCGCTGTGCGGGCGGTGCCGGTCGGGCCGGCCGGGATGGCTCACTGCGAACCGGGTCGGGACAATATCGGTGAAAACTGTATAAATGCTGTGAATACTGGTGAGGATCAACGGTGGGACTCTGCCGCGTCATCGGCTGCCAGGCGGGCCAGCATCCGGTTGTATTCCTCCAGCGCGCCGTCCTCGCCGCGGTCGGCGGCACGGTCCATGGCACGGTCCAACCGCGCCGCCTCCAGACGGTCGGCGCGCGCCCAACGCAGCAGCAACGCCACCGCAGCCACGGCGGCGGGCACCTCGGCCAGCGACCATGCGATCCCGCCGCCAAGACGCTGCTCTTCCAGCGGGCTGGCGCCCCAGTCACGGGGCAGGGCGGCGTACCAGTCGGCGGCGATGACGCTGCCCGACTGCATGACGATCAACCCGAACAGAGCGTGCATGGCCATGCTGGCCAGCAGCACGATCAGCCGCAGCGGGTACGCCAGCGGCCGCGGTGCCCGATCGGCGCCCATGACCACCCAGAAGAACAGGTATCCAGCGGCCAGGAAATGCGCATACAGCACCAGGTGCAGCAGGTGCGAGCGCAGCGCGGCCTCGTATAGACCGCTCATGTACACCACATACAAGCTGCCCGCGTATAGCGCGAGCGCGACCAGCGGATGTGCGCCGAGCTGGGCGAGACGTCCGTGGACGAACCCGGAAAGCCAGGTGCGCGGCCCGGGCCACGTCGGGTCGGTGTCGGGCCGCAGCGCCCTCAGGGCCAGAGTCACCGGCGCCGCCAGGACGAGCATCATCGGTGCGATCATCGCCAGGATCAGGTGCTGGGTCATGTGCACGCTGAACAGCAGCGGCCCGTAGCGGGCCAGCCCCGAACTGGTGGCGACCACGACCAGAGCCCACCCGCCGATCCACCACAGCAGCCGTCCGGTGGGCCACCGGTCGCCGCGCGCCCGCAGCCGCCACGCCGCAGCTCCGTAGGCGATGGTCGCCGCCAGCGCGGCCGCGATGAACAACGGCTCGGGAAGCCACGCGGTGACGGCACCATCGACGCTGAACGGTGCCGGCATCGCGAAGCCCAGCAGTTCTACGGCCGGGTCCTCAGCGACGGTCGGCTGCGGCGTCGCGGTCCGCGCCAACAATGCGGCAAGTCCCATCACGGCGGCGAACAGCACCACCTCGACCGCGACAAGCCGCACGAACACCCGTGAGCGGCCAGCTGCCAGCTGGGGCAGCGCCTGCCGTCGCTGCCAGAGCCCGAACCCTGCCAGTGCCACAACCGCGAAGGTCTTGGCGCACAGCAGCAGTCCATAGGTTGTGCCGGTCAACTGCGACCAGGACGTCAACCGGGCTGCGGCTCCCGCAGCACCGCTGGCGGCAACGGCGACCGCGCACCACAGCGCCAGCCCCGAAAACCTCGCGGTTGCCCGGTGCAAGTCAGCTGCCGCAAGAGCACGGGCGGTCACCAGCGCCAGCAGCCCACCGGCCCACAGCACCGCCGCTATCACGTGGATCAGCAGCGACGACACAGCCAGCTGGTGGTTGTCGCCGCCGGCGGCATGGCCGGTGAATACCGGCGCACACACCGCTGCCAGCGCCACGCAGAGCAACAGCCAAGAACTACGGGCCCTGAGCACTGACCCGGCGGCCACGGCGATTACCGCCGCCCCGCCCGCGGTGACCAGCAGTGCCCTGCCCTGCTCGACGTCGACGGCGAAGCTGACGACACTGACGGCGGGCAGTGCCGACACCGGCGTACCTAGCAGGTCCGAGGTCGTCAGGACCAGCACCGACAGCACACACAACAGCCACAGTGCGGCACACCACGCGGCGGTTCGCAGCCAACGGTAGCCTGCCGGTCCGACCGAGCGGACGTGGCCGGGCAGCCGCGGCGACAGCGCAGTCGCGCCGAGGAGCAGGCCAACCACCGCAGAGGCTGCCAGGTCGGCGGTTGTCCTGGCCAGCGGCAGACCCCAGCTGGTCACCGGGCCAGGGCCGCCCAGCCCAGGCAGATCCGCAGGCGAAGCCTGGCCGCCGACAAGCAGCGCGCAGGTGGCGGCGGCGAGCCCGGTTACGACTGCCGTGGCGGGTGCTGCCCGACGCATCGAAGTGCTCATCGCGGTGACCTGCGCCGCCGGCGGATCAGCAGCGGTATCGCAGCACCTGCGGCCACGGCGATCGCAGCTGCGGCAGTCACGGCACCGCTAAGCCCGTCGGGTTCCGGCTGCGGGGCGGCTGCAGCTGGGCTGGGTGGCGGCGCGCTCGATGCGGCAACATCCGGCTGGGCTGCCGCCGACGGGCTCGTGGCGTGTGTGGGTGCTGCGGCGATCACGGTAAAGGTGGTTTTGCCGCTGACCGGGTGCCCGTCGCGTGAGACGACCCGAAACGCCACGGTGTAGCGGCCGGATGCGGTGATCGACACCGGCTGGGTCAGCTGAGCGCCGGACGCTGCGAACGCGCCCGTGGTCACGCTCGCTCCGTCACCACCGGTGACGGCGATCTTGGCCAGGCGTGGGTCCAGGCGCGCAGCGAATCGCAACATAACGGCTGTCGGTGCCTGATCGAGTCGAGCTCCGTCGGCGGGGTTGGCCGACAGCAGCCCGTCGTGAGCAGCTGCGGGCGCCGCCGGCGCAACGGCCAGTAGCCACGAGAGTGCGAATAGCGCAGCTGTTGCGGCCAGCGGCCGGGCGAAGGCGAATTTCATGCCCACGGGTCGGCTCCCGGGCGCGGTTCGGTTCCGGGCGAGACGTTGCTCACCGAGCTCGGCGGCTTGTGTCGCGCCTTTACCAGGCGGGTCTGAGGCCGGAGCACTGCAGATGACGCTGTGCATTCGTTTGGTGACCTGCCATGGCTTGTGCTCACGTCTTCGCCTTCGTTACGTTGTTCCGCGTGTCCCAAGCAGGATAGGAGATCTGCTTGGGGGTCCGCATATCGGGACGAACTACGGAGCGTGGGCGTGCAGTACCGGCCAGAGTTGCTGAAGGAAGCCGACCGGTATCGCGGCCGCAGGCGTGTGGCGGCTCCCTCCCGGCGCCGTTACGCCGCGGTACTTGCCAGCGCCGTTGCCGGAGCCGGTGTCGTCGCATTCGGCACCGGAGCGACTATCGACGATGCGAAGTCCGACCACATCGCAGCCGATCTCGCTGCCTACACCGGCGCGGACGGGACGCGTGGCGACGCCGCCGAGCGTGCAAGCCGCTCCGACGACCGCACGATGAACACCTCCATCGCACAGGCCCCCGACGCCTGGGTGCTGCCGCTTCGGGACTACAACCTCACGTCCCGCTACGGAATGCGGTGGGGAAAGCTCCACAAGGGCCTGGACCTGGCCGGGCTACCCGAGGGAACCCCGTTCATGGCGGTGCGCGCGGGCAAGGTCGTGCAGGCAGGATGGAACGGTGGCTACGGCAACTCGGTCATCATCGACCACGGCGGTGGCATCCAGACCTTGTACGGGCACTCCAGCAAAGTCCTGGTCAAGGTCGGCCAGGAGGTCAGAGCCGGAGACGTGATCGCGCTGCTGGGCAACACAGGCTACTCTTTCGGCACCCACCTGCACCTGGAGGTTTACGTCAACGGCGTCGCACAGAACCCGCTGACCTGGTTCAAGAAGCGCGGCGTCGACTACGAACTCGAAATCGAGTCGGTCTACGGTGGCTGAGGCCACTCCGGCTCTCCCCGGGTCGCGGCCCGCCCGCCGCCGTCTGCTGCTGGCCGCCGCCGTCACCGGTCTGGCTGCCGCCGACCTGCTGGTCAAAGCCCTCGCCGAAGACGTCCTGGCTGCAGGAGCCGTGCGGCTGCCAGGACTTCAGCTGCGACTGCTTTACAACGACGGTGTCGCATTCAGCTTCGCGAGGTCCCTGCCGGCCTGGGCAATCATAGCCCTCACTGGCTTGCTGACCGTGGGATTGACCGGCTACGTCCTGGCTGTGGTGCCGCAAGCCAACCGGCTACGGTGCATCGCCGGGGCAGCGGTCGTTGCTGGAGCCGCAGCCAACCTCATCGACCGCGCCCGCGATGGAGTGGTAACCGACTACCTGCACACCGGCTGGTTTCCCACATTCAACCTTGCTGACGTCTACCTGACCGCCGGAGTCGGGCTAATGATCCTGGCCGAGTGGCACCAGGCCCGCAAACACCAGCGCACACGGGCCACCGCCGGCACCTGACCCGGCCTGCCTGCGGCAGACAACGGTGAGATGCGAAACGTTGTGTAACCAGGACCACTTGCTTGAGCCCAAGACATCAGGCAGGAACTCAAAGGGCTGCCGACAGCCGGCGAAGCGGCTGCCGCCGCGAACGCAAGGCCATCGCGGGCTGACTGCGTCTGTCGATAGACACGGGAGCAGTTCCAACCCCTGTTTGCCTCGACGGTGACACGGCCGTCCCGGCTCAGACCGGGGTAGGCAAACGAATACTCGACCTCAGCATCCTGCTGACCGCTGCCGATCAAGGCGGCGGAGGCTAGGCCTCCGTGACAGGGGCCGCGGCCGCGGACGTTACCTGGCGTGCGGTCACTCGGCCATTGGCGAGGATGTGCATCAGCACCCTGGCTTCTGATCGACCGATCCCCTCAGTGTGAGGTCGTCGGCCCGCCGACCTAACCGCCGGGCGCATCGGACGACCTACCGGTTTGGTGCCGCGCCGACGGACCAAACGGCGCCGCACGGCCACGGTCACCCAGTGCTGCTCCGAGTCGGCGGCCCACTGCTCCTGGTGGAACCAGTAGCGCTGGCGGCCGTTCGGCGCGGCGCCGACTACATGCAAAGGTTCCAGCAACGTAGTCAGCTGCTCAAAATGGGTGGCCGTGTGGCCGCCAGCGCATCGTGCGTACGCCTGCTTCAGCGTCCACATACGCAGGAACTGGCTGCTCAGATCACCGGCGCCGGTCTCGGCCAGGCGGGATCGCTCGGCCGCAGACAACGCCGTCCAGGGCAGCGACGCAGCGGCGAAACGTGCGGCGGGCTCCAGATCGACCCCGATGTCGTACGTGTTCGAGACCGCCACCGCGATCGCCGATTCGGTGTGCGAGACGCTGACGTCGATGCCGATCAGCGGCCCGGAGACGGTCAGCTTGCCGAAGCCTCCGTGGTGCAGGCTCCAGTTGCGCGGCGCGACCTCGCCGTGCCATTCGATCGACAGGATCATGCGGACCAGTGCCCGGGTGATGACGAAGGAGCTGCGGCGCTCGTCGGAGTGCAGGCTGTCGGCTTCGGCCCGGTCGGTGGCGTTGAGGAACTGGGCCAGGTCGTTCTCCCGCCGCCGGCACGCGGCCAGCGAGAACAGCGACACCGCCACGCCCGCGGGTCGCCGCCGCCGGGGAGCGGGCGTGGCCCGCAGCTCGGTGAGCAGCGCCCGGGCCGCGGCCCGGGAACCGGCCCGCGGGCCGGAGGTGCAGGGCACGGGCCGGGTCCGGCGCGGCGCGGCGGGCAGCGCCTCGAGCACCTGCCGGGCCGGGTTGCCGGTCCAGTCCTCGCCGTCGGGGATCTGCTCGCCCTTCATCAGGAAGGAGTGCGCGCCGAGCACCGCGTTCTCGCCGACGGTCACGCCGTAGTGCACGAACGCGTGGACGCCGATGGTCGCGCCGGAGCCGATGACGGTCGGCTCGGAGCGGAACATGCCGTCCTCCTGGGAGTGGCACTGGATCACCACCCTGGCGTTGAGGCAGGCGTCGTCGCCGACGGTCATCATGGTGCGCTCGGACATGTACGCCCCGTCGTCGTAGACCCGCTTGCCCATGCGCACGCCCAGCAGCCGCCAGATCATCGGGCGGAACGGGGTGCCCGCGAACGGGACCGGGGCTTCCAGCTTCCATAGCCGCTCGTGCCACCAGTAGTACGGGTCGTAGATGGAGCAGCGCCGTGAGCGGAGCCGCCGGAACCCGCCGACCAGCCGCTCCACCAGCACGTCGTAAGCGATGTGGAAAACCAGGATGACGATCATCGCGGCCGGGATGACGAGCACACTCCACTCGGAGTACAAGTCGATCGCGGCGGCCAGCACCGCCAGGCCGACTGCGGCCTCCAACCACCGCACCAGCAGGAACCACGCCATCGTGCGCAGGTTGTAGCGGTTCTTCAGAGTCAGCGCGCGGCGCAGCGCGTCCCCGGTGGGCGCTTCGCAGCCGGTTTCCCGGGTGACGACCCGGGCGATCGGCAGCGACGGTGAGCCCAGCAGGCCTGAGTTGGTCCGCAGGGGCCCAGAGGTGGGCACAGCGGCCTTCGTGGCGTACAGCACATTCTCGCCGACGGCGTTCATCGCAGGGAAGGTGACGTCGTTGCCGACGAACGAGCGCGGGCCGACAGTGACCCGTGACATCGTGAACGAGGTATTCGAGTAGTCGGCATTGACCATGGACAGGCCGTCGGACACCATCGTGCCGGTGCCGACGGTGCACAGGAACGGCGAGTCGAACTTGAACTCGATGCCGAAGTTGGAGCCGGTCTGCACTACCTGCTGCAGGTCGACGCCGATCCAACGCAGGTAGTTCACGACATAAGAGCTGTCACCGAACAGGCGCATGAACAGCGCAGAGTTGGTCATCGCGCTGATGGTGGACTGCAGCCAGTACCGGAAGCTGTATATCGGGTACACCCTGCCTGGCGTGATCATGAGGTTGAGCAGGCGTGGGATGGTGACGATGCTCAGCAGAGCAAGCAGCAGCCCGCCAACGAACAGCACTGCCGAAGCCAGCACCAGGTACAGGTAGATGAAACCGGCGATGGAGAAAGGCCGACCGTCTGCAATCCGCCTGAGCATCGGGGTTTGCGTGACCACGCCGACCAACACGCCGAACACCAGCGGACCGCGGGCTAGCACCAGGTTGGCGACTTTGACGCCGGTGTAGGTCGTCTTGCGCAACCACCCACAGTCTCTGGCTTCTACCGTGCCCAGCCCGGCGTGGCCGGGCTGGGCCGGCATGCCCTGCCAGCTCTCCCCGGCCGGCACCGCGTACCCGGGCGGCAGCGTCGAGGAGTGCCCGAGCCGTGCGCCGTCGCCGATGGCGCTGTTGATGTCCAGCGCGCTGTGCTCGCCGACGATCACGTCGCTGCCGATGGTGATCCGGCCCGTCTGGATGTAGCCGGACTGGGCGCGATAACCGGTGAAGTGGCAGTCCTTGCGGATGACCGTGTTGTCGCCGATGGTCAGCAGGTCGGTGCAGATCGGCATGACCGGAGACAGGATCACCACGTTGCGGCCGATCTTCGCGCCGAGCAGGCGCAGGTACCACGGGTAGAGCGGGGTGCCGTAGAACATCAGCAGCCGGCTGGCGCCCATGCACATGCGCACGTACCAGAAGCGCAGGTACTTCAGCCCCCACAGGGGGATCTCCTGTTCCTTCCACCGCCCGATGAGCAGCCACTTCACGGCGACCGGGTAGAGGGCCAGGATCAGGAATCCGACGATGCTGAACGCCGCCGAGCGCAGATAAAGCTCGAGGTAGCCTTTGGCGGCGGCCATGAAGCGGAACGCGAAGATGAGCAGGAAGCCGCCCATCACCGCGGAGCCCAGCCCCATCAGCAACTGCACCACGCCGCAGGCCGCGTACTGCAGCGAACTCGCGCGGTGCGGCTCGCGGGCCGGCTTGGGCACGGTGCGCGGCTGCCCAGCGCCGCCTTCTGCGGCGGCCGGGGCGACGGCGGCGGCCAGCGCGCGCACGGTCGGGTACACGTACACGTCGCGCATGGACACCGAGGGCAGGTCGGCGCGCTGCCGTACCCGGGCGCAGAACCGTGCCATGAGCAGCGAGTCCGCGCCCACCTCCTCGAAGAAGTGGCTCTCCACGCCGACCCGGTCCACCCGGACGGTCTCGGCCAGCACCTCGGCGTACCCCTGCTCGATCGGGTTCGCGGGCGCGGCCTCGGTGGGCGGCGCGGCCAGCCGGCGGTTGGTCGGCGGCGGCAGGCTCTTGCGGTCGGCCTTGTCGCTGGGCAGCATCGGGATCGCGTCGAGCTGCTCCAGATACGACGGGATCATGTATCCGGGCAGCCGTTCCCGCAGCCAGGAGTAGATCTGCTGGCGGTCCAGCGCGACGGTGTCCTTGCGCAGGCTGTAGTAGCCGACCAGCTCGGTCACGCCCGGCTCGGGGCTGTGCGTGTCGACGACGGCCTGGGCGATGCCGGGCACCTGCAGCAGCACCGACTCGATCTCGGTCAGCTCGATGCGGTACCCGCGGATCTTCACCTGGGTGTCGATGCGCCCCAGGTATTCGATCTCGCCGGTCTCGTTGACCCGGCCCAGGTCGCCGGTGCGGTAGATGCGCCCGGACGGGTTGTTCTTGATGTTCAGGAAGTCGGGGATGAACGCGCGCTCGGTCAGGTCGTCGCGGTTGACGTAGCCGACGGCCAGGCCGACGCCCGCGATGCCGATCTCGCCCAGCTCGCCCGGGGGCAGGGCGCGGGGGGAGTCGGGGTCGAGGATCACCGTGGCGTAGGTCGGCAGCGGCAGGCCCAGCGTGATCGGCTTGTCCGGGTGCACCGGCGTCCAGGTCGCGGTGACGGTCGCCTCGGTGGGCCCGTACACGTTGAGGAAACGCCGGTGCGGCCGGTGCCAGCGGGTGACCAGGTCCTGCGGGCAGGCCTCGCCGGAGACCAGCAGGAAGCGCAGGTCGGGCAGGTCCTCGTCGAGCGTGGCCAGCAGTGTCGGCACGCAGCACATCGCGGTGACCTCGCGCGCGGTGAGGAACTCCCACAGGTCCCGGCCGAGCAGGCTGGCCCCGCCGGGTTTGGGCACCAGGGTCGCGCCGACCATCCAGGACACCCAGATCTCCTCGACCGAGAAGTCGAACGCGATGGTCATGCCCTGGTACATCCGGTCCTCCGGGCGCACCCCGTAGAGCTCGGCGGCGACCCGGACGAAGTTGCAGATGGCGGCGTGCTCGACGGCGACGCCCTTGGGCCGGCCGGTGGAGCCGGAGGTGTAGATGATGTACGCCAGCTCGTCGACGGGCTCGCCGCGCTCGGCCTCGGTCAGCCGCTGCTCACCGGTGGCGGCCAGCTCGGCGGTGAGCTCGTCGAGGCAGAGCACCTCGGCCTCGGCGACCTCGGCCAGGTGCTCGCGCAGGTGCGACACCGACAGCACCAGCCGCGCCCCGGAGTCGCCGACGATGTAGGCCAGCCGGTCGGCCGGGAAGCCGGTGTCCAGCGGCACGTACGCGGCGTGGATCTTCCCGATGGCGAGCATGCCGACGTACGACTGCACGGGCTGGTCGAACAGCAGCGCGATCCGGTCGCCGGGCCGGGCGCCGCGGCTGATCAGGTGCCGGGCGAGCTGGTTGGCGCGCGCGTCGAGCTGCTCGTAGGTGAGCGTCTCCTCCCCGGTGTCCACCGCGAGCTGCTCGCCCCGGCCGTACCGGCGCAGCCGGTCGCACTGCTGCTCGAACAGCTGCGGCAGCCGCTCGCCCGGCCGCCAGCGCGGCTCGTGCTCGTAGCCGGGGCAGGTCAGCACCAGACCGCCGTTGCGACCGGGTTCGACGTCAGGGAACTCGGGAAGATCATTGACATCGAGGACGCGTGTGCTCATGGGCTTCTCCCTCCGCGGACGACAAGGACGGCTGAACGGATCCGGCAGGGTCCAGACGTCGTCGCGGCCTGTGTCGTGTTCCGATGGCGTGGCTGCACGACGATGGCGTTGTGGCGGAGCGTGAAACCATCGCCGACGGCGCCCGGAACTGGCATCGAGTAGCCGTACAGGTCGGCTCTGCGCGGGGTGTCCCGCGCGGGCCCGTGTGAATCGGGTTCGTGGGATGCAGGCGGTGTGCGCGTTACTCAGACGCTGGCCTGATTGGGTGGCACGACTGGTGCTCGCGGTCGTGGTCGATCGGTGTGGGCGCCGGCCCGCGCCGGCCGCGCTGCTGATGGTGGTACCGACGCGGCTACCGGGGGCCGCTCGAGTTTTGCCAGGTCACGGCACGGGGAGGGTCTCGGCAGTCTGGCTGGCGCGCCAAGCATCGTCATCGGTTCTCCTCAGGCAGGGCGTGGCGAAGCCTTGGGGCTTCGACCGGCAGATCAGCCGCCTCACACCGTCCACGAGGACGAGCCGGCGTCCATATCGACTACTAAGAGTCGTAGGTGCATCACCATTAGTGATGCTACCGATCGTTCGGGCCCTTACTGCGGGATTCCGAAGTTCGCCGGTTCCGCACCGGACCCCATGAGCCGAGGGACGATCATGGCCGGTTGAACGGGAACGTTTCCGGCTTAACCCGTAGCAGCATCAGCGCAGGCCGCTGGAGCCGGCATGACGCCGTGCGCTTCCAGGTGCGCCCCCACGGGCGGCGGACAGCGTGTTCATGACCCGCCGGCGGTCTGGCGCGCTGGCACGGTTACCCACGATCGAGAACCGTCGGTGGCTTATCTGCAGGACGGGGCGGGTAGCTGAGATCGCTGCACCGGGCCATCGCCCGACCGCTCACCGATCGATCCGGCTGTGGCGGGCCGTCGACTGTCGGGTCCATGCGGTGTCACGCGTGGGTGGAGTGCTCGTGACTGCCGTGACCCGGTGGCTCCAGCTGAAACGTCGAGTGCTCGACATCGAAGCGGCCCTTGATGCGTTCCTGCAGCGCGTCCAACAGTTGCGGGGCGTGCCCGTCGTGGAAGCATCCGTCCTCGACGACCACGTGTGCGCTCAGCACCGGCAGGCCTGAAGTGACGACGTAAGCGTGTAGATCGTGCACGCTCACGACGTGGTCGAGTTCCAGGATGTAGCGGCGTACCTCGTCAAGATCCATGCCTTCCGGGACAGCCTGCAGCAGCACGTTGACGGCTTCACGCAGCAGCCGCAACGCCCGTGGGATGATGACGATGCCGATGATGATCGAAACGATCGCGTCGGCCTGTGTGTATCCGGTCCACGCGATCACCCCGGCCGCGGTGATGACCCCGACTGAAGTCGCGGTGTCGGTGGCGACCTCCAGGAACGCTCCACGCATGTTGAGGCTGTCGTCACGAGCACGAAAGAGCAGCGCCATTCCGATGGCGTTGCCGACCAAGCCGATGAACGCGAACAGCGCCATGCCGCCGGGGTGCACATCGGCCGGGGTGAACAGCCGTCGGACGCCCTCGATGAGCACGTATACGCCCATGCCGGCCAGGACGAGGCCGTTGACTGCGGCGGCCAGGATCTCGGCGCGGGCCCATCCGAACGTGCGCCGCGAGGTGGCAGGCCGAGCGGCAAGCACGGCTGCTCCCAGCGCCAGGCCAACGCCGCCCGCATCGGCCAGGACGTGCCCGGCATCGGCCAGCAGCGCAAGGCTGCCGGTGATGACGGCCCCGACGACTTCGATGACGAAGATGACCGCGGCAATCCCCAGGACGGCAGCCAGGGCTTTGCGGTGCTGCCCGGTAGCGGTCGTGTGGCTGTGGTCGTGGCCTGCGCCCAAGTTGTCCTCCTGCATTGCCCGCGGCTGGCCGCGTCGGGTGCTGCTGGGATGTCACTGCCCGGGCGGCGTCATCGTAACGCCGCTCGATGCCGCGGCATGTCGCCACGGTTGAAACCGTCCTACCCAACGCAGCCGGTGTGGAACCGGGGGCCGGTTCAGTACATGGACAGGTGAACGTGGTTGGTGTGGTCACCGGCGGCGTCGTCACCGCACTTGGACCCGGTGGGGGAGTACGTCTTCCAGCCGGTTGCCGGCAGCCAGATCTTGCAGAAGAAGATCACGTACAGGACCCCCAGGCGGCTGGCGTTCTTGACGAAGTATGAAGCGAGTTTGTCGCCGTAGAGCTTCGACTCCCCCGTGGAGGAGAAGTTCTTGAACCCGCCGACCTCGCTGGAGAAGTCACAGGCGCGGCCCTTGGGGTGCTCGTACACGTCACCGGGTCGGTAGCAGGCGACGTACCGCTTGAAACCTGACTTCTGTGCCTGCTGTAGCGCGTGAAGGGTCCGCGGTGTGATGCATCCGCCAGTGGTGGGATCGTTGATGGTGCAGCCTTCGGCGGGCCAGCTCCCGTCAGCGTTACGGCGGGCAGGCGCTGCCAGTGGTGAGTTCGGGTCTACCCAGCCTCGGGTGGCGTAACCGCCGACCGCCGACAGAGCCAGTTCGGCGGCCTTCTTGCGCTTGGACATCTCGCTTGCCTGTTTGGCCTGCTCTTTGACCTCGGCGTCGATGTCGGCCTTGGCCTGCGTCGCCTGCCGGGTTACGGCCATGAGTTCGGCCAGCTGCGCGTCGTCGCGGGCGGTCATGCGTTCCAGCGCCGCGGTGCGGGCCAGGAAGTCGTCAGGCGAGGTGGCGTTGAGCATCGTTCCCATCACACCCAGTCGACCGGATTTGTACGCCTCGGCGGCGTATCTGGAGACCCCCACCCGCAGCCGGGCCAGCCTGTTCTCGGCTGCCACGAGGGTGGCGCGCAGTTCGCGCTGGCGTTTACGCGAGGCTTCAAGAGCTTCCTGTGCCTGCAGATAGCCGACCGCTGCGGTTTCGAGGTTGGACCGCAGGGTCTTGACCTTGGCGGAGCTGCCCTCGTTGAGGGCATCGGGCTCGGCATAGGCAGACAGTGGTGCCGATCCAAGAAGCACGGCGATGCAAATGATCAATACCGGTGCTGCGGGCAGGCGTCGACGGACCGTGAGGGGCACGGCGATGGTCCTTCCGTTGCGCGCCGCGCAGGGGTCACGCGGCCCGCAGCCACACTACTATCCGTCTTAGGAGATCGGTCAACCCGGCACCTCGCGCAGGCAGGCGACGTCACCGGGTCGGCGCCTAAAGCGCAGGCAGGCACCGGGAAGCGGCCGGGAACAGCAGGCCCAACGCAACCAGCGCCGGCGGCATGGCCAGCAGTGCCGTGAGCGCAACCATCGTCAGGACGCGCTGGGTGGCAGACAACGCCGGCGGTGGTGCCAACAGCCTGCGCACGCGCTCGACCGCATCACCGCCGTGTGCCCCCAATGCTCCGGCCGGCATCGGCACACCGCCGTCAGCCTGTGCGCACATCACCAGCGCCCGCGCCAGCTGAATGCGCCGCTCGCCGCCGACAGCGTCGTCGGCGCACAGTTCGACCAGTCGGTCGACCTGCCGGCCCGCCTGAGCGAACATCGGCACCGTCGGGAAACACATCGCCAGCATCCTGGTCATCTGCTGCAACAGGTGATGGCGACCGTGCAGGTGTGCCCTCTCGTGGTCAAGCACCGCGTCAACCTGAACCTTGGGCAGGCTCGCCAACGCACCTGTGGTGATCACGATCTGCCCACCGCCACCTGCCAGCGTGTAGGCAGCCGGACGCGGATGATCGAGTACCAGTGCACCGAGGGCCTCGTCGCGGCGGGCGACCAGCGACAACATCTCGCGGTGAGCTCGGCGGGCGCGCTCGCCTTCCCGCCAGGCGCGTACCCCCGTGGCTGTGCCCCGAGCAACTACCACGGCTACCGCGGTCAGCGCCAGCATGGCCAGTATCCGGTGCCCAGCCCCGGTGACAGAATCAAGGAACTGCGCGCACCACATCCACCCGGCGCACACGAGATTCAGGGTCAGCTGCCACGTCGCCAGCATCACCACCGGCGCAGCAAGCACCGAGGTCACGGTGACAGCCACGACCGTGTACCAGGCAGCAAGCCCCAGCTTCGGGGCGCGGTGCACCCAGCTGGCCCGCGGCAGGCTTCGCCCTGCTGTCCAGGCCACCGACGCCGCAAGCAGAAGCAGTGCCGCAGCGATGGTCACGGACGGCCCGTCTCGTAGACGGCCAGCGCCGCGCGCAGAGCGTCGGCTTCTTTCGGGGTCATCTGACCGACGAACTGCAGCAACGCCAGCTGCGGGTCGCCGCCCTCGTTGAGCGCGTCGCGCATCAGCCGCGCACTGTACTGCTCGCGTGTGGCGGTCGGAGTGAACAGGTGCGCGCGGCCGACGGCCTCACGCACCAGCCAGCCCTTCTTGAACAGGTTGTCCACGACGGTGAGCACGGTGTTGTAGGCCAGCTCACGCTCGGGGCGCAGCTCGTTGAGGATGTCGCGGACCGTCGCGGGCTCGCCGCGAGACCAGAACCGGTCCATGATCGCAGCCTCGAGGTCGCCGAACCCCCTCATTCGTTCCCTGCCCCCTGATGTCGCCTCTACGAACGCCGACCACTTTAGTGGCCTCACCGTGTTCGCGCCCAGCAGCGCCCCGTTTGCCCTCAAGTGGCGAGCGGTCGGGTCAATCGCGGGCTGCTGCCGTGGGCGGTTACCCGTCTCCTAAGGGTTATAGGGGTCAACTACTATGCATCTTAGGTGATGACGGCTTCGCACGTCCTGCTCACGCTCCCCGCAGCTGAGGCGCGTGGGCAGCAGCCGGCGTGCGATCGGGGCGAAGAAGGGCGGTGGCGGCGGTGATGGCACCGGCACGCAAGCCAGCCGGCGGACGGACTGGCAGGAAGAAGGCGGCGCAGTTCACGGTCGGCGCCAGCCGCAACTGGGGCTCGATCGCGACCTTCGCCGCGGTCACCATGATCGCGGTGGGGATCATCGGCTGGGGTGCATGGGCGGTCTACCGCCCTGGCAGCGTGGGCTACGGCTGGCAGACCCGCGTGGCCCAGATCGACGGCGTCGCCGACTACCGCGCCGGCAAAGAACTGGCCCGTGACCATGTCGAGGGCGTGCAGACCTACAACCCGACTCCGGCGGTCGGTGGAGCCCATAACGGCATCTGGCAGCGCTGCACCGGCGAGGTCTACGACGCGGCGATCCCCAACGAGCACGCCGCGCACAGCCTCGAACACGGCGCGGTCTGGATCACCTACCGAGAAGGCATGCCCGACGACCAAGTAGCCACACTCGCAGCCAAAGTCCAAGGTCGCGAATACATGCTGATGAGCCCGGTGCCGGGGCTACCCACTGCCGTGTCGCTTCAGGCCTGGGGGTACCAGCTCGCCGTCGAAGATGTCGCCGACCCCCGCATAGACGACTTCATCGGCGCACTGCGCGTCAACGCCACCATGGAGCCCGGCGCCATCTGCTCTGGCGGCAGCACCGCCACCGGCACAACCCCGTTGACTCCCGAACAAGCCCAGAAACTGACCGAGCAGGGCAACTGACGAGCGGATCGCACATGTTTCAGATCATGACCAAGCTCCGGCACGCAGGTATCCGACGGTGGCGGTGGCCGGCCCTTGCTGTGGTGGTCGGAATGCTGCTCGGCTTCGGCGCAGCGCTGGTGGCCGCTTCTTCCCGCACGCCAGGCGACAGCTCCGTCGAAGCCGGGTTTGCCCGGGACATGTCCACCCATCACGCACAAGCAGTCGCCATGGGCATGATCGCAGCCAAGAACGCAACCGACCCGCAGGTTCGCGCCCTCGGCGAGGACATCGCACTGACCCAGCAGGCCCAGATCGGGATCATGGGCCAGTGGCTGCGCAGTTGGAACCTGAACATCAACGGTTCGGCACCACCGATGTCGTGGATGCCCGACGGCGCCAAATCCCTCGACAACGGCTTGATGCCCGGCATGGCCACCGCCGCCGAGATGGCGCAGCTCGAACAGGCCGAAGGCCGCGACCTCGACCGGCTCTTCCTGCAGATGATGGTCAAACACCATCTGGGCGGAATTCACATGGTCGACGCCGCACTCGCCGAAAGCGACAACCCCGATCTTCGATGGCTGGCAGAGACCATGAAGGCAGGCCAGCGCAGCGAGATCGCTGCGATGGAGCGGCTCGAGCAGTCGCTTCCAGCCGAATGACTTGACACCTGCGGCTGCCCAGACCTGGCAGCCGCAGGCGTCCCAGTCAAGACTTGGGTGCCTCGACGGTCACCGTGGTACCGACACTCTCCTGATCGATGTCACTGAACCGCAACGTGAACCGCAGCTCCCACTGCCCCGGCGTCGGCATCGCGAACTGGGCGCTCGCATGATTGTCCGTCAACTTGATCATCGCCAGGTTGACCGGCTCGATGCCGGCCGACGGCAGAGCCGCAGTTGCCGTCCACTCCACCACTGTCAGCTGCGCGCCCTGTGGGGTGTAGGCGTACAGGTGCATAAGGTTGTCGCCGGGCGCTGCCGGGCTGACCTCCAGCTGAAGCGTGAACTTCGGGCTGGTCAGGGTGGTCGTGTACGTCTGCGGCTGCGTGATGCCCTGAGTGATCTGCTCGGCTGTGCGCGCTGGCGTGGTCTGCGTCAGCACCCCGGTGGTGGCCAGCACCGCCACGGTGATCGCCAGTTCGACGAACACGACTCGACGCAGGCCACCGGGTCGCGACAGCGCCGGGCCGGCCGCAAGGCGCCGCGCCACGAACGCCGCGACCAGCGCCGCGGCGACCAGACCGACTTTCGCGATCACCAGCCGGCCGTAGGCCGTACCGACCAACGCCGTCGGCGTGCCCACCTGGATCAGCGCCGAGACAGTGCCGGCCAGCAGCACCGCGGCGACTGCCAGCGAAGCCCACCGCGACCAGATCGGCAAAATCGCGGCCCGCTCGCGTTCGTCCGACAGACGCAGCAGCCAGCCGGCGAGCATCAGCAGTCCGCCGAGCCAGACTGCGGCGCCGGCCAGGTGCACCGCGTCGACCGCGATCGACATCAGGGGCACGGCGGAGGCAGCCGGGTGCCCTGTCACCGGCCACGTCAACGCAGCCAGCGCGGCGACGGCGAGCAGCGCCACCCGGCCGGGCAGCCGGTCACGGCCGACGAGCAACGGCCGCACGAGCACCGCTGCCGCGGCCAGCAGCACCAGGCGCGCCAGCGACGCAAGGCCGTAGGTCGAGCCCGCCACGTCGAGAAGGTCACCGACGCTCACCCCGGTCAGGCCGGTGCCCGTCGTGTACGGCGCCTGCAGATACAGCCCGGCCAGCGTCGCCGCGGCGCAGACGACGAACCCGGTCCACATCAGCCGCCGTGGCGTGCGTTGGCTCAGTCGCCGAGGCCACAGCATGCTCAGGACGAGCACGGGCCCCACCAGCAACACCAGCCCCAGGTAGCCGACGACCTTCACGACGGTGAGCAGCGTCGAAACGGTGGCGTTGACGTCGTCGTCGCCTTCGGTGGCTGCCGGGGCGGCCGACGGTATGCCGATCGAGAACGTGAATCCGCCAGGGATCGGGTGGCTGTCAGCCGAGATCACCCGGTAGCTGACCAGATACGTGCCCTGCTTGGGGTCGTCGCGCAAGGTGATCGACAGCGTCGTGCCCGCGACCGTGGGAGTTGAGCGATCGGCCCGCTCGCCGTCAGGACCAACGATCCGGATCTTGCCAGGCACTGCGGTGATCGACTCGCTGAACGTCAAGGTGATCTGCGAAGGCGCCTGGGCTACGACCGAACCGATCGGCGGATTGGTCCGCAGCAGCGCCGCGTGCGCCTGAGCCGGCTCGGCGGGCAGGGCTACGGCAGCGGTGAACGCGACGGCGGCCAGCAACAACCCCGCGGCGCGGGCCAGGGGTCTCACGACGCCGACCCTGTGACCGTGATCGGCTGGCGCGCCTGCCGTGAAGCGGTGCGGCTCAGTGCCCAGAGCAGCAGCGCCTGGGCGACAGTAGCGATGTGGCCCGTCTCCATTGGCAACGCGGTGATCCCTCCTACGACATCGGAAACGCTGGTGACGGCCAGGCAAGCGGCGAGTACGAACGCGACCGGGACGAACGCCCGTGCTCGCTGCGGCAGCCATGCGGCCAACCCGAAACCGACTGCGACGGCGACGTCGAATGACGCCACCTCCCGGGCGCCATGGACGACCCCGGGTCCGGCTAGTGCCGGCAGAGCCAGGCACAGTTGCGCCAGCGAGGTTGCGGCCAGCGCGAAGCGCAGGATCCGGTGGCGCTCATGCGGCCCTCTCCGGCATGTTTGGCTCCGCTCGCCGGGCTTCGGGGCAACGGCCGGGTTGATCGGGCCGGGTTCCGGTGCGTGTACGCGGTCGGCATAAACCTGATCGCGCAGCCCTTGGGCCACGGCGGACCAAAGGCGGCAGGCCCCACAATCGGCGACGTGTTCGTCGAGGTGAAGACCCGCCACCGGCGACGGCTGGCCGTCCACACGCGCGAACAAGCCTTCCCTCATCACGTCACAGATGCTCATGCGCGGGTAGTCGCCCCTGGTCCCGGTCCGGTTCCCGCCACCTGCCCGCTGCCGTCTGGGCACAGTGAGCCAGTCGCTCCTGCACCGCGCGCCGGCGACACGGGTGTCCGTCCGCCGTGCGCCGACCCGCTTGCCTCCCACGTGCAGGCATACCACAGCACCGACCCCTTCCGATCACCTAAGAATGTTAGGTGATAGCGTCGGTTCGGTCGAGCAGGGGAGTGTCACGTGAAAAGGCGATACCTGCTGCTAGCCGGCCTGGCCGCCGCAGGAGGCTGCGGCCGCAGCAGCAACGTCGTAGCAGCACCCGCCGAGACAGCGGACGCTCGCATCGGTACAGCGGTGCAGATCCCGGCCGACTCCCGCAAGAGCGGCCCCACCGTGACCGGGGAACTGCTCGACGGCTCGTCATTCGACTTGCAGTCGTGGCGCGGTCAGGTCGTGGTCGTGAACTTCTGGGGCTCCTGGTGCGCACCGTGCCGACTGGAGGCAGCCGACCTGCAGGCAACCTACGAAGCGACCCGCGAACTCGGTGTCCAGTTCCTCGGGGTGGACGTCCGCGACGGCCGTGACGCCGCGAAGGCGTTCAACACCAGCTTCGGGATCACTTACCCGAGCTTGTTCGACCCGGCGAGCCGCACCGCGTTGCGGTTTGCCGACGTCCCGCCCAGCGTCATCCCGGCGACACTGGTCCTGGACCGGGGCCTGCGGGTCGCCGCAGTGTTCCGCAAGGTGGTCACCCGCGAGGAACTCGAAACGTCCATACGTGCCGTTGCCGCCGAGCAGCAGCCGTGAGCCTCGCCGAGACCGCAGCGAGCGGTCCGCTGCTGGCAGCAGTGGCTGTAGCTGCGATGGCCGGAGTGGTGAGCTTCTTCGCCCCGTGCATGCTGCCGCTCGTGCCGGGCTATCTGTCATATGTGACCGGGCTGACGGGCGCTGACTCCGATAGGCCCCGTAGAGCACGCACGCTGGCGGGCGCGGGGCTGTTCGTGGCCGGCTTCACCGTGATCTTCACGCTCATGGCATACGCGGCAGGGCAGCTGGGCAGGATTCTGCTGCTGCACATGCGGATCATCGAGATCGTCGTCGGCCTGCTCACCGTGCTACTGGGCCTCGGGTTCGCCGGGTTGCTACCGATGTCGCGCTCATTGCGTCCGGGTTGGCTGCCGCAAATCGGGCTGGCAGGCGCCCCGCTGCTGGGTGCAACCTTCGCGCTGTCGTGGACTCCGTGTCTAGGACCGACGCTTACCGTCGTCCTTGGTTTGGCAGCGACGCAGGGGTCGGCCGGTCGGGGCACGGTGCTGGCCGCAGCGTACTCGCTTGGCCTGGGTTTGCCTCTGCTCGGCGTCGCTGCTGGGATGAGCTGGCTTGCCTCCGCGGTGGCCTTCATCCGGCGCCACAATGCGTGGGTGACCCGTGTTGGTGGAGCGATGCTCGTCGTGATCGGAGTGGCTCTGACCACCGGGATGTGGACGACCTTCGTGAACTGGCTGCGTGCCACTGTTGGGCCGGGGCAGATCGGCCTCTGAACCGACCAGCACTGCGCGCTGGCGTGTACGTGGCTGGTCGGCGGATCTGACCGCCGCGATCTCCCGGTCCCTTACCGTGTCGCCAGGTCTGCGTCACTGATCACCAGGGCCGCTGGCGGGAGAGGCCACGTCCACCACGAGCCCGGATCTGCCTCCGATCCGGCGCGCACGGCCGAGCAGCGACATCGCCGTCCGCAGCAGCAACGCGGCGGCGAGAGCTTTGGCTGTCACCGTGTCGGCGCTGTCGACACCCAGGCCTTCGGCGCCTGCTGCGAGCATGGCCGCCACACAGCTGGCTCCGGCTAAGACCGCAGCGATAGTGGCTGGCCGTAGGCGGAATCCGGCGTCGCGGGCCCTGGTCAGAAGAATCATTGCGGTCATGGCACCGGACAGAGCTGCCGCGGCTCCAGCGGCGGTGGCCGTTGGCCAGCCGCTGTCAGGCGGCGGTAGCCATCCAGCACCGCCGACCAGCACCGACAGTGCCATGAGGGTGAACAGGGCGTCCAGAAGCGCGCCGAGAACACCTGCGCGGGCACGCGCGGGTGCCCAGCTGTCGGCCAGTAGCGCCCCGGCGACCGCCGCGGCGGCTGCCAGCAGATGCACGCCGGGGACAAACAACGTGGGGCTGCGGGACAGCACCGCAAAGCCGCCTGCGCAGGCAGCTGCGGCGGTGAACGCGGTCAGTGCACCTGCCAGGGCGCTGGCAGCGGCCCGTCGTCGTCCGCGCTGGGGTGGCAGCGGCTGCGGCGCCGCGGCGGGGTTGGGACGTGGGCGCGTCGGTCGCGGCCGACGCGGCGGTGCCGGTGGAGGCTGACGCTGCCGAGGTGCCTTCCAACCTGCTGGGTCAGATGTTCCGTACAAGTCAGTGCTTTCCTTCGTGGCTGGAGAGCGGCCTGGACCACTGCGGGGGCGGGGGGCCAGAACGCGCAGGTGCCCTGCCCGCCCAGACCAACCGGAGCTGTCGACGGCCGGCACGGTCGGGGCATGGCTATACGCACGCGGCAGTGGCAGATGTTCTGTCACGGCGCGCGCGTTGTGCGGCTCTGCTTGACCTATATCAGCTGAGTTATCTGGTAATTCCTATCAGATGCACCTAAGACACATAGGTGGTCGGTTCCCGTCGACGGGTAGTTCCCGGGCAAGTAGCCCATGTAGTGAAAACACCTGAATCCGCCCGACGAAACCAGGACCTCCCCGATGACGGGACGGGCGGAGCGCATGAACAGGACGGACATGTGATGGATTCACCGTTTGGGCCGTCGACGCAGCGGCCGATGGACCGCTTGCTGGTGCTGGGGGTCTACGTGCCGCTGTCTGCGGCCCTCGCGTTGTGGTGGCAGGCGCCCCCCGCGGTGATTGCCTGCGGCATACCTCTGATAGCCGGCCTGGTCTGCGCAGTGGCTGGCGGCCTCGCAGAAGGAGCCCGATGCCTGACCCGCCAGCCCGCATCCGAGAGAGCCCGGCGCAGAGACGACGCTCGACAGACCAGGTGACCCGACGCTGAAGGGGACGTCAGCCCAATGGCGCCGGGGATTCCGCGCCCGCCGCCAGAAGACGCGGCTGGCCGGTGCCGTCTGCTGCGGCCGACCAGATCTCGGGGCTGCCATCGCTGCCGCGCACCGTGTAGGCCAGGGTCGCGGCGTCCAGCCATGCCGGCTGGTCGTCAACGCTGCGGGCCTCCGACACCATGGTCAGCGACATGGTGGACAACTGCAACACCGCCAGCCGCCAGCCGAGTTCGGGATCACCGCCGATGGCCTGCTTGAATGCGATACGTGTGCCGTCAGGCGACAGGGACGGACATTCGACGCCTGTGGTGACCGTCTGCAGCGTGCGTGCGGCGTAGTCGCCGCGTACCAGGTAGTTGCGCCCCTCGGCGGCCATGGTGGCATAGAACAGGTTGTCGTCTGCGCTGAAGGTGACGCCCCAATAGTTTCTGTCGATGGCCTGAAATGCCCTGCCCTCCCGGGTGACGGAGAAGTCCTCCAGCGTGGAGACCATCGCCCCGGTGCGCATGTCCATAATTCCCGTGCGGGTGGAAAACCCTGCAGCGGCGTACGAGTCGCCGCCGACGAACGTCGTCCAGGCGACCATCCTGCCGCTGGGCGACACCCTGGCCCGGTTGGGCAACCCGGGAACCGGAAATGACCTCGTCGGACGCAGCAGCCGGTCCAGCACGACGAGCTGGTACTCCCATGCCGAAACGGGACGGATGCATACGCCTGTGCCTGCGGCGGCGTACACACGCACGCACTCCAGGTCAGAGATTTGGCGAGGTGCCGTCGGATCCGTGCGGTCAGCCAGCGCCAGATGCCGGTCGGTGACCACCAGCAGCGGGCCATCGTCGAGGGTCATCGACTGCGAAGCCGCCGGCCTGCCGGGCTTGGCGCGGCCCGCGGCTGCGCTGACGTAGCCAACTGCGACCGCGGCCAGAACCACTGTCACCGCCGCGGCTACCGCCATCCGGGTGCGCAGACTCAGGCCGCTCAACGCCGGAACCTCGCGCCACGGCCCATGATGACCAGTCCTCCCAAACCGCCGCACCTACCGCCGGTGCGGCCGGGAGGACTCTGGCGGTCCTGGGCAGCTATCGCCGGTCGAGGTGCCTGCCAGCAGACGTCGTGCACATGAACATGCGGTGATGGCCGCCTGCTCGGCGGCCTTCACCGCATCACGAAGATCCCTTCGGTGGCGGGCCAGGATCCCGGCTCGCGGTCAGGCCTCGGGTGCCGACGAGCGCCTCCGGCCGAACGCCAGCCATGCAGCGCCCGCCACCAGCACTACCACGATCGCCGGCACGACCCACCACAGCCCGTCCTCGCCGCCGATGGCCTCCTCATAAGGCGACGGCGAGACGGCTGGCGACGGCGGAGCAGCGCTCGACGGTGCGGCGCTGGGCGAGGGCGACGCAGATGGTGCGGCTGATGGGGTCGCCGCAGCCTTCACCTTGACCACCGGTGCCGGGTTGGCGTCGCCGGTAGCGCCGATCCACCGGTCGATACGCCCGTCGCTGTAGGTCATCAGCACCTTGAAGCTCAGGGTGGTCGCGTTGGTGGGCAGCTGGGCGACGGTCACGCTGAACTTGGCATCACGGCCCACCGGCACTGCCTTACCCGCCACCGAGAACCCGTCGGAGGTAGGCGTCAGCGCCCAACCCGCCGGGCCGGACTTCCACGCCACCTGCGTCGGGGCGATGCCTTCCGGCAGCACCACACGGACTTCCTTGACACCGGCCGAGTCCGACTCCGCCTCGGCGTTGACCGTCATCGTCACCCCGCTGGCTCCTGCCTGCGCCGGCGTCAACGTCACCTCGACATGTGCCGCGGCCGGCGATGCCAGACCCAAGACAACCAGCCCCACGACGCCGGCGATCACGCCTGCCCGTGCCTTCAACTTAAACACCGTCAAAGCCTCCTTCAATGCGACCCGATCAGTCTTCACCTAAGGTCGTTGGGAGTGCCGCGCGGGTTCCCGCCGACTCACAACTGTGGTGATGCGGCCTCGCCGGCGTCGTCCCAGTGCCAATCCGCCAAGCCCAGACACGCAACTTTCAGGCACCTCACAGGCGCATGGGCCGACGCCGGCGCAGAGGATCTGGCCGCGACCGCCACCTGCGGCAGCCGGCGATCGGCCTTGCCGCGCTGTAGCGAACCGAACCAGGTCACGGTCTCAGCCGTCGACCGTGACGAAAACGGCGCTAGTGTAAAACCACAGGTCCGCCCAGGGGTCGACCTCGCCGATGGGGTCTTGGCGCGGCTCGTCCGAACCCGGTGCCGACACACGCCCGTCGGTGCCGCGAAGCCTCAGGTAGAACGGCTGCGCGACATCGCCGAAGACATGGCTCAGCTGCACTGGCTGTGTCGCCGAGATCTCCCATGAGGTGACCACGCGGGTGTTCGGCGCGCCGAGCGCACCCGGATCGTCCGAGCCTGTTACCGGGCCCGCGATGAGATCCACCCGCCGCAGGACCGGCACAACGCCCACGTGGTTCGCGCGTACCGCAGGCTTGACTTGCACCGTCAGCCGAACCTCGCCACCAGCCTCGACCGATGTCACACCACCCAGAGTCACAGCCGGCAATGAACGTGAACCGGCTACCGTCACCTCGACAGCGTCGATGAGGTGCCCGTGATCGACCCAGACCCGCCCGGCCCGCAGGGCATCAAGCACCGAGATGTGATCCACCGAGCGCAGCCCGACATGGGTGCGGCTGTACTGGCCCGGCCAGAAGTCCCCGTGGCCGACCGCGGGACGGCCCGTCCACACAGGGTCGGGAAAACGTCCGTCGTCGGTGGCAGCGCCGCCGCTGTCCCAAACGTCACCGAACACCCGATGCACGTCGGAACTCGCCGTCACCGCAACAGGCCGCCCCTCGGCTAGCAGCGCGTCCCACAACCCGCCCACCTTCGCCACAGCCCAGTCGAACCCACCGTGGGTCCGGTAAGCCGCTGCCGGGTAGCCAGGATAGGACTTGGTGCCGGGCCGACCGTCGTAGCCGCATCGACCCCTGCCCGCGCCACCCGACGCCGCCGGTATACCTGCGGCCTGATGGCCAGGGCCGCCTTCCAACGCCGCCACCATCGAGACGTCGGCGTCCAGCAGCGCTCGCAGCTCGCGTGGCCCGTACGAGCCGGAGTTTCCGGGATGGTTGACAACGACCAGGCTCGCCCCGACTCGACCCGCACGAACCTGCGCACCCAGCCACCTCACCGCCGCTGTGGCCAGTCGCTGATGGGCTGCAGTGTTGCCGGAGGTGTCGTTGACGACTGCGTCGAAACGGGCCTCGAACTCGGTGAGCACCGCCAATTCGTCCGGACCTGGCGCAATCAGCACACTGGCGTGCTCCCCGGCCGGCACGTTCCACTCGAGCCCTTGAAACAGGATCAGGTCCCGGTTGGCCCGTCGTGCTCTGGAGATGTCGGCAGCGGCTTGCCGCGCGCCGTGGCGGCAGTGCAGGTGCCCGCCGTGGTCGGTTATGGCAAGCCACGACAATCCGTTGCGCCGCGCCGCGTCGACCTGCTGGTCGACGGTGTAAAGCGTGTCGGGCTTGGCGCTGTACTTGGTGTGCACATGGTGGTCACCGGCCAGCCAGGTCAAGCCGCTGCCGGCCGCTTCGGCCTGCCCAGCCCAGGCGGCACTCGTCATGCCGAGTGCGGCCCCTGCGGTGCCCGACAGCAGACTCCGCCTAGTCAAACGCGACGCCCCGAACAGCCGGCCTTGGCTCCCCGACCGGCGCATAGGGCCGCCCTGCTGCAGGCATTCACTCACTTCGGTACGCCTTTCCTAAGCGTCTTAGGTGTCCGTATCGTCGAATTCAAGGGATCGAACAGGTCACCGAGGAGGTAGCCATGCGTCGCGCTGTCGCCGTACTCACCATGGTCACCGGGCTGCTGCTGATCGCCGCACCCGCGCAGGCCTTCGCCCACAACCGGGTAACCAACCCGCTGCTGCACACGGTCTTGGAACTGCTGACCATCGCGGTCGTGCTCTCACCCGTGTGGACCGCCTTCGCCTGGGGCCCGCGCCGGCGCGGGCTGCTCGTGGCGCTGATCGCGCTCGTGCAGGTGCCCGTGGCGATCATCGGATTCGTGCCCATCCCCAACCCGGTCGCCCATGCAGCGGCGCTGATCACCGCCCTGGGCATCACTGTGGCGTCGATCTGGACGGTGCGCCGCAGCCGCAACGCCCAAGCCGCCACCACCGCAGCCGTGCCCCGATAGCCGGCGGGCTGCCCGCGAAAGCAGCCGGCCGTTACACCGCGGCCGGCTGCGCCGTGCCGCCGATCCACGCGCCTCGGCCGTCGGCCACCAGCAGCCCCACCCCGGCAGCGCCTTCGCGCAGCAGTTGCACTTGTGGGCAACCGGCAACCGGCGTACCCCATCGCCCCTGCTCGTCGCACACTGCGTGGAAGCGGCAGTGTTCCTCGTCGGCGAAGCCCCAGGCCATCAGCAGCTGCCTCCCGGCAAGCCAGTAGGTGCCGGCGCTGGCCGTGCGGCCTGGCTCCTCACGATGGAAGAACTTTGCCCGCAGCCCCATGACCCTTTCGCCTTCGAACAGGGCGGGGTCTTCCACCCGGTGCGGGCGATACTGCCTCAGATCCGGCACGCTCATGCCGCTCACCCCCGCTCTGGTGCCGCGGTGCTCCCGCGAGCCGTCATGACCGGTTCAACGAACTGGAGCGGCGGCCGCTACCTGTGAAAACCCTGAGCGCGCGGGTGAAGGCATCGGCGGCGCGCCGCCGAGCGCGGTTGCGCGAGCGCTTGCGTCCAGTATCTGGTGAATACACGCGACGATGTACTATCGTGGGGTGGTGACCACCTCGCCCATGCTGGCAACGCACGGACAGGTCCTGGCCCGCTTCGGCCACGCCTTGTCCGACCCGACCCGCTCCCGGCTGCTGCTGGCCCTGCGCGAAGGACCGGCCTATCCCGCCGAACTCGCCGACCTTCTCACCGTCAGCCGCCAGAACCTGTCCAACCACCTGGCCTGCCTGCGCGGCTGCGGTCTGGTCGTCGCCATTCCCGAAGGCCGACGCACCCGCTATGAACTCGCCGACCCTCGCCTGGCCCATGCCCTGGCCGACCTGCTCGGTGTCGTACTCGCCGTCGATCCCGCCGCCTGCCCGGCCGCCGCGAACGAGGACTGCTGCTGATGACACTGCAAATTACCGGCCCCGCCCGGCGAGCCGTGCTCGTGCGGCGAGTGCGCCTGCTGGTGGCCGCCACCATCACCTACAACGTCATCGAGGCCATCGTCGCGATCACAGCCGGCACGATCGCGTCGTCGACCGCCCTGGTCGCCTTCGGCCTCGACTCCGTGATCGAGGTCTCGTCGGCTGCCGCCGTGGCGTGGCAGTTCACCAGCGCCGACCACGAAAAACGCGAACGCACCGCACTGCGGATCATCGCCGTGTCGTTCTTCGCCCTGGCCGCATACGTCAGCGTCGAATCGGTCCGCGCGCTGCTGGGCGCCGAGGAGCCCAGCCACTCGACGGTCGGCATCATCCTCGCCGCAGTATCGCTGGCGATCATGCCGCTGCTGTCGTACGTGCAGCGGCGCACCGGCCGCGAGCTGGGCTCACGCTCGGCCGTGGCGGACTCCAAGCAGACCCTGCTGTGCACCTACCTGTCCGCGGTGCTGCTGGTGGGTCTGGTCGTCAACAGCCTGTTCGGCTGGTGGTGGGCCGACCCGATCGCCGCACTCGTGATCGCCGTAGTCGCAGTCAAGGAGGGACGGGAAGCCTGGCGTGGAGAGGCCTGCACCTGCGTGCCGAACCTGTCCGCCACCGAGCCTGAAGCCTGCACCGACGGCTGCTGCGACAACGGACCGGCCACCCGATGAGCCTCGAGTGGCTGCTGTCGGCAGTGATCATCGCGGTATGCTCGCCGACGTTCGGGCACTTCGAGTCGGTCCGCCCGCTATGGACCCGAGTCGCCCGCTGGTTGGCCTACCTCGCCGTCACCGGCGTGCTGGGCGCGAGCGTCGGCCGTCCCTGGACGCTGGTGTGGGTGGTGGGTTGGCCGACGGCCGGCCTGGTGTTCCACTTCATCTGGTGCCTGCGTAACGGCATCCACCCGGTGACCTCCGAACCCCGAGACCGCTACGAGCAGCTGCGCAACGCCCGCCGCGGATCATCGGCCAGCGTGGGTGCTGCTGCGTCAGGCGATGGCCTTTCGGACTGAATGGGGTGCCCCGGGGTCGCCTGGCTGCCGTTGCGGGCGGTGCTGTCGGGGCCGGAGCACGCAGACAGCGCTCGGGCGCCCTCGCTCTGTCCTTCGCAGCGGACTTCGAACGACAGCAGCAGCGCGCCGACCGCAACTGCGATCGCGATCAAGCGAAGCGCCCACACGCTGCTTATACGAAGATCAGCCACTACGAGAGCATATGGCTGCGTTCGTGGTGGCGGGTGCGTTGGCTCGATTGCGCGTTCAGCGGCAGGCGATCGCCGACCATGGGCCGTTGCCGTATACGCGTCAGCCGGTAATTCGCCCAGAACACCTCCACGCCGAAACGGCATACGGGCTGCCGGGTGTCCGGCCGGCAGGACCTTCGGCCGGCTGCCTCGAGGTGGTCTGCTTCGCCGTGCGGCGACTCGGGGCATCAGGATTACATGAAGATGATGTCGGCCCGGTGGCAGCTGGCGGTGCCACCGGGCCGACACCGCGCACGTCCGGTGTCGACGTACTGGTCGGGTTCAATTGCCGGTGGTCAGAACCGCCGGATAGCCTGCTGCCGTGATCGCATCAGCGATCACGGCAGGGTCCACTTCGTCCTCGGCGGTCACGACCGTACGGCCTTTACGTACGCTCGTCTCGGCTCGCTGGACGCCGGCGACCTCGTCTTCCAGCGTCTCGTCGATGAGCAGTCCGCAGCTAGCGCAGTGCATGCCTTCCACGTCGAACACATGGGTGATCACGATGACTGCTCCGTGACGGTCAGGCGGCCGGTATACATGCCCATGCTGCACGAGTACGTCAGCCGGCCGGGCCTGAGCACGCCGAGCTCGATGCGGGTGTCGCCGTTGATCGGCAGGATCTTCTCGATGTTCAGGCTGGGTATGACGAACGCGCGTACGCAGCCTTTGGCCCTGTCCGACCGCACGATCAGCGTGGTGGGGAGCCCAGCGGCGACCTCAAGGTTGCCGGGCGCATACGCTGCGGTCTTGGCGCTGACGATCACCGTTTGGTGCCCCGCCTCGACCGTGACCCGCGCACCGGTGACCTGTGTGGGGGCGCTGTCGCCGGTCAGGCCGAGCGTGTAGGCGACCTGGCTGGCCGCGATCGGGGAGCCGGTCAGCTCCAGCCCGCCGTTGAGGGTGTACGCCCCGAGAGCCAGGACGACCACGCCGGTCGCGACGGCCAGCCGCTTGGCCCAACCTCCGGCCGCTCGCCGGGCGCGGGCGGCGGCGTAGCCCAGCACCGCGAACAGTGGGGCGGTTCCGGCAACGAACACGGCCATGACCAGCGCACCCTGCCACGGCGACCCGGATGCCACGGCCAGTGCCATGACCGAAAGCGTCACGCCGCACGGGATGAGGATGCTGGCCACGCCCAGGACCGCAGGAGCCAGCGCCGACTGGGAACGGGCCCGTCCGCGCACCATGCGGGCCCAGGAAGCCGGGGGAGTGAAGGTGAGACCCTGGAACGCTTTGACGCCCAGCTGGCCCAGCCCCATCGCGATGATCAGCGCTCCGGCGCCGATCTGCACCATGGAGCGCAGTTGCACACCGACCTGAACTGCGGTCCCGACCGCGCCCAGCAGCGCGCCGAGCAGGGCATGGGAGGCGAGTTTGCCGATCAGGAACCCGCCGACCGGCGCCAGGTCGTCACTGAGTCCTGCCGAAGTGGGTGGCGGGGTGCCGCGGCGGCGGGCGGTGGTGGGGCTGGCGGGCTGGCGCTGGCGGCTGACGAGGCCGGCCAGCAGGCCGCCTTGTACGGCGGCGCAGGACACACCTCCGGCCAGCAGGCCCAGTAGTAGCACGGAGGCAAGACTTGTCGACACTGAATCAGAAGACCTTTCGTACAAGGAGAACAGCCAAGTCGATCCACGATTGTGGATGTTGTGGGACGGGTTTCTCCTACGTACGCAAGATGCACAACTGGGCAAGCGTGGCAGCACGCGGCAACGCCGGAACTCGCAGTGGCAGAACGTGCCCGACACGGGTCAGTACTGCCAGTAGCCGCGTCGTGATGTCCATCAGCAGCAGCGCGCCGGCCACCGCCAACAGCACGCTCATGCACCCGGCGGCCAGGCCGCCGTGACCGCTGTCGTCGGCTGGCGTGAGAACGCCCGTATCGCCGTGGGCGTGAGCGACGGCGTCTGGTGCCATCGCCGCCGGCATCAGCAGCGGCGCCATGTCGTCGGTGCACTGCCAGGCCTGCCATAGCCCCAGACCCGCCAGCAGCAGTGCGACCAGCACGACACGCAGCGGCCTGGACGCCGGCCTTGTCATGCGCTGCACAACGACACAATACGTAACGCGTCGCCCAGCTCCCAGGATCACCGCCTCGGCCGCGCCGCCACCGAAGCAACTCCGGTCATGTGGAGGCCGAGCGCCGACGGGCCCGGGTCAGCACGAAAGCGGCCAGCGCCACTCCCACGACGGCTGCCACACCCCAGGGCCACCACGGCGCCGGTCCGTCGTCCGCGGCACCGGCCTGGGCGCTCGACGTGGGCGCGGCTGTCGCCGGCACGACCTGGCCCGGCTTGGCAATGGTGAACTGGACTCGCCCGGTGATGGGGTGGCCGTCGCTGGCGATCACCTGATACACGACGAAGTAGTCACCCAGGGTCATCGGCTTGACGGCCTGCGTGATGACACGGTCGTCGACCACCGGTAGCGCGTTCTGGAAGGTGTCGCCACCCGGCCCGCTCACCGCGACGGTCACATACGACTTCTTCAGCGCCTCGACAAACGTCAGAGTGATCTGCTTCGGCGCGGAAGTGATGACCGAGCCGTGAGCGGGCACCGCCACAGCCGGGTTGTCGTGCGCCCGAGCAGGCGAGGGCGAAAGCAGCAACGCCACTGTGGCGACGACTGCGGCATGGAAGGCGGGCACCAGGCGCGCCCAGGTTGCGAGGCGGGTCACCTCCCACCTGTCGTCGCCGACCGTGGCCTGGTTCCCGCAGATTTGCGAGGAATGTGTCACACCTGCTCTGAACACACAAAACGTGCCGTCACCGGAAAGTGGAGGAACCAAACACAGGTATCCGCTCGACCACCGCACCGACACCCACCAGCCCGAAGGCCGGTGCGACATGATCGATGAGGAGATCCGATGCGTCCGACCAACACCAGCCCGCGCCGGTGGCGACTGGCGACCGCGCTGGCCGTGGCTGCCGCAGCCGTCAATCTCGCAGGCTGCGCGCCGTCCGCGCAGCAGCGTGCGGCATCACCGGTGCCGTCGGGGACCACCGCTGCGGCCGCCGTGACCGTCCGGGACCCGTGGGTCAAGGCCGCAGACAACGGCATGTCGGCAGCGTTCGGAACCCTGGTCAACAACTCGGCCTCACCGGTCACGGTCGTCGCCGCGACCAGCGCGGTCGCTGCCACCGTGGAACTGCACGAGGTCGCCGACGTCGACGGCAAGATGGTCATGCGACCCAAGCCGGGCGGGTTCACCATCCCTGCCGGCGGCACCCACGAGCTCGCTCCCGGCGCCGACCACCTCATGATGATCGACCTGGCGACGCCGGTGAAGCCCGGCGACACAGTCACGGTCCGCCTGACCCTGGCCGACGGCTCGACGACCGAATTCACGGCGATCGGCAAACAATTCGCGGCGGGCAACGAGACCTACTCACCGACCGACCTGAGCTGATCGACATGAGCGACAACACCCGCTGGGCACGCCGCCGCCTGCTGGCAGGCGGCGGCCTGGCCGCAGGAGCAGCCCTCGCCGGAGCAGGACTCATCGCCCGCGACCAGCGACCGGCACCCACCGACACCGCCGCGAACGCGGCCATCGGCGAGGCCGCCATCGCGTTCCACGGCCCCCACCAGGCAGGCGTGCTCACCCCGCCGCAGGCGCACGCGGTGTTCATCGCCCTGGACCTGCGCCGCGGCGCCGACCGTGACGACCTGACCCGGATGATGCGGCTGCTCAGCGACGACGCGGCACGGCTGACCCAAGGCCGAGCAGCCCTGGCCGACACCGAACCCGAACTCGCCGCCCGGCCCGCCCGCCTGACCGTGACCTTCGGGTTCGGGCCCGACCTGTTCACCAAAGCCCGCCTGGACCCGGCACCGGTCGCGCAACTGCCCCGCTTCGACATCGACCGCCTCCAGGCGCGGTGGTCCGGCGGCGACCTGCTCGTGCAGATCTGCTCCGACGACCCGGTGACCGTCGCCCACACACAGCGGATGCTGATCAAAGATGCTCGCGCATTCACCACGGTACGGTGGCTGCAACGCGGATTCCGCCGCGCGGCCGGCGCCGACCCAGCCGCCATGACGCAACGCAACCTGCTCGGACAGGTCGACGGCACCGTCCAACCACCCGAACACGTCCAAGACCAGGCCGTCTGGATCGACAAGCAACCCAGCTGGCTGCACGGCGGCACTACTCTCGTCGTACGCCGGATCCGGGCCGAACTGGAGACGTGGGACGCCGTCGACCGACAAGGCAAAGAACTCACCATCGGACGCCGTCTCAGCTCCGGCGCCCCCTTGACCGGCAAGGACGAACACGACACCGCCGACTATGCCGCCACCGACAGCCTCGGCCTGCCTGTCATCTCCCAGTTCGCGCACATCCGCCGAGCACACGTGGCCGACCCCGCACGCCGGATGCTGCGCCGGCCCTACAACTACGACGACGGCCTGTCGACCGACGGCGCCAGCGACGCCGGGCTCGTATTCGCCGCCTACCAGGCCGACATCGAGACCCAGTACCTGCCGATCCAGCGCATGCTCGCCGAAAGCGACCTGCTCAACGAATGGACCACCCCGATCGGGTCGGCCGTGTTCGCCGTTCCACCAGGCGCCCAGGAGGGCGGCTTCGTCGGTGACACACTGCTCACCCGGCCACCGAAGATCGGATGAAGAACCCGACCAAGGCCGCCGCCGCATCAACAGCGCCGCCGGCAAGGCAGGCCCGCGATCCGCTCCGGCGACGCCGGCCCTTGCGGGCGGGGCTGGTGACGGTCAGACGGCGCGTAGGTGCCGACGCTGCGTGGGCTGCTCGTCGGCAGCCCACGCAGCGTGCAGATCATCACGGGCACGCGCGACCCGTGAGCGGATCGTGCCGATCGGGCAGCCGATCACCTCCGCCGCCTCCGCATACGACAACCTCAGAACCTGCGTCGCCACGAACGCCTCACGCCGGTCGGCGTCCAGACGCGCGATCAACTGGTTGATGACCAGATGCTCGTCAAACCGCGCCGCCGCCGGGTACCGGCTGCTGTCGACAGCAGCCGACCAGTCCTCCAGCGACGCCGCACGCGGCCGGCGGGCCTGCGAACGCAGGAAATCGATCGCGGTACGGCGTGCGATCGACAGCAGCCACGTGCGCGCCGACGAGCGGCCCTCAAACGACGGCAGCGCACGCATCACCCGCAAGAATGTCTCCTGAGCCACATCGTCGGCATCAGCGGCCCCGGTCAGATGCCCCACGAACCGCACGACGCCATGCTGGGTCGCGCCGATGAACGCCTCCACAGCAGCCCTGTCACCGCCACGGGCAGCCAACGCCAGGGCCGTCACCCGCCCATCGTCGCCGCTGTATGACATGGCGGTAGCCTAACGGCCACCCCGCAGGTCAGCCACTCAGCCGAATCTGCTCGCAGCCGCAGGTCAAAGACATCGACCGGAACCAGCCACGCCCCTCCGGCGACCAGTGATGCATGGGAGAGGGCACCCCGCACTGCGACACCATCCGCGAACTGCTGTCGGCACGACTGGACGGCGAAGAACAACCCGGCGAACGCGAAACCGCCGACATGCACCTCACCACCTGCGCAGCGTGCGCCGCATGGTGGGATCAGGCCAGCGCTCTGACGCGGCTGACGCGCACCGCCGCAGCGCTGCCCGGCGTGCCGCTGTCGACCCAGGCGCTCAGCGCCGTCATGGCCGCCGCACCCTCACCGCGGCAGCCCAAGACACCCAAAGCGCTGCGCGCCGCGCTCCTGGCGGTCGGGCTCGGCCAGTTCCTCATCGGCGCCATCCAGATCAGCGCACTGGCCAGACTCGGCGAAGACCAGCACGCTCATGCAGCCGTCGGGTCGGTGTCGTCGGGACATCTGTGGCACGAATCCGCAGCGTGGAACATAGCCGTAGGCGCAGCACTGGCCTGGCTGGCCTGGCGACGCACCCAACCCGCAGCGCTGCTGCCCGTCATGACCGCATTCGTCGCCGTACTCGGACTGCTCACCGCCAACGACGCCGTCACCGGCCGGGTCGACAGCACCCGCATCGTGTCCCACAGCCTCGTACTCGCCGGATACCTGCTGCTGCTCCTGCTGAACCTGCCCCGCTGGCGCGACACGCCCCCAGCCCGCCGTAGCACCTCGTCCACCCGGTGGACGCTGCGCGACACCAGCGATGGGCAAGGACCGCTCGCGCCGGTCTACCCGATGCCGGTCCGCGTGCTCACCGCACAGCAAGCCACCGTGCAGCACCGCCGTGCCGCCTAGCCGCCATCCTTAAATCTTGACTTAAGGGAACTAACGCCGCATACCAGACGACCAGTGGGCACCTAACCCTGGCCGGTGCCGTCCAGGGAACTCCCCCAGATGGAGCCCGCCATGACCACCACGACCCGCCCCACGGTGGCACCCGCCCCCGCGGAGGTGCCCGCCGAACACGCCCCGGTCGAACCCGCCGCCCGCTCCGCGCTCTACACGGGCTTCGGACCGCTGCTACGCCGCCTGCACTTCTACGCGGGCATCCTCGTCGGACCGTTCCTGCTCATCTCCGCGATCACTGGCCTGCTGTACGCGTTCACCCCGCAGTACGACCAGATCGCCTACCACGACCAACTGCACGTCGACGCCGTCGCAAGCGCCACGGTGCCCTTGTCCCAACAGGTCACCGCGGCACAACAGCTCGTCCCCGGCGGCACCCTGGTCGCGGTGCACCCCGCCGCCACACCCGACGCCACCACCAAGGTCGAGTTCTCCCTGCCCGAACTCGGCGAGAACCAACGCACCGTCTACGTCGACCCTTATACCGGCCAGATCCGCGGCGTCCTCACCACCTGGTTCGGGGCCACCCCCATCACCACCTGGCTCGACAACATGCACGCCAACCTCAACCTCGGCGAAACAGGCAGCCTCTACTCCGAACTGGCCGCCTCCTGGCTCTGGGTCCTCGTGCTCGGCGGGCTCATCCTGTGGTGGCGCCACCAGCGCGGCCGCCGCACCGCCCGCCGCCTACTGCTGGCCGAGGGCGCAGCAAAGGGAGTACGCCGCACCCGCTCACTCCATGCCGCCACCGGGGTATGGCTCGCAGTCTTCCTGCTCATCCTGTCCGCGACCGGTCTGACCTGGTCCACGTACGCGGGCGCCAACTTCGGAGTGCTGCGCTCCGCCCTCAACTCCGACTCCATCCCGCTCAACACCAGCCTCGACGCCGCCACACCCTCAGGCGAAGGAGGCCACCACGGCGGCGCAACGACCGGCGGCACGATCAGCGCCGACCTCGACGCCATCGCCGCCGCCGCGGCCAAGGCCAACCTCACCGGGCCGACCACCATCACTGCCGGTGAGCCCGGACAAGCCTGGACCGTCGAGCAGGTCGACAACACCTGGCCACTGCACAAAGACAAGATCGCCGTACACCCGCACACCGGGCAGATCATCGACACCGTCGCCTGGGCCGACCAGCCGCTGCTGTCCAAGCTCACCACCATCGGCATCCAGATCCACATGGGCGTGCTGTTCGGCCTGGCCAACCAGATCGCGCTGGCCCTCATCGCCCTCGCCCTGATCATCGTCATCGTCTGGGGCTACCGCATGTGGTGGCGCCGGCGCCCCACCCGTCAACAGCAGCGCTTGCGGCTCGGCGCCGCACCGACCCGAGGCGCATGGCGTCACGTGCCCATCGCGATTCTGGTCATCGTCGTCCTGGCCGCAGCAGCAGTTGGCTGGGCACTGCCGTTGCTGGGCTGGACACTGCTCGGGTTCCTCGCCATCGACGCCGTCGCCGCGCTGAACGCCAGACGCCGCAGGCCCACAACCGATCCCGTGCCGCATCAGGTGCGACGTTCGTCCTGAAGCCCGAGCCGGCCCCACTGAGCACAACTGCCCGGCAAGCTGCGAGCGGGCGGCACTTGACGATGCCGCCCGCGTCAGCGATACCCGCGCCAAATTGTGCAGGCACCTCGGCGGCGTGCCACGGACTGCATTGCCGGCAGATCCGTCCCGCCTCGGCGTCCGAATCGCTTCCGGGCGCAGCGATGCAGACTTCCAGCGCTGGGCGCACGTGCAGCATGCCGTCGGCAAAGCACGATAAAGGACAGAATGAATTCATTGAACTCTGGATCGAGGCGTCGTACTGTGAACGCAGCCGCGAACGCCGGCCACCCCGCGGAATTGCCGAAGCGAACAGCACTGGTGAGGTGCAATTTCGATGTACTGGACAGCGTTCGCGGTATATGTTGCCGGGCTGGTGACCGCCATCGGCGGCCGCACACTGCTCCACTACGTAAGAACCGGCGAGAGCGGGCACCGCCACAGCCACCCCCGGTTCGGCACCGGAGCATGGGGAGCGCAGCTGACACTAGGCCTGGCACTGCCACTGGGCGCGGCAGCACCCCTGCTCGCCGCGATGAACGTTCTAGCGCCGCCGGCACCCCTGGTCAACCCGATCATTCAGGCCGCCGGGTTGCTGCTCGCAACGCTCGGCTTCGTCGGCGTCCTCGCCGCCCAGCAAGCCATGGGCGCCTCATGGCGAATCGGCGCCGACGGCAGCGAGCAAACCCGCCTGATCACCACCGGCGTTTTCAGAGTGGTACGAAATCCGGTGTTCACCGCAATGCTGATCGCCGTCGCAGGCCTAACGGCCGCAGTACCCAGCGTGCTGCAACTGGTGGTCTTCCTGCTCATGCTGACCGGAATCCAGCTGCAAGTCCGATACGTCGAGGAACCGGCCCTGCGTCAAGCTCATGGCCAAGCCTTCGAAAGCTATGCCGCGTCCACTGGCCGATTTCTGCCTGCCGCCAGTACAGCAAACCGCCGCCAGAAACCGCCTACCCCCACGGCTTGACCTGCAGAGTCACCTCCAAGTTACGCGACCACGCCCCAACCCCGATTCGCGCCGTCGCCTGATGCTGGCGCCCTCTATGGGCGAAGCGCCGAACAACGGCATGGCCGGCATGCAGCAGGACTTGCATCCGGTACCTGGGTACAGGCTTACGGTGAAGTCATGACCGAAAAAGCTGCCGACGCGGTATGGGCGCCGCAGGAGTGCACCCTTCCGACCGCGCAACAGCCACTGCGCATGGCCGAGCTCGACGCCCTATTCACCACCGCCATCCGCAGCGCGGAAAACCTCGGCGACCGGCACCTGCGCCTGACCCTTGCAGGCGGCCCGGATCTGGAGACGATGGTCCGCGACCTCGCCGCGCGCGAGAGCGACTGCTGCTCCTTCTTCACCTTCACCACCACAGCTACCGCACCAGGTGAAGTGACCCTCGACGTCGAAGTCCCACCCGCACACACCGACGTCCTATCCGCGCTCGCCGAACGGGCCGACACCATGCGCAGGCCCCGGTGAACACCGGCCTGCGCAGCGGGGAACTGGCCGACGCGGCAGGGGTGAACCTGCAAACCCTGCGCTACTACGAACGCCGCGGGCTGCTGGCCGAACCGGCCCGCAGCCCCGGCGGCCACCGGCTCTACCCGCCCGAGGCCCTGACCCTGCTGCGGGTGATCAAGACGGCGCAGCGCCTCGGGTTCACCCTCGACGAGGTCGCCGAACTCGTCGACCTAGGCACCCACCGACACGGCCGCCACCGCGACACCAGCCTGCAGAAACGCGCCACTACCAAACTCATCGAGATCGAAACGAAGATCGCCGACCTGCAAACCATCGCCGCAAGCCTGCGCACCGCCCTGGACGCCGGCTGCGACGACCTGACAACGTGCGCCACCACCGACTGCTGCCCCATACCGCTCGCCAGCCCCGACCACGGAGACAACAAATGATCAACAGACTGCGCGCGATCCTTCCCAGCGGACTCGGCGGGCTCACCGGCCTGGCCTGCGTCCTGTGCTGCGCCATCCCACTACTGCTGGCCGCGGGCATCGTCGGCGGCGCCGGCTGGGCAGCCCTCGGGCAGGTCATGCCCGGCATCGCCGTCGCGCTCGCAGCTTTGACCGCACTTGCCTGGTGGCGGTCCAGCAGGCGGCGTAGCGCGCATGCCGGCGCCTGCCCGGGTGGGGCGTGCTCTTGCCCCCGGCCGTGATGGGGCTGGTTAAGCTGCGCGAATGCTGATCGCCCGCTCTATCGTCCTGTTCGCCGTAGCGGCACTGCTCGAGATCGGCGGAGCGTGGCTGATCTGGCAGGGCTGGCGCGAGCACCGCGGACTGTGGTGGATCGCCGCCGGCGTCATCGCGCTGGGCGCCTACGGATTCGTGGCCACCTTCCAGCCCGATGCGAACTTCGGCCGCATCCTTGCCGCTTACGGCGGGGTGTTCGTCGCCGGTTCCCTGGCCTGGGCCATGGTCGTCGACAAGTTCCGGCCCGACCGCTACGACATCATCGGCGCAGCGGTATGCCTGATCGGCGTCGCAGTGATCATGTACGCGCCGCGGGCCGCCAACTGAGGCAGCAACCGCAGGGGCGTGGCAGGGGAGGCGGCAGGGGACCTTCCCGGCGCGGTCTGTCGACCGGCTCGGTTTGGAATTCGTGGGGCCGGTGTCAGGCGGCTGGCGGCGCGAGCCCTGCCAGGGACACAGCCACCAGTCGCCCGACACCGGCGTTCGACGACAGTCCCGAAGCCGCCTGCAGTGCACTCAGACAGAACTCCGCCAACTCCGCGGCGGGAACTTCGTCGTGCACTTCACCGGCCTTCGCGGCGTCGCCGATCAGCTGTGCGACAAGCTCACGTAGATGGGCGTGCTCCGTAGGCCAAGTGCTCACCTTGATGCAACGACGCCGCCACGGGGCCCGCACCATGCTGGGCGCGGCAGATGTCCGCATAGGTGTCGGCGACGGCCGACACAGCTCGGCACATGCGGGGAACGGGCCACACCAGTGGCCTCGTCGTCGCCGCGTAAGGTCGGCGGCATGACTCCGGCTGCGGACACAAGCGCCCAGGGCCGTACCGAATACCGCACGTTAACGGTCTCCCTCCGTCCATCACGACACGCGGTGGGGTATCCGGCCTCCGAGGACTGGGTTGACGTTGCCCGCCGAGCAGTCGGCGACCTGTCGCGCTTCTGGGGCGGGGGACAGGCGGTACTTCTGCCCATCGGCGCAGACGGTGGATGCGGCCCGGTGCTGTTGAACGTGTTGCGTGCCTACGACCCCGACTATGTCGGCCGGTTCGTCCGTACCTCATCTGATCGCTCTGGCCAGCAGTTGGACGCGTTCGACGGGTTCTCCGGCAACTACGCAAACGAGCACGAGGGACTTTCGATCTTCCAGCGCCGTCTGCGAGATCGAGGGCGCGAGGCGGACGACGACAGCGATTGGCCACGCTTCGCCGAGCAGATTGATCAATGGTGTTCACCGCACGTGCCCGTGTTCGCAAGCGGCGGAGTCTTCCAGCCGATGTTCATGCAGATCCACAATGCAGATCACAACGTGGACCCAGCGCGCGGGGACCTGCCCTTCGAGAACTCGAACAAATGGTTCACACTCGACCTCAGCGCTGTCCCGGACCAGTTCGCGCTGATGATCGAGACACGGGTTGGCAGCCTCGCCAGCTCGGTCGGCAAGCCCGGTGTCCTCGAAGTGCCAGTCCACAGCGACGACTACCCAGCCCTGGCTGAACTGGCGATCACTGGCCGAGTTCACGGCCTTGGCAGACTCGTCGATCGCTACCGCCAGGTGGCCCGAGCCGCGGGCCACTCGCCGGCCGAACTCACCACTGAGACATTCGAGGGGATGACGCCATTCGCTCGGACCCGGCAGTGGACGGTCCAACTGAACAACGGCATGAGCCCCCCGCTGATCATCGTCGCAGGCGACAGTGCCGATGATCATGCTCTGGCGATGCTATGCGACCGGACGTACGGCAACGCCGCTTGGCTACCGGCGACGGCTGCGCGTGGTGACGACGAGGTTGGCGCCGCCATCAGGGAAGTCACGCGTGATCTGTGGAACGGCTGGGCACATCCTCTCGGCGTCCGTCCGCAGGAGATCTGGCTGGTCAGCACCTCGATGGCCGACCGAGATCTAGCCGCATTGGCTGAGGAACTCGCACCGGAATATGCCTCCAGCTTCGATGCCTCGCTGCGGCCCGAACCATGGCTTACGAAGGTCACCCTCAACAGCCTGCACGATCAGCCGTGGCATCGCTGGCTAGGCGACGCCGACTACTTCAAGCTCCCACTCAGCGTTCCCGTGCACGTCACCGATACCGCGGTCGAACTTCCGACCCCGCTATTGACTCCTGTGCCCGACGCGCGTGGCCACCTCGGTGAAGAGCTTCGCTGGCAAGTCGACGTCATGATGCCTGGCCACCACCTGCCGCAACTCACCGCGCCCGAGCGGCGGTTGTTGAACATCGACGACGCGGGAGCCTTCACCGAGGCGCATGTGAGGATCAGCCATCTTGGGCTGTGCTTCGCCTCGGACAAGGCCGGCTACGCGATGCTGGGTGCCGGGCCAGTGGAGAACCTAGCGCGTCCCAGGTTGAGATTCCCGACAGCATTGTCGATCTTCGCCGAAGCTGCTCGGCGCAAGGGCGCAACAGTAAGGGTTTCCAACGCTGGTCGGCGAGCCAGTCTTGCGCTTCGGAAATGGGGATCGCTGGAGGCGCTGACCGATGCCCTGCAGGGGCCATGTCGGCTGCTTCTGAATGCCTTCGTGGCGCCTCGCCCCAGCGGCGACTACGGCATCGGCTACAGCCTCCGCAGCAAGGGGTACGTGTCACACGAATACGCCGCTCGTGTCGTCGGTGAAGGCGCTCGGTACCTGCTGGACGAACTGAACAGCCGATCCCTCGTCCGCCGCGGCCTCATCCTCACCTGTGAGAGATGCAACTCCAGAGACTTCATCCCCATCGCGGCTATCGCCGACACATACGACTGCATCGCGTGTGGCTCACCCAATCACCTTGTGAATGATCGATGGGCAAAGCACGTCGTAGAGCCAGAGTGGTTCTACGACCTCGACCCCGTCATGCGTGACCTCCTCAGAGACAACGGAGACGTCCCGCTGCTGGCCATAGCGCGGTTGCGGGAGAACGCACTTAGCGTGCTCTACTGTCCCGAACTGGAGATCGTAACCGCTCGTAGCGGCGGCCCGGAGGTGGAAACCGACATCTGCGTGATCATCGACGGCCAGATCGTCACAGGGGAGGCGAAGTCGAACGGCTCCCTTGACGGCTCAAGCCGAAAGTCGGCACGCAAGATCGTCAAGGCGGCAGAGATCCTCGGGGCTAACCGGATCGTCATGGCCACTTCCGCCGATGACTGGGCACCGGGAGTCCGCACCGCAGTCGACGAGGCACTGGCTGCATCCACGCCATACTTCTGGCGCGGCGAACCAACGATCAAGGAGATGACCGCAGTGCGCCCCGCCGCAGGTGGGCCACCAGCCGACTACTCCGAGCTGCTCAAAATGGATCCTCAACTGGCGCTCACGGAACTTTTGGCGCTACCCGCGTGGGCTGGTGGCGCAAGGCGAGACGCTCTTGTCGCAGCGGTTCGGGCCGGGCTAGCGGGCCCGGAGGCCGAGGCGCCCGCAACAGACGTCTGCTAGCTCTAAGGCTTACTGAAGTACGACACTTGGTCCGACCGCTGGCTGAGCGAACAGCCGTCGTTACTCCGCTATCATGAGCCTCGTGGCTGGCAAGAAAGTTGGATCTCCGCTGGCCTCAGGCGGAGCCGGCACGATCTTTGAATATCGGGTTGCCGCGATCCTCCTCGCAGACCTTCTCAGCGGAGCCCAGCCGCCGGGATTAGGTACTAGCATTGACCGGCTCGGACTGCAGCAGCTCGTCCGAGGCCACCACCTCGACGACGTCAGCCTCTACGGACCCGGACAGACCTCAAGCGTCGAGTTCCAGGTAAAGCGGACACTGACGGTCACAGCCAACGACGCCGACTTCGCCGACGCCGCCACACAAGCGCTCCACGCACTCGTGTCGAAGCACGACTCCATACGTCGAGGCGAACACGTACTCGGAGTCATTGCCCAAGGCAACGCCAAGGCACTCAGCGAACTGGACGACCTCACAAGGTGGGCCCGACCTCACGCCGACCCTGACACCTTCTACGAAATCATGGTCAAGGACGTCGTAGCCGAACCCCTTCGCAACAGACTCAACCACGTCAAGGCAGTGGTCCAGAAGGCCATCGCCGCGGGCGCACCGCCGCAGGGCGACGTTAACCGAACAACACACCGCCTGCTCGCCGCCCTGCACGTGTGGCGGCCCGCCGTAGATGACAACGGGACGGACTACCGCGTCGCACTGGACCGTCTCCGTGCCACCGCCGATCGGTTCGGGCAGATCCCGTCGACGATCTTCGCCCACCTTGCCAGTCTGGCCCAGACCTGGGGACCGTACGCCGGAGTGGTGGACGCCGACACCGTGCTGCGAAACCTGCGGCGACGAGGTCTGCGGGACGTGACTCTGCTTCCCAACGTCAAGCAGGACGGTATCGACGTCGACGCCGTGGTCCGTGGACCGATCGATGCACTCGAACTGACCGAGGCACTGTCACACGCCGAGCAGCTGCTTGCCTGCGGCGACACCATGGCGGCAGCCGCGTTCGAAGCCCTCGCCACGAAGCTGCACGACAGTAAGTTCGGCCCCCACGCCATTGTCATGCGGCGCCGGCAGGCCGATGCGCTACAGGCCGCAGGCGACTTGGACCAGGCAACCATGATTCGCGCAGGGCTTGCCTGGCATCACCTCGACCAAGTCCAACCGTGGGAAGCAGGCTTCGCCACCCACGATGAATCAAGAGTCCTCACAGACGGCGAGGTGAGCCCCGAGGCCAGCCGAGCTCTGGAGGTCGTGAACGCGGCCATCTGGGTAGCCAAGGGAAGTTCCATAGACGGGTTCCTCCAAGCCTTCGACCAGATGGCTCCAGGAGATCCGTTCGAAGCCCAAGCCGCGGTCTTCCTATGCGAACACGCGATAGCAGCCGACCACATGCAAGTCGTGACAAGCAGGATCGCGACACTGCGCGCGATCCTCGAAGGGAATCCATCGGCCAGCACCACAGAAAGCGGAACCCGTCTACTCCACGCCCGGCTTCGCATGGGGATCGCTGACGCGACAGGCGAATGGCAAGACGCCATCCGCGCGATGCACCGGTCACAACCGCCGAACATCGTCGCCTGGGCTCATGCACGACACGGTCGATACCTCGCGCTCACCGGCGACGGAGCAGGAGCCCAGCACGAGTATCACGAGGCGATCGACCGCGCCGTGGCCTCACAGATGTACGACGAAGCAGCAGACTGGCTCTACGCACTTCGCACCGTCCGACACTGGTACACCGACAGCATCGAAGCCGACGACCAGCATCCGAGAGCACAGGCACTTCGACCCCTCGCCAAGGCCAGCGTGCTACCTGGAGCACCTCACACGAAAGAACTCGCCCTTGAGTCGATGCTCGACCCTACGGCTCAGAACGAGTCGTTGCGAAGGACCCAAAGCTGGCGATGGCAGTCAGCCGTCCGCGCCGAACTCACCGACGAACTGTCGGCACGCAGAGCGACAGCAGAAGTGCTCCGACGCGCAGGCGATATCGAACAGGCCGTCGAGCAGCTGGTCAGCGCAGGCAGCGTCGCGCTTGCCAAAAAGGTCGCAGCAGAGCTACCAGAGAACACCGCCAACATGCCATGTACCACGCGGCCGGCACCCCACGCTCGAGCAGCAGCGTTCTCGGCAGCCGCATCAGCAGCAGACCTACTCAGCGACGACCAAGCACGCGCCTGGGCAACACTCGGACTGGAAGAGATAGCCCAGCACTCTGGGCCGGAACCGCGGTCAGAACCCGATCCCTACCGCTCCGCCTATGAAGTGGTCGCCGCGACGCCGCATCTACTCAACGACGCGCAGCAACATCAACTCCTTACCGTGATCGGCCGGTTGATCGAAGACAGCCAGGCGGGCTACGTTCCCCAGGGCGACTCGATCACCTCGGTCCTGTCGGCCCTCTCCAACCACCCTGAAGCACCAGCGATCTACGCACAAGGCTTGTCGGCACATCACATGCTCGCCCAACAACTACTCGCGGCAGTTGACAGCTTCACCCATGCGGCACCAGCCATTGCAGCCTCACTCAGCGCACACGCGGAAAGCCACCGGTGGCCCGCGCTTGCCATACTTCGACTCGGTCTTGACGTTGGCCCAGGATCAGCTGTAGCACGTCAAGAGGTTGAAAGCTGGCTGCAGCCAAGACCCCAGCACGCTGGCCGCCGGACTAGATACCAGGACGAAACCTACGTCGCTGACTTCGCCGCAGCACTGGACAACGACCTCAGACACAAAGTCGCCCACACAGCGCTACGCCGAGGCTTGGACCAAGGCGACATTCGTTCAAATCGCCGCGGAAGTCTAGCCATCCTCAACTACCTCGCACAGCACCTCGAACCAGCCGCTCGCATTACATTGATGCCAGACGTCCTTGATGTTGCCCGAGGCGGACACGAGGACAGCGCAGACTTTGGCTGGGTTGCTGAGCTGCCCATAAGCTCAGTGGCGCTGCTATGCGTCACTCAACTTGACCCAGATCCCCAAACCTGGGTCGAAATACAGCAGATCGGCATCACCCAGCTAGGCAGCAGCGACGACCAACGGCCGATAATTCAGGCACTCCTGCGTGTACCGGAATCCCTATGGTCGTCTGACTACCGCCTGCTAGCCCACCATACGCTTCCATCACTGCGAGCGCTCGCAGGCATACGGTGGGTGACGCACCGATCTCACGAGCCGCTACCTCCACACATTGCTAGCCTGGCGAGAGATCCGAAACCAGTGGTACGACGGTCACTCGCACATGCATTGGGAAAGAAGCGAGAGTCGCTCACGCCGGCGTTGCGCAATCTTGTCGAAGTGCTCGCCCAGGACGTACGTCGCAGCGTCAGGCAGCCAGTCAAGAGTATGGGACCCGACGCTCGTCCGTCGTCGAACGATCGCTAGCCACAGGTGCGTACAGCGACCTCTCGGCACCAGGAAGCCATGATCAGACTGATCGTGCAACGGTCGAGCCGGCTTGACCACCGCCATCGTCAGGGCTGCGGCGTGTGGTCCACCCAAACAGGGCATGGCCGCAACCGGCTGACGGCGGTTGCCATTGCCCCAGCGGCCGATAACTGATGCGCTACGCTCCTGCCGCCCTAACGGAGTGTGTGGAGGCACTGGTGACCGCCCCAGATCAACAAAAACTTACCGAGAACGCATACACCGTGCTGGCGACTTTCATCCTGCGCGCCCGCCGCGTCGAAGCGCACTCCCTCGCAGCAGACCGAACACGCCTGCTCGACTGGGCCCAAGGTAAAGCCAAGTTAACCGTCCGTACCGATGGCGGCCCAGCGGAGCTCGCCATCGATCTCCCCGAAGAAGAGGCACTTGACTCCCTCGCAGCCCGGTGTCGTCCGTTCATCCTGAACAACGAGACCGTCTATCACGCCAAGGTCATGAACGCCCTCGGCTACCTCACTCGCGGGGAACAAGACCTGGCGGACAAGCTTCAAACGCTCAAGGCGGGCTGGAGGCGACTTGATCCTTCGACCAAGACAGCGCTGGCTTACGACTCACAAACCGGTCCCGTCGGCGGGCGGCTCGGTGCACCGGTCACTGACGTCGCCCTGGCATACGCATGGCTCTACGGCGATCTCGTCCACGCTGACGACATCACCGACCGAGTAGCAAGCCATGACATCGACGCTAGATATCAAGGCGCTGCGCTAGTCATCGCCAACGTCGCTGTTGAGGTCATCAAAACGATGGGGCTCATCCGACTAGCCCTCAACGGCGGAGTCCTCACTCTAGACCCAAAGTTGTTCACGGAGAGAGTGACCGTCCGCACCAGCATCAGGCAGACACTCGCCGCCGTGGCCCTAGGCCCCATCGGAACGCCCCGTGAAGTGCTAGAACGAATACTCGACGAGCAGGCGGCAGCCGCCTTCACTGCTGGCACAGAGGGCGCCGCGACCGACCACGACCGTCCAATGGCCTTAGATAACGATTAGACAGGGCCCGGCCTCAAGCTGCGCGGATGGTGAGGACCCGGCCGTGGGGTCTTGCCGAACGCGGGGTCGCCATGCCGCGCTGCGTCGCTCGTCCGTGACGTTCTGGTGGACGTGGCGGGAAGGGCCGTAGCCTGAATGAGCTTGGAGGGAGCGGACCGTGACCCGGTATGCGGTGGACGAGGATCGTGGCGAGGTACTTGCAGTCTGGGGGACTGGCCGGGGCGATCGGTGTCGCGTGATAGCGAATCTTCCCGCAACAGGTAGCCGAAACGCTCTCGATGGCATGGTGATGGGCTTGACGTCGCTGTCGCGCGAACTGTGGCGCTGCTACTCCCACCCAGCGAGCGCCGCTGGCAGCATGGGAGTCAACACCGAGGGGTGGCGTCGGGAGAAACGCCGAGAGGGCTTCGCAGATGTGCTGACCTGGATCAGGTCACCACACCTGCCGGACGACAACGGCATGCTGCTGATGTCCTATGACCCTGTCGAGGAACTCTCACATCGCGTCGGCCGTGCCCTGCTCGCGCTGAAGGACGCGGCGCTGGCTGACGCGATCACGGCGGAGGTGTCGATCGAACTCAACGCGGTGGAGAGGGCAGAGCTCGGTGACCTGACTGGCAGGGCTGCGCAGGCAGTCCTGCTGACAAGAGCGGATGCTTCACCGGTGCAGGTGATGGCAGCTGATGCGATCCTGGCTCAGGATCCACTTGGTGGCAACGATCTGTTCGTGGACGTTGACCCGACCGCAGCCGCCGTTGCTGCCGCGCACTGGCTCCGAGCAGCAGCTGAGGTGACCGCCGAAGCTGCGGGATACGAGTTCACCCGGGTGGTCGAGGAGTCGGACAATATCTCGGCGCTGCCGCATCGGACGCCTACCGCGGTACTTGAGCTGATGGCGGGCGGGCTGAGCCCGCACGACTCGGTGACAGGACTGATCCGAGAGGCGATGCTCGTTGCCGAAGGCCTGGCACCAGACATCGATGAACTAAAAGACAAGATCGTCGAGCTGGAGACACTGGTCGACCGGTACGGGGCGGAGGACGAAGGGCCCGGCAGTGAACTGCTGACCGTCAGGCTGACGCCGCTGGATCCGATGAGGCCCGCCCGAGACATGCTGGAGGATCTGCTCTCTGGTATCGAGGGCTGCCTGGCGCTTTACCGCGAGGCGTATTACTCGGCCGACACCGCAGGCGCCGGCACCGCGCGCGCCGACGACGACGAGGACGAGGATCCCGATGAGGACGGTACCGACGACGTCGACGAAGAGATCGACGACATATTCCGCGCCGAGGTACAGGCTCGAGCGGCAGAAGACCATGAGCGTCTGCTCTGAGGGGCGGCGGCCCCGAAGGCACCGGTAACCCAGTCGGAGGAATTCCGATTTGGGCGGACTTCGGCGTGGTCTTACGGACGGGCGCGCGGTTAAGCTGGGTAAATACAGCGCAGAAGTGGTGCAATCACAGACCCCTTGACTGGGGCACTTTATACTTCTGGTGACATCGGCAACCGTTGCCTAGTACACCGCTGACCCTTTATACATACTTGGGGGTCAAGGCTGCCTTGGGCGTAGACGTACGAGCCGGTCGACTTGATCGCTGCTCAGGCCCGTCATCTTCTCTACCCGCGACGGCCTGTCCGCGAAGATCGTTTGTGTTCTCACACGCCAAGTGATCTACCCGCAGACGGCCGTCGCGTCTATTCCCGACATATCATAAGTTGATCAAGATCGGTTCGTGCGCGCCCATCGACGGTGGTCTGTTAATAACCCTCAAAGGTGTTCCATGAGATCGGGGCTCCGTCCCGGTCGAGGCCCCGGATCACAGGTGTTAGCGCACCTGCCGGGGCCGTTTACGTGTTACAGGTTTAGAGATGTTGTGCTGGCCGAAGAACAGCACGTCGCAGTCGGGGAACAGGGCGGCGCAGCGCCGCTCGCGACCGGCCGCGGGGCCGGTCTCGTGCACGACGGCGATGCGCAGGCCGTGCAGCTCGGCGCGGACCGTCTCCGGCAGCCGGGCGCGCAGGTCGGGACCGTCGTTGTTGCCGTACACCGCGATCAGCCGCTTGGCCCGCTGTTCCAACTTGTCGAGCAACGGCAGGTCGGCCCAGTCGCCCGCGTGCACCACGACGTCCGCGCCGTCCACCGCGTCCCACAGCGGCTCGGGCAGGTCCCGCGCCCGCTTCGGCACATGCGTGTCCGCCATGACCACCAACCGCACGACGTCCACCCTAAGCCGAGCGCGGCCGCGCCTCGCGCGCCGCGGCGACGAGGTCGGCGGGCAGGCCAGGCCCCGCGCACGCGTGATCGATCAGCACCTGCCGGTACGGCGACTCCGGCATCCCTTTCGCGAGTTCGACCAGTTCGGCCAGGTCGGTGGCCGAACCGGTGAGCCTGGCCCGGTACGCCACGCGCGCGGCGAGCAGCGTCACCTCGGCCGGCTCATGGTCCAGGCCGCGCGCGGCCCACTCCACCGCCGCGGCGAAGTCGCCCTGTTCTGCCCACAGGTCGGCGATGTCGAGGAACAGCGACCAGTTCGTCGGGTCCAGCGCGAGCGCCCGCTCGAACGCGGCCAGGGCTTGGCCCATGTCGCCCAGCCTGCGCCAGGTGCCCGCCCGGACGACCTCGGTGAACATGACCCGTTCGACCGCGTCCGCCTGATCGCAGAGCGCGAACGACTGGTCCGTCAGACCGCACGCCCGCAGCATGATCGCCATACGGGCCAGTGCCGCGGGTCGCGGATCACGCGCCGACACCACCGCGATCGCGTGCAACCACGGCGCGAACCGCTCCCGCATGCCGTCGGCGGCCAGGTCGTGCCCGCCGTCGGTGGTGCGCAGCGCGGCCTCGCCGAGCGCGTCGGCGCTCACCGAGGTGAGGAAGCGCTCGTCGGCGAACCAGGGCGCGGCCGCCCAGGTGTTGCGCGGCTCAAGGCCGGTGACCGAGCCCAGCCAGAGCACCGCCGTGTCCATGTCGCCGTCGCGGAAGCACACGTAGGCGTTGGCCGCGCAGGTTCCGGTCGACGCGGCGGCTTCGAGGAACCGGGCGGCCTCCGCGGGGTGGGACTGGCGCAGCTCGTCCAGAGCCTCGTAAGGCCCTGCCGCGTGCGGCTGCTGCGCGATGGCCCGTGCGAGGTGGCGAGCCGCCGCAGTCGGGTCACCGCCGCAATGTGCCAGGACGCGGGCGAGGACGAGGTCGAGGGTCGGCGCGGGCTGGGACATCGCCTGAGGTTAGCCGTGACGCATGGAGACTTCTGGGGCTGGGGCGGCCTGAGGGGGCCGGGATCGAGGATCGTCCGGCCGACGCGGCGCGGCCGGGCATAGCCTGGTCGGTGAATGCGCAGGCTACCTGCTCGAAGGAGCCGAAATGAGCACGTCCACGGGTGTCCAGCCGTTGCAGGGGCCGCCGGCGTCCGGCCTGTTCCAGGGGCGGCGCATCGTGGTGGTCAGCGACGCCGACGCGGTTCCGTCCGCGCCGCTGCACGCTCGGCTCGGCCCGCGCGAGGCGGGGCAGGAGGACACGCTCACGGTCATCGAACTGCCGCTGGCCTTCGACGGCACCCCGCCGAGGATGGGCACGATCGCCGCGTCGAACTCGGTGACCCCGCCGCCGAGCGTGCTCGCCGTCGACGCCGAGGGCACGCACGCGTACGTCATCGAGACGCTCGGCCAGCGCGGCCCGGACGCGCACCTGCTCACCGACCTCGACGCCGGGAGCACGGTGCGCGCGTACGCCATCACGGACGCGACCAGGCCGGAGCTGCTGTTCGCCTACCCGGCCGGGCACATGCCGCAGGCCGTGTCGCTGCATCCGCGCGGCGGCCTGCTCGCCCTCGCGGGCGGCGACGTGTTCGCGATCCTCGGACCCGACCCGCACCCGTCGCTGCGCCTGATCCCGGTGGGGCCGAACGGGTTCGGCGACGCGTTCGTGCTCGTGCCACGCGGCGAGGACGGCGGGCCGCTGGTGCCGTCCTACGTGGAGTGGCATCCCGGCGGCGAGCTGCTCGCGGCGTGTTTCCCCTGGCGGGACGAGGTGCGGCTGTATGCCGCGCACCGCACGCCGGAGCTGTGGATCGAGCCGCTGGGGCTGCCGATCAGGACCGGGCGGTTCCCGTTCGAGGGCCGGTTCACCCCCGACGGGCGGCACTTTCTCACGACGGACCTCCAGCAGCCCAGCGACGAAGATGACGACGTGCTTGCGGGACGGGTGTCCGTGCTGCGCGTCGACCCGGCGACGGGGGCGGGGGAGAAGATCGGCGAGGCCGTGGTGGGCCGCAATCCCGGCGGCCTGGCCGTCAGCCGCGACGGCCGCCGCGTGGTCACCTCGAACCTGCGGCTGAGCCACCTGGCGTGGGGCGATCCCCGGTTGGACCGGCAGTGCTCGCTGAGCCTGCTCACCTTCGACCCGGCGAGCGGCCGCCTGGAGACCGTCGGCGAGGAGCTGTTCGACGGGCTGCGGCCCGAGGGCGTCGCCTTCGACGCCGACGGCAAGTTCGTCGTGGTGACCGTGTTCGACCATCTCGATCTGGTGCATCGCCGCGGCGAGCTGCGCTTCTTCGAGGTCGTCGAGGAAGGCGGGCGGCTGCGGCTGTGCCCGACGTACTACTCGATCGAGGTCATGCGCGGCCCGCACACCGTCGTCGTCGTGTGAGCCGACGCTTCAGCCCGCCACCGGCTCCGGCGTGCGTGCCGTGGTCGGCGCTGCGTTCAGCGCGTGCCGCCGGACGCCGAGGATGAGCAGGTAGCCGACCATCCAGAACTCGCCGATGGACGCTGGGTAGGACAGCGCCTCGGTGACGACCTGTGCGTCGGGCATCAGGTATCGGAGGAACGCGCTGACCATGTATCCGACGCCGCCGGCGACGAGGATCCAGCCCAGGGCGCGGGGCATCCAACCTGATCGCAGCACGCACCAGCCCATGGGGATGAGCCACAGGCCGAAGAACAGCGCGCAGGCGCCCCAGAGGCCGTCGCTGACCAGGTACAGCATTTGGACGTTGGCGGCGGCGTCGCCGACCGGGTCGACCGCGACCTGGGCCGCGGTGGCCAGCAGCGCCGCGCTCACTATGCCCACAACCGCGTTGACCAGGCCGAACGCGGCGATCCCGCGCGAGGCGAAGGAGTCCACCGTGCGGAACAGCCGGTGGAACCAGACGGCGGCGAGGGTCTGCGTGACGACCATGCCCAGTTCCAGGGCGACGCCGGCGCGGGCGAGCGACTCGTTCGCGACCAGGTTGGCCAGCGTCGCGTCAGGATCGCCGGCGACGAAGAGCTGCTGGCGCACGACGAGGAAACCGAGCACGCCGGTGATGGCGTTGCCGAGGTAGAACAGCCCGGTCAGCCGGGCGGTACGTGTCAGCGTGTGCATCGTGACCCTCCCATGTAAAGAAAACTTGACACGCCGAAGGTAAAGTAAACACGACATCATGTCAAGAATCTTTGACAGGGAGCGAGGTGCTATGCGAGGAACTGCGTGGTGGCGGTGCGGATGGCCGCGACGCTGGCGGCCACGGCCGGGTGGTCTTCAGAGCCGCGCCGGTACGCGATCCTGGTGCGCCGCCGCGAGTCCAGCGGCATCAGTCGCACTCCGGCGGGCGGCTGCACCGCGCCGAGCTGCGGCACCAGCGCAACGCCCAACCCGGCCGCGACCAGCGCCAGCACCGCCGTGAAGTCGTCGGCGTGGTGGCGGGCCCGCAGCTGGTAACCGGCGGACTGGCAGATGCGCACCGCCACGGTGTGGCACAGCGTGCCCGGCGTGCCCACGATCCAGTCGGCGTCGCGGGCCGCGTGCACCGGGTCGTCGGCGACCGGAAAGCCCTCGGGCACCGCGAGGTACACGGTCTCGTCGAGCAGCGGCACGGAGTCGACGGTCGGGTCCGGCACGACGGGCGCGAGGTCGTAGTCGTGCAGCAGCGCCACGTCGAGGCGGCGTTCGCGCAGCGCGTCGGGCATGGCGACCGGGTCCAGCTCGGTGACCATCAGGTCCAGGGCCGGATGGTCGCGGGCGAGGGCGACCAGCGCCGCGGGCAGCAGGGTGCGCACCGCCGTCGGGAACGCGCCGATGCGCACCGTGCCGTGCAGGCCGGTGCGGGCCGCGGCCAGCGTCGCCGCGGCGGCCTCGAGTGCCGCGAGCACGGTCTCGGTGTGCCGCACCAGCGCGGCCCCGGCCGGGGTGAGGGTGACGCCGCGGCCGGTGCGTTCGGTCAGCGGCACACCGGCTTCCCGTTGCAGCACGGCGAGCTGCTGCGACACGGCCGAGGGGGAGTAGGTGTGAGCTTCGGCGACCGCCGCGATGGTGCCGAGCCGGGCCAGGTCGCGCAGCAGGCGCAGCCTGCGGACGTCAAGCATCAGGTCAGCTTACGGGTCACGTCAGGAATCGGAACTGGTCCTTCCGGAAGGGTTTCGGCAGCATGAGGACATGACGACACTGCACGGCCTGTACCTTCCCCTGATCACGCCCTTCGCCGCCGACGGCACGGTGGCCCTCGACGCGCTGGAGCGGCTGGCCCACCAGGTGCTCGACGACGGCGCGACCGGCCTCGTCGCGCTCGGCACCACCGGCGAGCCCGGTTCGCTCACCGAGGCCGAGAAGCAGGCGGTCGTCGAGACCGTCGCCCGGGTCTGCCGGGAGCGCTCGGCCCCGCTGATCGTCGGCGCGGCCACCGCCGAGGCCCTGGCCGGACTGGCCGCGACACCGGAGGCGGTCGCGGCGCTGACCGTGGTGCCGCCGTTCGTGCGCCCCGGCGAGGACGGCGTGGTCGCGCACTTCACCCGGCTGGCCGCGGCGAGCCCGGTGCCGCTGGTCGTCTACGACATCCCCTACCGCACCGGGCAGTACCTGACCGCGGGCGCGCTGCGGCGGCTGGCAGCGATCCCGAACGTGGCCGGGGTCAAGTACGCCGGTGGCGGCATCAACGAGGACACCGTCGCGCTGATGGCGGACCCGCCGGAGGGCTTCGCGGTGCTCGGGGGCGACGACACGTTCGTCTCGCCGCTGCTGGCGCTCGGTGCGCACGGCGGCATCCTGTCCTCGGCGCACCTGGCGACCGCGCAGTTCGCCGAACTGATCCGGCTGTGGCAGTCCGGTGACGCGATCCGCGCCCGCGCACTCGGCCACCGGCTCGCACCGCTGTCCAAGGCGCTGTTCGCCGAGCCCAACCCCACGGTGGTCAAGGCCGCGCTGCACGCACAGGGCTGCATCCCGACCGCGGGCGTACGCCTGCCGCTGCTCGACGCCCACCCCGACAGCACCGCCGCGGCCCTCAAGCAGCTCGCCGAGGTCGGCGGCTGACCTCGACGATCAACATGTTGCAGTTTCGGGGAAACTGCAGGAATCCGGGCACTGGTTCCTGCAGTTTCCCCGAAACTGCAGGAACCGATCCGGTCCGGTTCCCGGTCAGGCGGTGCCGAACTGCCATTCCATGCCGGGGATGTGCTCGCCGGCCTCGGCCATGATCGCCTCGACGGTGTCGCGGCCTGCCGCGGACGGCACCGTGGCGACGGCGAACTGCCGCTGCGGCGGGGCCTCGACGTAACCGCCGACGGACTCGAAGGCCTTGGCCAGCCACGCCATCGCGTGCTCGTCGAGCGGCGGGTCGGCGTACACCTGCACGCTGTCGTTCGGGCCGCGCCGCACCACGTGGAAGCCGCCGGACGCCAGCGTCAGCACGTCCCCGGCGGCCGCGCCGGTCACCAGGCCGGGGCTGCCGACCAGCTCCACCAGCCCGCCCGGCAGCGCCTTGGCGGGCAGCACCTCGGTGATGAGCCGGCCGTCGGGCTCGGTGACGGTGAGCCGGACGTGGCCGTACTGGTCGGAGTCGCTTGCCTCGGTCATGGCCGAGATCATGCCAGCCGCCCCGCCGCCGGGTAACCCCCGATCGCTGCAGCTTCCTGCACCGCGTTCAAGCTGCTGCACAACCCTGCCACAACCGCGTGACAGCCGCGCCCGCGTACCCCTGTGGCCACTGGCTACAGGGAAGGGAAGGTCGTCATGAGACGGATATCCGTGGCGCTCGCGGCGGTGCTGCTGTGCGGCAGCGCGGTCGCGCTGGCCGCGCCCGCGCAGGCCGCCTCGCCTGAGGAGACGGCGATAGCGCGCGCACAGGAGCTGATCAGGCTCAACCCGGAGGCGGTACGGGCCGCCGACGGTGACCGCTACGAGGTGTGGCGGGCCACGGTCACCCGGACAGGTTTCGCCCACGTCCGGTTCACCCGGCTGTTTCAGGGCCTACCCGTGGTGGGCGGGGACTTCGTGGTGCACCTGGCGCCCGGCGGCGCCCTCGACGGGTTCTCCGTGTCGCAGGACCGGCCGGTCGCCGTGGGCACCGAGCCCCGGGTCACCGCCGCCCAGGCGGCGAGCACGGCCCGTGACGCGCTGCGCGCGTCCGAGGTCGGCACGCCGCAGCTGGTCGTCGACGCGGTCGGCGGCACGGGCCGGCTGGCGTGGCGGGTGCCGGTGACGGCGGCGACGGGTGAGGCCGACGCGCTCGTCGACGCGGTCGAGCCGCGGCTGCTGCGGGCGAATCCGCTGGAGCACACGGCCAACGGCACCGGGCACAGCGTCTACGGCGGCCAGGTGCCGCTGAGCACCACGCAGACGATCTTCGACTACAAGATGATCGACCCGCTGCGCGGCAACTCGAAGACCTGCGACATGCAGCACACGACGGCGGGCCCGTGCGTGACGTTCGCCGACGTGAACAACGTCTGGGGCGACGGCAATCCGGCGACCAACCAGAGCGCGGCCGTGGACGTGCACTACGGCTCGGCCAACACGTGGGACTTCTACCTGAACGTGCTGGGCCGGCACGGCATCTTCGACGACGGCGTGGGCACCGTCTCCCAGGTGCACCGCGGCACCAACTGGGCGAACGCGAGCTGGAGCTCGACGCAGAAGGTGATGCGCTACGGCGACGGCAGCAACGGCCTGCGGCCGCTGGTGTCGCTGGACGTCGTCGGGCACGAGATGTCGCACGGCCTGACCCAGGCGTCGGTGCCGGGCAACCTGACGTACTCGGGGGAGTCCGGCGGGCTCAACGAGGGCACCAGCGACATCATGGGCGCGATGGCCGAGTTCTACGCCGACAACGCCGTGGACACGCCGGACTACCTGATCGGCGAGGAGTTCGACATCTGGGGCACCGGCGACCCGCTGCGTTACATGTACCAGCCGTCGCTGGACGGGATCTCGAAGGACTGCTGGTACAACGGCATCGGCAACCTCGACCCGCACTACTCCTCCGGGGTGACCAACCACTTCTTCTTCCTGGCCGCCGAGGGCAGCGGGGTCACGCCGTACGGCACCAGCCCGACCTGCAACGGCTCGTCGGTCGTCGGCATCGGCCGGGACCGGGCCACCCAGATCTGGTACCACGCGCTGACGAACTACTTCACGAGCAACGAGACGTTCGCGCAGGCGCGGGCCGACACGCTGGCCGCCACGGCGGAGCTGTACGGCAAGTGCGGCAGCACCTACCGGACCGTGGCGATGGCGTGGGCGGCGGTCGGCGTCGGCACGTACAGCTACCCGTGGAAGCAGTGCATCCCGAAGTGGAACCTGGTCTGGGAGGAGTGGCCGCAGCCGCCGTTCCTGGACCCGGGCCCGATCAAGTGGCTCACCAAGGTGCAGGAGAAGGGCACCCTGGAGACCGTCGAGGTCGCCGTCAACCTCACCCACCCGCACCGCGGTGACCTGCGCCTGGAGCTGGTCTCCCCGGCCGGCCGGTCCTACCTGCTCAAGGCCGCGAACGCCGACGACCGGGCCGCCGACCTGACCGAGGTGTACCAGGTGCGCCTGGGCGGGGTCGCCGAGGTCGGCGAGTGGGCGCTGGTGGTCGAGGACGTCGTCAAGGGCGAGCAGAGCCACCTGCGCGGCTGGAGCCTGCTCTACTGACCGAGGATGTGCCTGGCCGCCGGTCGCAGGGCCGGTGGCCAGGCACACAACCTTTCCACAACCCGGCCTGCCTACCGTGCGGGCCATGACTCGTTTCGCGCGCTGGCTCAGCGCATCGGCCCTGGCTCTCCTCGCGACGATCGTGCTGCTGCCGCAGCCCGCCTCCGCCGCCGTCGGCGTCGTGCCGTGCGGCCAGAACTGCCTGGCGCAGGCCCTGGACGCGGTCTGCTGGGAGAAGGAGTGGTGCGCCGTCAAGATCGAGGTGAAAGGCACACCCGCAGTCGGCACCGTGGTGAACTACCGTACCGCCAACGGGACCGCGGCCGCCCCTGGCGACTATGTCGCGGTGCCTTCCGGTGAGGTGTCACTGATCGCCGAGGGTGTCACCCAGTTGCGGATCTTCGTGGCCGGTGACGCGGTACGGGAACGTGACGAGACGTTCGCCGTCGAGTTCGTCGACCGGGACGGGCGGGTGCTGGCCACCGCCACCGTGGTCGTCCAGGATCGCGCAGCGCACTAGCGGTCAGCCGAGGGTGTCGGCCAGCGCGTCGGCTTCGGCGGGCGCGTTGGCCTTGCGGTACAGGTCCACGGCGAGCTGCCACTGCGTGCGGGCCTCGGCGGGATCGCCGTTGCGGCGGGCGAGCTCGCCGAGGTCGCGGGCGATGCAGGCGGCCTCGAAGTGGTCGGGCGCGCGGGCCCGCAGCGCCTGCGCGAGGCACAGGTATCCGGCCGCGGCGACCAGGTCGTCGCGTTCCAGCTGGGTGCGGCCGAGGTTGGCCAGCGCGCTCGCCTCCAGGTGCCGGTCGGCGATCTCCCGGCTGAGCTCCAGCGCCCGGCCGAACTCGTCCAGCGCCGCGCCGTGGTCGCCGCGGCGCAGGTGGGTCACGCCGATCGTGTTGCGGGTGTCGGCCTCGTGGCGGCGGTCGCCGCGGTGCCGGCGTACCGCCAGGGCCTGGCGCAGGTGGTCGAGCGCGGTGCCGAAGTCGCCCAGGGCCGCGTGGGCCTGCCCGAGGCCGCTCAGCGCCGCCGCCTCCAGCCGGGCGTTGCCCAACTCCCGGGCGGCGGGCAGGGCACGGGCCAGGTATTCCAGGCTCAGCTCGGCACGTCCCATCCGGACGTACGCGTCGCCGATGTTGTTGAGCCCCAGCGCCATCCCGAGCGCGTTGCCGCTCGCCGTGTGCAGGGCCAGGGCCTGCTGGTACGCCTCCACGGCCGCGTCGTGGCGGCGCAGCCCCGCGTGGGCCACCGCGATGTTGTTGTGCACGTGCCCCTCGCCGCGCGCGTCCCCGGTCCGGCGGGTCAGCGCCAGCGCCGACTGCAGCACGTCCAGCGCCTCGTCGAAGCGCCGCGTCATGATCAGGGCGACGCCCAGCCCGCTGCGCATCAGCCCCTCCGCGCCGGGGTCGCCGCAGCGGTTCGCGGCGGCGACGCCCCAGCGGCACAACTCGACCCGCTCCGCCCAGTGGCCGCGCGAGTCGAAGAAGCCGGTCAGCAGGTAGGTCAGCTGCCAGGCGGCGGTCTGCGGCCCGTGCTCGGCGGCGTGCCGCACGACGGCCTGCATGCCGGCGCGCTCGCCGTCGAGGAAGGCCAGCGCGGCGACCGGGTCGTCGGTGAACGGCAGCTGCGCGGGCGGGTACGCGGGCACGGCCCGGACCCGGTCCCGGCCGGGGTCGACGAGCCGGTTCGCCGCGTCGGCGACGGCCAGGTGCCAGTCCACGATCCGGGCGACGGCCTCGTCGCGCGCGGCCGGGGTCTCGTCGGCGACGGCGCACTCGCGGGCGTACAGGCGCAGCAGGTCGTGGCAGCGGTAGCGGTCCGGGGCCACCTCGGCGACCAGGTGCGCGGACACCAGCTCGGCGAGCACCCGCCGGGCCGCGGGCAGGGTCAGGTCCGCCGCCGCGGCGGCCAGGTGCCCGGTGTACGTGGTCCCCGGGTGCAGGCCGAGCAGCCGGAACAGCCGGGCCGCCGGGGCGGGCAGCGCCCGGTACGCCGAGCCGAAGACGGTGCGCACGGTGCGGCTGTCGCCGGGCACCGACAGTTCGTCGAGCCGGTCGTCGCAGACCAGCTCCGCGGCCAGTTCGGCCAGTTCCCGGCCGGGCCGGGCGGCGAGTTTCGCGGCGGCGATCCGCAGCGCGAGCGGCATGCCGCCGCACAGCTCGGCCAGCTCGGCCGCGGCGGCGGGCTCGCGGTCCACCCTGGCCCGGCCGAGCACCTGGGCGAGCAGCGCCACGGCCGCGTGCCGGTCGAGGGCGTCCAGCGCCACCGCGTGCACCGCGTGGTGCACGGCGAGCGCGGTCGGCCGGCTGCGGCTGGTGACCAGCAGCAGGCTCGCCGCGGTCGGCGGCACCAGCGGCAGCACCTGGTCCGGTCCGCCCGCGTTGTCGAGCACCACCAGCATGCGGCGCTCGCTCAGCAGCGTGCGAAACAGCGCGGACCGGGCGGCGGTGTCGGCGGGGATGCGCCCCGCGGGCACCCCGAGGCTGGCCAGCACCTGCGCCAGCGCCTGCGCGGGCGGCAGCGCGGCGGCCGGGTCGTGCCCGCCGAGGTCGACGTACAGCTGGCCGTCGGGGAAGCGGTGCACGACGGTGTGCGCCCACCGGACGGCGAGCGCGGTCTTGCCCATGCCGCCCGGACCCGCCACGAACGCGATCCGCGGCTGCGGCCCTTCCTGTTCCAGGAGCCGGTCCAGCGCGGACAGCTCGTCGTCGCGGCCGGTGAAGTGCCCCGGGGGCGCGGGCAGCTCGGCGGGCACGGGCTCAGGGCTCGGCGGCGCCGCTGCGATCGCGTGTCCACTCGGCACGGACGACGGCGGTGCGGCTTCCGCCGGCGGGGACGCCGCGGGCAGACCCGACTCGGCGACCAGGTCCAGTGCTGTGTCCTCGCGCAGGATCGCGGTGTGCAGCCGTTGCAGGTCGGGGCCCGGGTCGGTGCCGAGTTCGTCGGCGAGGCGGGCGCGCAGCCGCCGGTACGCGTCCAGGGCCTCGGCCGGTCGGCGGCACCGGTACAGGGCCAGCATGGACAGCCCGACCAGGCGTTCGCGGTACGGGTGCGTCACCAGCAGCCGCTCCAGCTCACCGAGCGCGCCGCGGTGGCGGCCCAGCCGCAGCTCGGCCTCCCACAGGTCCTCCTCGGCGCACAGCCGCACCTCGTTGAGCCGGGCCGCCTCGGCGGCCGCCCAGCCGGTGGGCTCCCCGTCGGCCAGCGCGTCGCCGCGCCACAGCGCGAGCCCTTCGCGCAGCTCGCGCGCGGCGGACTCGGGGGCGTCGGCGACCAGGTGGCGGCGCGCGGCGGCCACCCTGGACTCGAACAGATGGGCGTCGACCTCGGTGGCGGGGATGTCGAGCACGTACCCGGCGTGGCGGGTGTGCAGGGCCGCGGGCAGGCCGCAGGCGTCCAGCGCCTGCCGCACCCGGGCGATGTGGCTGTGCAGTGTCTTGACCGCGGTGCGGGGCGGGTCCCAGCCCCAGAGCGCGTCGATGAGGCGGGACTGGTGCACGACGGTTCCGGCGTGCACGGCCAGCACCGCGAGCAGGACCCGCTGGCGTGCGCCGGACAGCGCGGCGGGGCCGTCGAGTCCGGCCGCTTCGATGGGCCCGAGGATGCGCACCCCGGTGGCCCGCGCGAGCGTGGGCGCGGCCCCCGGGCGGGCGCCGGTGGCGTTCATCGGCCGACTCCCTTCCGCCGTGACGCCGCAACCCGGGCACGGCGCGTGCGTCACGTCGCCACCAGGTTGGCAAAGCATCGCCGGATCGGCTCCGGTCTGTCGCCATGCCGTCGGTTGTGGAAAGGGACGCCGGATCTGTCGGTGGTGTGTGCCTGTGCCCGGCGGCCGGCTCGGGCGGCGCGGGTCAGGCGGTCCAGCCGAGCCAGGCCTCACCGGCGCTGATTCCCGCGAACCACACGGCCACCGCGATGACCGGGACCAGCGGCACCAGGAACGGCCGGGACCGCCACCACCGGATCGCGAGCACCCCCAGCGCGGCCCAGACCGCCACCAGGACGATCACCGCCCACAGCGGCGCGACCAGGCCGCTGGCCAGGTAGTAGGGCAGCAGCACGACATGCGCGACGACGCCGAGCACCCGCACGACCTTGGCCAGGACCGACGGTGAGTCCGCCATGGTGAACCTCCACGATGGCCGCGGACCTGCGCCGCGGGTACGGGCAGCGTGGCAGAACGCGGCCCCGGCGTGCATCGGCCACCCGGCGGGGTGTGCCCGGACGCGACGCCTCCGCCACCCGGCGGATGATTTCGGCTCAGTCCGGCGGCGGTTCGTCCTGGTCCTGCACTACGTGGTCGAGACCCTCCAGCGGCTGTGCGGCCGCCACGAAGCCGTCGACGTCGGCGTCGGCCTTGAGCGTCACCGTGAACGACTCGGGCAGGTCCGCGGAGCTGATCGAGCCGACCAGCTCACCCGAGTCGCGGTACGCCTCCCGGAATCTGGCCAGCGCCTGCTCGCGGCTCTCGAACGCGACGGAGGCGACGTCCGGCCTGCTTCGCAGCCACGACGCCACGCCGGCGCGCTGTGCCTCGGTCGCGTCCATGGCCAGCTCCAGCCGGACCGTGACCGCCGCCGGAGCGGGGCGCGGCACCGGGGTCTGGCCCGCGGGCGCGCCGCAGCCCGCCACGGCCAGGGCGGCGGCGAGCAGCATAGCGACGAGGCGCGGTCCCACCGGCGCAGTCTACGGCCGCGGGACCGTCCACATCGACCTTTCTCGCTCATTCGTGCACCGCTGGTCACGGCGATGTGTCCGGCCGCCGTGGCAGGGCGGCGGCCGGACACGTCCGGCGTCAGAAGGACACGTCGCCGTGATGCAGCACGGTCAGGCGCTGGGTGGGGCGGGTCAGCGCGACGTACAGGTCGCTGTGCCCGCGCGGGGACTCGGCCACGATGGCGCCTGGGTCGGCGATGACGACCGCGTCGAACTCCAGCCCCTTGGCCTGGCGTACGGTCAGCACCACCACCTGGTCGGTCAGCTCGGTCTGCGCACCGACCCGCGCCTGCGGGGCCGCCGCAGTGACCACCTCGCCCAGCTCGTCGATCCGCCCCGTGGGCACCAGCACGCCGAGCGTCCCGTCGCCGAGCGCGGCGACCTCGCGGCGCACCTCCTCGGCCAGCCGCGCCGCCAGCTCCTGCGGGCCGACCTCGGCCAGCTGCGGGGCCTGCCCGGTGTGGCGCACCGAGCGCGGCGGCTCCAGCCCCGGGTCGATCGACTTGAGCACCTGCCCGGCCAGGTCCATGATCTCGGCGGGGGTGCGGTAGTTGACGGTGAGCTGGGTCAGCCGCCACCGGTCGGCGACGTACGGGTTCAGCACCTGGTCCCAGGAGGAGGTGCCCGCCGGGTCGCCGGTCTGCGCGACGTCCCCGACGACCGTCATCGACCGGCTCGGGCAGCGGCGCATCAGCAGCCGCCACGCCATCGGCGACAGCTCCTGCGCCTCGTCGACGATGACGTGCCCGAACGCCCAGCGGCGGTCGGCGGCGGCCCGTTCCGCGGCGGTCAGCCGCTGCTCGTCGGCCTGCCGCTCGCCGAGTTCCAGCGCGCCGAGCACGTCGGCGGCGGTCAGGATCTCCGGGTCGAGCTCGTCCTCGAGGTCGATGGAGCGGGAGCCGTGCAGGATCTCCAGCGCGCCCTCGGCGTACGCCAGCCGCTGCCGCCGACGCCGTTCGGCCAGCTCCTCGCTGTCGCGGTCGTCCTCGCCGAGCAGCTCGGCGGCCTCGTCGAGCAGCGGCGCGTCGGCCGGGGTCCAGCCCTCGCCGCGGCTGCGCCGCAGCAGGGCCTGCTCGGCCTCGGTGAGCATGGGCGCGGCGGTGGCGATGCGGGCCTCGCTCGCGTACAGGTCGGACAGCAGCCGCTGCGGGGTCAGCACCGGCCACAGCCAGTCCAGCACGGTCTGCACGTTCGGGTCGGCCTGCAGTTCCCGGCGCAGCTCGGCCAGGTCGGCCTGGTCGAGCAGTTGCGGGTCGCCGGGGGCGTCGTCGCCGCCGAGCGGGTCGTCGGCGTACGGGTCGGTGCCGATCCGGTCCGCGACCTGCTGCGACAGCGCGTGGATGATCTCGACGTCGAACAGCGGCCGGGCCAGGTTGTGCGGCTTGCCGCTGCGCCGGGCCACCTCGCGGGCGGCCTCGCAGGCGGCCCGGTCGAGCACGAGCGGCTCGGACTCGAACACCACCTCGACGGTCTCGTCGGGCAGCCGCTGCCGGTCGCGCACCGCCTCGGCCAGCACCTCGGCCATCACCGCGCGGCCCTTGACCTCGGCGGTCTCGTCGGGCTCCACGGCGGCGGCGTCGACCCCGGGGAACAGCCCGCCCACGGTGCGCAGCACCACGCCGGTCTCGGCCAGCGACGGCAGCACCTGCGAGATGTACTTCAGGAACGTCGCGTTAGGCCCGACGACCAGCACCGCCCGGGTCGACAGCTCCTGGCGGTACGTGTACAGCAGGTACGCCGCGCGGTGCAGCGCGACGGCGGTCTTGCCGGTGCCGGGTCCGCCCTGGACGACCATGATGCCGTTCAGGCCGGCCCGGATGATGTGGTCCTGCTCGGCCTGGATGGTCTCGACGATGTCGCGCATGCGGCCGGTGCGGCCCGCGTCCATCGCCGCGAACAGCGCCGCCTCGCTGGTCAGCCCCTCGTGGTGGGGCGCGGTCGCGGCGGCGTCGGCCAGGTCGAGCACCTCGTCGTCGAGCGCCGTCACGGTGCGCTCGGTCGTGCGGATGTGCCGCCGCCGTCGCACACCCTGCGGCGAGGCGGCCGTGGCCAAGTAGAACGGCCGCGACGCGGGGGCGCGCCAGTCGACCAGCAGCGGCTCGTACTCGGCGGACTCGTCGAAGATGCCGATGCGCCCGATGTAGCGCGCCCCGTCCTCGACCAGGTCGAGGCGGCCGAAGCAGAGCCCGCTCTCGACCGCGCCGAGGGAGGCCCGCTGGTCGGTGTAGAGGGCGACCGTCGACTCGCGCTGCGAGCGCTCCTGCTGCGTGCCGCCCGTGGCCAGCAGCGCCTGCGACAGCCGGTGCTCGGCCTGTTCCCGCAGGCCGTCGAGCCGGCGGTAGAGCTCGGTGACGTACTCCTGCTCGCGGTGAATCTCGTCGGCGACGTCGCTTGACAAACCCGGCTCCTCCGTGTCTATACTGAAGCCCGAACGGACGCTTCAGCGTGCCGTTCTTTTTTGTGCTCGAATCGCCAAAGATACCGCACCGGTCCGCCGCCGCGCAGCCGGGTGATCAGCGCAGGCCGCCGGTCTTCGGATCACGCGCCGTCAGGCAGTAGACGCCCCCGGCCGGGTCGCGCATGACGACCCAGCGCGCGCCGTCGGCCACGTAGACCGCCCCGCACTTCTCGTGCCAGGCCCGCACCCCGTCGATGTCCGAGCAGGCGAGGTCCAGGTGGGCGGAGGTCGGCCGCTCCTGCTGGAGCCGCTGCAGCAGGATGCGCACCGGCAGCTCGGCCGGCGGTTTCACGACGTGGAACTCCGGCCGCGAGCCGAACGAGGAGTCCCAGCCGGTCAGCTCGCCCCAGAAGGCGACCTCGGCGTCGTACGCCTGCGGGCCGACGTCGATGCACACCTGGTCGAGGCGGCTGAGCGCGCCGTCGGGCGTCGCGTGCGCGACCGGCAGGCGGAACTCGTCGTGCCACGGCACCGCGCAGAACGGCATCCCGCCCGGCGAGCGCAGCACCTGGTGGCCCAGGTCGGCCACGTGGGTGCCGCCCAGCGCCACCGCACGGGCGGCCAGCGCCGCCGGGTCGTCGACGCTCAGGTCGAGGTGCGCACCCCCGCCGTCGTTCACGGCCTGGACCTTCACGCAGGCGTCCGCGCCGATCGGCAGCAGCGTCGCGAACTCGGCATGCTCGCCGCGCCGGGCGGTCAGGTGCGTGCCGGTGACCCGCGACCAGAACGACGCCGCCTCGGTGAACTGTTCGGCGGGCCGATCGATGAAGGCGTACGTCCAGCGGATCACTTTTGGTCTCCTAGCCGCGTCGATCTGCCGAGCGTATCGAGCGTATCGGCCAGACCCGGGCGCACAAGGGCGGTCCCCGGCGTGCCGTGTGAAGGCACGCCGGGGACCGGCTTTCTCACCGGTGGCCGTCAGGCCACCGTCACGCCGGAATGCCGATGACCTGGAAATCCGACAGTTGCGCGGCCGGCCAGCCGGTGTTGGCGGTGAAGGTCAGCCGGACGTGGCGGGCGGTGGTGTTCGCGGGCAGGGTGATCGTGACCGTGTTACCCGACGGGGTGAACTGGTACGCCGCCGAGCCCACGATCGTGGTGAACATGGACCCGTCGGTGCTGCCCAGCACCGACAGCGTCTGGGTGCGGGCACCCCACGCCGACGGCAGCTTCAGCACGACCGAGCTGAGCGAGGCGTTGCCGCCCAGGTCAACCGTGATCGACTGCGGGAAGGCGTTGTTCGGGCTCTCCCAGTACGAGTTGGCGTCGCCGTCGACCGCGTTGCCGGGTACGTAGTTCTGCACGTGCCCGGCCGTCACCGGCTTGCCCAGCGCCAGGTTCGAGCTGGTCAACGTGGTCCCGGTGCCGGTGAGCCCCACTGACAGCGTCGGGTTGGACGCGCTGCTGCTCACCGTCAGCGTGCCGGCCTTGCTGCCCGCCGAGGTGGGAGCGAACGCGACGGTGACCGTGCAGCTCGCCCCCGGGGCCAGGGCCGAGCCGCAGCCGTTGGCCGACAGGCTGAACCCGGTCCCGGACACCGTCACCGACGAGATCGAGGCGGTGGTGCCGCCGGTGTTGCTGAGCTGCGTCGTACGGGTGACCGAGCTGCCGACGTTCGTGTTCGGGAACGCGATGCTGGTCGGGTTGGCCGACAGCGTCGCCGGGGTCTGCACGGTGGTGCCGGTGCCGGTCAGGCCGACGGTCAGCGCCGGGTTGGTGGCGTTGCTGGTCACGGTCAGCGTGCCGGTCTTCGCCCCGGCCGAGGTCGGGCTGAAGGTGACGGTGACCGTGCAGCTCGCCCCGGCGTTCAGGGTGCCGGTGCAACCGCTCGCGGCGAACTGGCTCGACGCGCTCACCGCCGAGATGCTCGCCGCGGCGGTGCCCGTGTTCGTGATCGTCACCGCCGAGCCCCCGCTGGTCGTGCCCACGTTCTGGTTGCCGAAGGCGACCGAGGTGGGGTTCGCGGCCAGGGTCGCCGAGGGCTGGCTGCCCCCGCCGAAGATCTGCAGCTCGGCGACCTGGCCCGCGGGCCAGCCCGTGTTCGCGGTGATGGTGACGCGCAGATAGCGCACCGACGCGGCGGTGAACGTCGCGGTCGCCGTGTTGCCGGTGGCCGGGTCGAACAGGTAACCCGCCGACGCCTTCAGGGTGCTGAAGTTCGTGCCGTCGGTGCTGCCGGAGATCGACAGCGTCTGGGTGCGGGCGCCCCACGCCGACGGCGGCGGCAGCTTGAGCGTCACCGAGCTGACCTGCTTGGCGCTGCCCAGGTCGGCCTGCAGCCACTGCGGGAAGGCGTTGTTGTTGGACTCCCAGTAGCTGCCGGTGTTGTCGTCGTTGGCGGCCGAGGCGGGGAAGCCGCCGTTGCTGCTGCTGGCCGACATCGCCGCGCCGATGGCGAGGTTGGTGGTGCCGCTGACACCCGTGCCGGTCAGCGACACGGTCAGCGGCTGCGCGGTGGTCGAGTTGGCCACTGAGAGCGTGCCGTTCTGCGCCCCGGCCGCGGTGGGCGCGAAACGCACGCTCACCGTGCAGGACGCCCCGGCGGCCAGCGAGCTGCCGCAGGTGTTCGTCTGCGTGTACTGGCCGGAGACGCCGATCGAGTTGATGCTCGCCGCCGCCGTGCCCGGGTTGCTCACCGTGACGGTCTGCGCCGCCGTGGTGGCACCGATGTTCGCCGAGCCGAACGCCAGGCTGCCCGGTGTGACCTGCAGCTGCGACCCGTCGGCGACGCCCTGGCCGACGAAGTCGACCCAGTTCACATTGAAGATCGAACCCTGGCCGGTATCGCCGGACGGGTTCTTCGCCACCAGGTACAGCGGGCCGGTGGTGGTGCTCGCGGACAGGGTGGCGGTGACGTCGGTGTAGGTCTGCCAGCCGCCGGTGCCGCCGAACGTGGCGGTGCCGAGCAGGGTGCCGTTCGGCGCGCCGGTGCGCACCTCGATGCGGCCGCCTGCGCCGGGCGAGGCCACCCGGAAGCGCGCCGAGGTGATGTTGCGCAGGTTCACCGGGGTGTACGACCAGTAGTCGCCGTCCTCGATGAAGCCGATGTTCTGGAAGCCGCCCGCGGTGTCGCTGGTCGCCTCCCGCTGCACGCCCGGGTCGCCGCCGCCGATCGCGCCCGGCGCGCGGCCGGTGCTGTTGAAGAACTCGGCCTGCTTGTGCTTGGGCTGCAGCTTGACGGTGGCCCGGCCGGTCTGCGGGGCCGCGCCGCCCCCGCCCAGGTCGGTGTAGCTGGCCTCGATCACGGCGAAGATGTCCGCGTCGTCGCCGTGGCCGGTGCCCATCGAGGTCTGGATCACCCCGGTGCACCCGGTGTATCCCTGCAGCGGGTGCGCGTGCGCGTCATGACCCAGGTAGTACTGCACGTTGACCCGCGAGCAGTTGATCGTGCCGTCCTCGGGGTCGGTCACGGTGACGGTGAAGCGCACCTGGTCGCCCCAGGCGAAGAAGCCGCCGTCGGCCGGGGCGGTCAGCGTGACCGTCGGCGCGGTGTTGCCCACGGTGATCGGCACGTTGGCCACGGCCGTACGCCCACCCGGGTCGCGCACGGTGAGCTGGGCGTTGTAGTTGCCCGCCGCCGTGTAGGTGTGCGACGGGTTGGCCGCGGTCGAGGTGCCGCCGTCGCCGAACGTCCACGCGTACGTGATCGGCTGCCCGGCCGGGTCACGCGAGCCCGCGCTGGAGAACTGCACGGTCAGCGGCACCCCGCCGGAGGTCGGGTTGCCAGTGGCGACCGCGATCGGGTTCTGGTCGCCGGCGATGTAGTCGATGCGGTAGATCCCGGAGTCCGCGTTGTTGCCGCCGAAGCCGGTGCCCCACTCGATCAGGTACATCGCGCCGTCCGGCCCGAACTCCAGGTCCATCGGCCGCAGGAAGCTCATCGAGCCGAACAGCTGGTTGATGTCGACCAGCGACTTGCCGTTCGCGGTGACCTGCATCGTGTAGAGCTTGTTCTGGTTCCACTCGCCGAAGATCGCCTTGCCGTCGAAGTACTGCGGCCACTTGCGGTCCGACGTCGACGCCGCGTTGTACCGGTAGACGGGCCCGCCCATCGGCGCTCCGCCGCCGCCGATTTCCGGGAACAGCGGGTTGCCGCCGTAGTCGTAGTCGACCGTGGCGGGCTGGGCGGGCGGCAGGTTGGTCAGGCCGGTGTTGTTCGGCGAGTTGTTCACCGGCGCGGCGCAGTTGTACTTCGCGCCCGACGGCCCGGACGGGAATGTGTAGTCGTTGTAGGCGTAGTTCGCGCCGATGCAGTACGGCCAGCCGTAGTTGCCGGCCTGCCCGACGATGTTCCATTCCACGGTGCCCTCGGGGCCGCGGTTGGCGTCGGTCGCGCCCGCGTCGGGGCCGTAGTCGGCGACGTAGAGCGTGCTGGTCGCCGGGTCCGTGCCGATCCGGAACGGGTTGCGGAAGCCCATCGCGTAGATCTCGGGCCGGGTCAGCGCGGTGCCCGGCGCGAACAGGTTGCCGCTCGGGATCGTGTACGTCCCGTCGGCCTGCGGCTTGATCCGCAGGACCTTGCCGCGCAGGTCGTTGGTGTTGCCGGAGCTCTTCTGCGAGTCGAAGTCCGACCGGCCGGCGCGCTCGTCCAGCGGCGCGAAGCCGTTGGACTCGAACGGGTTGGTGTTGTCGCCGGTGGCCAGGTAGAGGTTGCCGGCTGCGTCGAAGGTCATCGAGCCGCCCGCGTGGCAGCACGTGTTGCGCTGCGTCGCGACCTGGACCAGCACCTTCTCGGTGGCCGTGCTGATCGTGTCGCCGGAGACCGTGAAACGTGACAGCTGGTTGCGGGCCGAGCCGGTGGTGGGGGAGTAGTACAGGTAGATGAAGCCGTTGCTCGTGAAGCCGGGGTCCAGCCGCATGCCGAGCAGGCCGTCCTCGTTGCCGGTGAACACCGGCAGGGTCAGCGCGGTCACCGTCGTGCCGGTGCTCGGCTTGACGATCTGCACCCGGCCGTCGCGCTCGATGTAGAAGACACGGCCGTCGGCGGCGACGTCGAGTTCCATCGGGTTGCTGGTGTTGCTGTCCAGGCTCACCTTCTGGAAGCTCGCCGCGCTGGTCGCGGTGCAGTCGCCCGCGACCTGGCCCGCGGCCGTGCGGATGCCGCCGAGCAGGTGGTTGAGGAAGTTCGTGTCGCTGTACGCGGCCGCGGTGTGCCCGAGCGCGGTGTACCAGGAGCGGCCGCCGTCGTACGGCTTGCACCAGGCGACGGGGTGGTCCGCGCCCATCGCCGAGCTGCCCGGGGCGTAGCTGCGCTCGTCGAGGCTCGCCAGCACGTGTGCGTTCGTCCGGGGATTGGTCTGGAACGAGTACCACTCGTCGAAGCGCGACCAGAGCGGCGGCAGGCCCGCCGTCGACGGGTGCGCCGGGTCCTCGACCTTGACGGTGGCCGTCTGCTCGGCCGGGTGGCTGGAGAAGTACGCGCCGACCAGGCTGCCGTACCAGGCCCAGCCGTACTCGGTGTCGGACGCGGCGTGCACGCCCGCGAAGCCGCCGCCGGCCCGGATGTAGCGCTCGAACGCGGCCTGCTGGGTGCCGTCGAGCACGTCGCCGGTGGTGGACAGGAACACCACCGCGGCGTACTTGGCCAGGTTGGTGTCGTTGAACGCGGTGGCGTCCTCGGTCGCGTCGACGGTGAAGCCGTTCGCGGTGCCGAGGTTGCGGATGGCGGTGACGCCGGTCGCGATCGAGTCGTGGCGGAACCCGGCGGTCTTGGAGAAGACCAGCACGGAGAACGGGGCGGCGTCGGCGCGCTGCGGCGGCGCGAGCAGGCTCACGGTCGCGGCGAGCACGGCTACGGCGAGCAGGCGCAGCAGCCTGGCCAGGGGCGGATGCAGGGACGGTGACGCGAGGGGCATGGAGAGTCTCCTCGTCGGGGACGGACGGCGGAAACCCCTGGCGCGGGTGAGCGGCCCCGGAGGGGAGCGGTGCGGCGGAACCGTTGCGGCGCTTGGATTGCCCCGATGTTTCGAAGCAGTCACAAATTTGCACCCCTGAAGCTGATGCTGTCAACGCGTACCGCAGAAATTGCACGTGCCATGTCGAGATCCTGGAGTCGCCGCGCGTGTCAGCCCACGGTCACCGGCCTGCGCCGGATACCTTCGGCCGGTGCGGCAGATCCTGGACTGCAACGTCCACCTCTGGGACCAGCGCGACGACCCGGTGTTCTGGCTCTCCGACCGCACCATGGTCCGCGACATGCTCGGCGACTACAGCTCGCTGCCCGACGTCTACACGCTGGCCGACTACCGCCGGGAGACCTCCGATCACCCGGTGCGCGGTGTCGTCTGGTCCGACGCGGGCGCGGCCGACCCGCTGCACGCCGCCGCCTGGGCCCAGCGCCAGGCCGAGGGCCAGGACTTCGAGGTATGGCTGGTCACGCTCGCCGACCCGGCGTCGGCCGGCTGGCCCGCTTTCCTGCGCAGCTTCGCCGAACTGGACAACGCCGCCGGAGTGCGGGTCCGGCTGGTCGCCGCGCTGGGCGGCACCCGGCCGACCGACGACGAGCAGGTGACCCGACACCTCGCCCTGCTGGCCGGGCACGGGCTCACCCTCACCGTCGAGGCCGGCGGCGACCAGCTCGACCAGGTGCTGCGGGTCGCCCGCGCGTTGCCGCAGGTCAGCATCGTGCTCGACCACTTCGGATGGCCCGGCGACCTGAGCGCGGTCGGCCTGCGCGAGCACGCCGCCCGCCTCAAGGCGGTGGCCTCCGTCCCGAACACGGCCACCCGGATCGACGCCCTCGGCACCGTCTTCGGCGACTGGACCGCCGACCGGGTGCGCCCCTGGCTGCGGGCAACGCTGGACGCGTTCGGGCCGCAGCGCTGCATGCTCGGCTCGGACCTGCCGATCGAGCGGCTGCGCGGCGGCTTCACCAAGCTCTACGAGTGCTACACCGACGTGTTCGCCGACTGCGCCCCGCACGAACTCGACGACCTGTGGCACGGCTCGGCCGCCCGCTGGTTCACCGGCCCGGCACCGGCCTGAGTTTCGCCGGGCGGCTCCGCCGCCCCGTGGCACGGCCCCTCCGCCAAGGCCTGCGCGTCGAAGCGGCCGGTGGAAACGCGGGGGAGCCGAGGACCTTCCGGTTTGCGGATACATCTTTTTTGATGTGGCCACATCAAAAAAGATGTATCCGCAAACTGCGACACCTCGTGCCGCGAGGCATGACGGAGAGTGCACGGATCGGCACCGCGTGCCCGGCGGGCTGCGACGCGCGGTCCGACCAGGTCAGCGCGGTGCGACCGGCAGCAGACTCGTGTAGACGTCGTCGAGCACCTCGGCCTGAGCGGCCCAGGTCCAGTTGTCGAGCAGGCCCGGCTTGTCGTACGCGGCGCGGTAGCGCTCCGGGTCGGCCAGCACCTGCTGCGCCGCGCGCACGAAGTCGGTCACATCGTCGGCCCGGAACACCTCGCCCTGCCCGGTGCCGCGGATCGTCGCCGCCATCGTGCGCACGTCGCTGGCGATGATCGGCAGGCGGGCGTGGGAGTACTCGAAGAACTTCGTGATCAGCGAGATCTCGTGGTTGACGAAGTGCCGGATCGGGATCACGCCGGCGGTCGCCCCGGCCAGGAAGTTCGCCACCTGGGCGGCGGGCACGTAGTCGGTGACGTGCAGCCGGTCGGCCACCCCGAGCTCCGCGGCGCGGGCGGTCAGGCTCTTCGCGTACTCGCCGGACGGCAGGTTGATCACCATGGCCATGTGCACGCCGGGTAGCTTCGGCAGGGCCTCGACCATGACGCCCAGGCCCCGGGCGGGCGCCGCCGCGCCGCTGTACACCAGCAGCGGCACGTCCGGGCCGATGCCGCAGCGTTCCCGCAGGCTCACCTCGGGCTGCTCGCCGCCCGCGGACATGTCGGGTGCGTTCAGCACGACCACGGGCAGCTCGGCCAGTCGATGGTCGCGCCGCAGCATCTGCGCCAGCTCGTCGGAGACCGTGATCACCTTGTCGGCGTGCGGGGCGTACTCCCGCTCGTAGGCCAGGTGCGCGGGCTGCCAGCGGTAGTTGTCCCGCCAGGGACGCACGCCCGGCAGGTATTCGTGCGCGTCCCACACCAGCTTGACGTCGCGGCCGTGGTCACGGGCCCGAGCCACGGCCCGCGCCCCGACGCCGATCATGCGGAAGTCGTGCGCGTGGATGATGTCGGGCCGCAGCTCGTCGATGACCGGCCCGAACTTGTTGTCGAAGCCGATCAGGCCGGGCTCCAGCTTGCGCCACGCGTGGTCGCCCAAACGCTGCAGCCAGTACCGCGTGATCACCCAGTCGGCAGGGCGGCGCACCCGGCGCACCGAGGGGGGCAGTTCCTGCCAGCGCCGCCGCAGCCCGCCCGCCGCACCGCGGGCGCGTGCGCCGGGCAGCAGACGCACCCGCGCGCCGCCGATCATCCACTCCCGGGCCTCGTGGTCGGGGGACAGTCCGAGCAGGGTCGTGTCCCACCCGGCCTCGGCCGCGGAGCGGGCGGTCTTCTGGACCCGTGAGTCGCCGTTGACCGCGTTGTCGACCAGCATGACGACACGTCCCCGGCCGCCCTCGCGACGTTCGACTCCCATGGTCCGCCCTTCTCCAGTCGCCCGCGTCGGGCACGCCGCAGGCCGGCCTGCCGGGGGCAGGGCCTCGCTCCTGATCTACGCGCGCCGCCGGCCTATTGTTACCGTAGTCGCCAGCAAGCCGCACCCGGGTGTCTCCACGCTGACCCCCGCACACGCCGAGCGCCGGAGGCCAAGCAGTGACCGCAGTCGACGTCAGCGTCATCGTGCCGGTGTACAACACGATGCCCGACCTGCGCCGCTGCCTCGACTCCCTGGTCAACCAGACCATCGGCCAGGACCGGATGGAGATCATCGCGGTCGACGACGGCTCCACCGACGGCAGCCCCGCAGAGCTGGCCCGGTTCGCCGAGCGATACCCGTCGGTGAAGGTGGTCCGCCAGCCCAACTCGGGCGGCCCGGCCAGCCCCTGCAACCACGGCCTGCGCCTGGCCACCGGCCGGTTCGTCTTCTTCGTCGGCGCCGACGACTACCTCGGTCCCGAGGCGCTGGAGCGGCTCGTCGACGCCGCCGACCGGTACGGCTCCGAGGTCGTGCTCGGCAAGACCGTCGGCGTGAACAGCCGCTTCATCTACCAGCAGGTCTTCGCCCGCAACGAGGCGGAGATCAGCTTCGCCGGTTCGGGGCTGCCCTGGTCGCTGGCCAACATCAAGCTGTTCTCCCGCGACCTGATCGAGCGGCACGCCATCCGCTACTTCGAGGACATGCCGATCGGCAGCGACTTCCCGTTCACCCTGGAAGCCTGCTTCCGGGCGTCGCGGATCTCGGTCGTCGCCGACTACGACTGCTACTTCGCGGTGCGCCGGCTCAACGAGCAGAACGTCACCCACCTCAGCAAGGCCGCCGACCGGCTCTACTGCCTGCGCCGGCTGATGGAGTTCACCGTCGGGCTGATGCCGGCCGGCAAGGACCGCGACGCCGTGCTCTCCCGGCTGTTCGCGCTGGAGGTCGCCGTGCTGCTGCGCGACGACCTGCTCACCGTCGAACGGTCCGTGCAGCAGGCGGTGCACGAGTGCGTGCGCGAGGTCGCCGACCGGCAGCTGACCGCCGAGACCGGTGCTGAGCTGGAGGTCGAGACCCGGCTGCGGATCGCCGTCGCGCAGGCGGGCACGGTCGACGACCTGCTCGCCGTGATCCGCCAGGACGTGGAGCGGGGCATCGCCCCGATCGTCGTCGAAGGCGACCGCTGGTACGCCGCGTACCCCGGTTTCCGGACCCCCGGCTCGTCGCTGCCGGACGAGGTCTTCGAGGTCACCGCGCACGCCGCCGGCTGGGCCGCGAAGCTCGACGCCACCCAGGCCGTGTGGCGGCGCAACGCCGACGGCGCGACCGTGCTGGCCGTCACCGCCCGCAGTCCGCTGCCCGACCTGGCGTCCACCGCGACGATCGGGGTCTACGCCGAGGACCTGACCGCGGCGGTGCAGGTCACGGAGAGCCGCCCGGCCACCGTGGTGCAGGCCGAGTTCACCGTCGCCGACGTCGTGCGCGCCAGCGCCCTCACCGGCCAGCGCCGCTCGGTGCGGGTACGCGTGCAGGCCCGTGGCCAGGAGGGCTCCGCCCCGCTGCGCGCCGCCGGCCTGCGGCTGCCCCGCCCCGTGATCTGGCGACGGGGCCTGCGCATGTACGCCGTCACCCCGGCCAAGGACCCCTCCGGCCGCCTCATGCTCTCCGTCGTCCCGATGACCCCCGGCCGCATCATGGCCCGCCTCACCCGCCGCCGCTGACCCCCCGGCCACCGCTCACCAAGATCGTCCGACTTGCCTGGCAACCGGCCGTACCTTGAGCGCCCATACCCAGATCTGCCTGGCAAGTCGGATGATCGTGCGGGAATGGGCTTGCGGCGGCGGGACGCGCTGTCGAGGATCATCGCGTGGTCGAGGGTGAAGAGGCGCTGGTCGGGAATGTGACCTCGGGCGTCGTGCGGGTCGGGGACACGGTGCGGCGGCCTGCCGGGCCGTGGACCGACGGTGTGGACGCGTTCCTGCGGCACCTGCACGAGGCCGGGTTCACCGGCGCGCCCCGGCCCCTCGGCCGTGACGAGCAGGGCCGCCAGGTGCTGGAGTACGTGGCCGGTGAGATCGGCGACGCGACCGGCACGTACAGCCTGGAGGAGCTGGCCGGGATCGGCCGGATGCAGCGCGCCCTGCACGACGCCGCGGCGAGCTTCGTCGCCCCGCCGGAGACCCCGTGGGAGTCCCCGATCCCGCCCGACCGCGCCGAGCTGGTCTGCCACAACGACGTCTCGCCGTGGAACCTGGTCCGCGCCGAACGCGGCTGGGTGCTGATCGACTGGGACAACGTGGCGCCGAGTTCCCGGCTGTGGGACCTGGCCTACGCGGCGCAGAGCATGGCCGGGATGAGCCCGCGCCGCGACCCGGTCGAGTCCGCCGCCCGGCTGCGCGCCTACACCGACGGCTACGGCCTCGACCTGGCCAGGGGCCCGGAACTGGCCGGACTGCTCGGCCGCCGGGCGAGGGCCATGTACCACCTGCTGGAGACCGGGTTCCGGGAGCAGCGGCAGCCCTGGGCACGGATCTTCACCGAGGACGGCCCGTACTGGCGCGACACCGCCGACTACCTCGACGCCAACGTCACCGTCTGGACCGCTGCCCTCATCTGACTGGTCGCTCAGACGAGCGCGGCCAGCACGGCTGTCAGCAGGCAGGCCAGCACGGCGGCGGTCTTCGCTCCGGCGCTCAGGCGGCGGTCGGTGAGCGCGGCAGCGGCCAGACAGCTCAGACCGAGGTGCACCAGCAGGCCGCCGACGCTGTCCAGGAGCGACAGCGCCGGCACCCGCGCCGGCACGACACCGACGATCATGGTGACCACCGCCTCGACGAGCCGGTTGACCAGGAACAGGGCCAGCCCGAGCAAGGCGACCGCCCAGGCGGGGCGCACCGTCGCCCAGTGCAGCAGTCCCCAGGTCAGCAGCGTGCCGAGCACCAGGTAACCGGCGATCAGCGGCACCACGGCGTCCATGCCGGTGCCGGACCAGTCGGCCACCCCGAGCAGCGACCAGGCCAGGAACGTCAGGAGCGCGGCCAGGAGCGCACCGGCGATCCCGCACCCCAGGGCGCGGGCGCAGCGGGCGGCCGGTGACGGTGCGAGGTGGAGCTCCCCGGTGCTCATGCCCGGACATGATGGCCGATGCCCGCAACCCGGATCGGCGACGGGGCCGACGTCATGCGCCGATGCCGCGCAGCAGCACCGCCTCCCGGTCCGGGCCCAGGCCGTCGCCGGGCAGCGGACCGGGGAGCGCGGCCAGCCACGCCCAGGTGTCGGCGACGGTCCGCGTGACAGGGCGGCAGCGCAGCCCGGCGGCGTGCGCGCGTTCGGAGTCGGTCTCGTGCAGGCCCCGTACGCCGCTGTCCGCCGGCACCCAGATCGGCAGGTCGGACCACGGCTGGATGCCCGCTGCCGAGAACGCGGCCGGCGGCGCCCAGCGCAGCCGGGCGTCGGAGCCCGCCGCCTCGGCGCACGCTGACAGCAGCGCGCCCATCGTGGTGTGACCCGGACGGCTGACGACGTTGAACGTGCCGCCGAGGCCCGCGTGGGCGGCGTCGAGCAGCCACCGCGCGAGATCGCGCACGTCGATGTACTGCAGTCCCAGGTCCGGCGGGCCGGGGACCGGCACGTCGCCGCCGCGGGTGAGCCGCCGTAACCACCAGACGAGCCGTTCGGGCTGCTCGTGCGGGCCGAGGACCAGACCGGGCCGGGCGACCAGCGCGCGTCGCCCGAACGCGGTGCGCACCGTTCGCTCGGCTGCGGCCTTGACCGCGCCGAAGGACGGTTCCTCGGTGGGCACCACCGGCGAGTCCTCGGTGAGGCCGAGCGTCGACAGGTCGTCGTAGACCGAGCGGCTCGACACGAAGACGTACCGGCCGCAGCCGGGTTCCAGGGCGGCCGCGGCCGCCGAGACGGCATCCGATGGGCCGTCCCAGGTGTCCACCACGGCGTCCCAGTAGTTGCGGGTGAGTGCCGCCAGATCGGCCGCCACGGTCCGGTCGCCGTGCACCGAGGTGACCCCGTCCGGCGGCGCGCCCGTCACGCCGCGGTGGAACGCGGTGACCCGCCAGCCGCGGGCGACGGCGGCGTGTCCGAGCGCGCGGCCGAGGAATCGGGTCCCGCCCAGCAGGAGCAGTCGCATACCCGGCAGGTTAGCGGTGGGTGGCGCCGAACTTGCTCGGATGCGTATACTCGTGTGCGAGTAATCAAGGCGGAGTATGAAGGGCGGGCGGCAGGCGTGGCGAAACGGCGCAAGGTCGGCAATCTGATGGCACTGGCCGTGCTGTCCGCGCTCGTCCAGCAGCCCATGCACCCGTACCAGATGGCCTCGGTCCTGCGCGAGCACGGCAAAGACCAGAACATGAAGATCAAGTGGGGCTCGCTCTACACGGTCGTGCAGAACCTGGAGAAGCACGGCCTGATCGAAGCCGCCGAGAGCGTGCGCCAGGGCGGCCGCCCCGAGCGGACCGTCTACCGCATCACCGAGGCGGGCCGGGCCGAGCTGACCGACTGGGTGCGCGAGCTGCTGTCCACCCCCGAGCAGGAGCAGTCCCGGTTCACCGCCGCGCTGTCCGTGATGGCGGTGCTGTCGCCCCGCGAGGCGGCCGACCTGCTGGCCCAGCGGCTCACCGCGCTGGAGAAGGCGCTCGCGGCGCTACGCGCGGCGCTGGCCGAGGCCGCCCGGGAGGTCCCGCGGCTGTTCCTGATCGAGGAGGAGTACGAGCTGGCCGTGGCCGAAGCCGAGGTCGGTTTCGTGCGCGGGCTGCTCGGCGAGCTGACCTCCGGCACGTTCCCGGGCCTGGCCGACTGGCAGGCGTTCAGCGAGACCGGGATCGTGCCGCCGGAGCTGGCCGAGCTGATGGAGAGGGGCCTGCACGCGCAGTGACCTTCTGAAACGGTCCCCGGCGGCGTGCGCCAACACACCGCCGGAGACCTCAACCCTCGCACCGCACCGCAGGGGCCCGGCCACGAGAGGTGGCAACCGCAAGGATAGCCGGGCGTCCCCTGCCGGTTCGGTGTGCGACCGAACCCGCGCCGGTCGAGCGACCGGCCGGCTGACCCCTGGGGAGCAACAGTCATGACGAAGGTGAAGACCGCGCTGGTCGTGGGCGGCGGCATCGCCGGTCCGGTGGCCGCGATGGCCCTGCGGCAGGCGGGCATCGAGGCCCGCGTGTACGAGGCGTACGGCAGCACCGCCGAGAACGTCGGCGGCGGCCTGAGCATCGCGCCCAACGGCCTTGCCGCGCTGAAGGTGATCGGCGCCGACGAGGCCGTACGCGCGATCGGCGTGCCCATGTCGAGCATCGTGATGCACAGCTGGACCGGCAAGCGGCTGGCCTCGTTCGGCGGCCCGCCCGGCTTGGAGCCGCAGCAGTTCGTGATGCGGCCCGACCTCTACCGCGCCCTCTACGGCGAGGCGGCCCGCCGCGGCATCCCCGTCGAGCACGGCAAGCGCCTGGTCTCCGCCGAGCACCTGGGCTCGCCCGCCGCGCCGACCGGTGTCCGGGCGCATTTCGCCGACGGCACCAGCGCCGAGGCCGACGTCCTGATCGGCGCGGACGGCATCCGGTCCACCGTGCGCACGCTCATCGACCCGGCCGCGCCGAAGCCGCGCTACACCGGCCTGCTCGGCTTCGGCTGCCTGTCGACCGGCACCGGCCTGCCGAGCACCGGCGACGCGATGCACATGATGTTCGGCAAGCGGGCGTTCTTCGGCTACCAGGTGTACGCCGACGGCAGCTGCGGCTGGTTCGCCAACCTGCCGCACCCGCAGCCGATGTCCTGGTCAGAGGCCAACCGGACCAGCCCTCAGGAGTGGATGCGGGTGCTGACCGAGGCGTTCGCCGACGACCGCCTGCCGGTGCCGGCCATCCTGCGCACCGCCGACCTGTCCCAGTTCGTCGCGGTCGGCGGCATGGAGGACATCCCACGCGTGCCGAACTGGCACCGCGGCCGCATGGTGCTGATCGGCGACGCCGCGCACGCCACGTCGCCGTCGTCGGGCCAGGGCGCGTCGCTGGCCGCGGAGAGCGCGGTGCAGCTCGCCCGCTGCCTGCGCGACCTGCCCGCCGAGCAGGCGTTCGGCGCGTACGAGCGGCTGCGCCGGGAGCGGGTCGAGCGCATCATCGCCGCGGCGGCCCGTACCAACAGCAACAAGGCGGCGGGTCCGGTGGCCCGGGTGCTGCGCGACGCGCTGCTGCCGACCGCGATGAAGCTGCTGGCCAAGCCGGAGAAGATGGCCTGGCAGTTCGTCCACCCGATCGACTGGCAGGCCCCGGTCACGGCGTGACGGCGTGCTTCAGCGGGTCTGCGGCAGGTCGGTATCGACCCAGCTGCCTAGGACACAGGAGAGGTGGTGTGCCAGGGCACCGGCCGTTCCGTGGGAGCGGCCGGTGCCCTGGCGTGCCCCGTTCATCAATGGGGGCTAGGGTGTCGCCTCGTGGACGAGACCTCGCAGCGGCTACCGGGCAGGCACGTGCGGCGCGACCGCCGGAAACTGTGGCTGGCGGTGGCGCTGACCGTCGCGGTCCTGATCGGAGGCTCGTACGCGGCGGTCCGGGTCTGGGGCGGCGATCCGGGTGCGGCGGCGGCCGGTCCGGGGGAGCCCGTCGGCGCGACGCAGGGTCTGCCGGACCCGGCGGTGTCCGGTTCGGTGTCGGCCGGGCCGTCGGCGAGCGCGTCCGCCGCCCCGAAACCGTCGGCGTCGGCGAGCCCGAAGGCCCCGGCGGGTGGCCCCGCGAAGACGTCGGCGAAGAAGGGCGTCAGCGTCTGGAACTTCGGCGGCCTCAAAGCCGCGCTGGCCGACGTGCGGGCCAGCTGGTACTACAACTGGTCGAGCTCCCCGAGCAAGGACGCGGGCACCAGCGCCGCGTTCGTGCCGATGATCTGGGGCGAGAAGTCGGTGACCGATGCCGAGCTGGCTCGCGCCAAGCAGAACGGCAAGGTGCTGCTCGGCTTCAATGAGCCCGATTTCGCCAGCCAGGCCAACATGACCGTGGAGCGCGCCCTGGACCTGTGGCCGCGGCTGCAGGCGACCGGGATGCGGCTGGGCAGCCCCGCCGTGGCGGTCGGCGCGGACAGGGCCGGCGGCTGGCTCGACCGGTTCATGGCCGGGGCGAAGTCGCGCGGCTACCGGGTCGACTTCATCACCCTGCACTGGTACGGCGCGGACTTCTCCTCGGCGGCCGTCGGGCACCTGAGGAACTACCTGCAGGCCGTGTACCAGCGCTACAAGATGCCGATCTGGGTCACCGAGTACGCGCTGATCAAGTGGGGCGCGTCCGGGGCGGTGTACCCGAGCGACGCGCAGCAGGCCGCGTTCGTCACCGGCTCGACGAAGATGATGCAGGGCCTGTCCTACGTGGAGCGCTACGCCTGGTTCGCGCTGCCGTGGCCGACCGAGGGCCACCAGGGCACCGCGCTGTACCGCGACGGCGACAGCCCCACCGCGGCCGGCCGGGCCTATCGCGCGGCGGGTTAGCCCGGTCAGTCGCCGGTGCCGGCGAACCCGTCGCCGACGGTGGCCAGTGCCAGCACCGCGCCCACCGCGGCGAGGAACCCGCCGCCGGGGGTTCCCGTCGCGAACAGGAACACGGCCAGCGCGAACCCGGTCAGGGCCAGCGCGACGCGCAGCCCGGTCCGCCGCGGCCGGCGATACTCGGCGGGCGGGTGGGGGTCGCCCGCACCGAGGCCGAGCGCGAAGTGCGGGTCGGCGGCGCGGGTCTGCTCGGCCAGCTCCGCGAGCCGGCGCTCGTCCTCCGGGCCCAGTGCCACCCGACCTCACTCCATCCCCGTTGACCTGCAATTCCTTTGTACCCGTCAGGAGCCAGGCGTACACCGCTGTCCAGTGGTGTCCAACGGCGGGCCGGTGCGCTCCGGGCGGCACCGACCATCATGGCCATGGCAGACAACCTCCGTTCCCATCCCGCCCGCCGTCGCGCGGCGCGGCTGCTCACGCTGCTCGTGCTGGCCGCCGCGGCCGTGGCCCCGCCGTCGCCGGCCGGTGCGGTCCCTACCTGCACCGTCCGGCACCAGGTGACCGTGCACTGGGGCACCGGCTACCAGGCGCAGGTCACCATCACGCCCGGCGCGGCGGTGACCGCCTGGACCGCCGAGTTCGACCTGCCGGACCCGCAGCAGGCGGTGACCTTCGCGGCGTACGCGTGGCTGGGCCAGTCCGGCACGCACGTCACCCTGGCCAACGCGTCGTTCAACGGCACGGTGCCAGCGGGCGGCTCGGTGACCGCGCTGATCGGCGTGCACACCAATCCGAACCTGACCAACACGCCACCGGCGGCGTTCACCGTCAACGGGCAGCCGTGCGCGTACAGCCCGCAGCCGTACGTGATCGCGAGCCCGGCCCGGCCGGTGGTGCCCGAAGGCGGCACGGCGACCTTCGCGGTGCGGCTGAGCCAGGCCCCGGCGGCGGCGGTCACCGTGCCCGTGGGCGGGGCCGCCAACCCGGCGATGAGCGCGTCCCCGGCGTCGCTGGTGTTCACCCCGGCGAACTGGGCCGTGCCGCAGACGGTCGCCGTCAGCTCGCCGCAGGACGCCGACACCACCGGGCAGACCGGCCAGCTCAACCTCACCGTGTCCGGCGCGCAGCCGGTGCCCTGGGTGAACGCGGTGGTGATCTCGCAGCAGCTCGACGACGACTGAACCTAGACTCGACGCATCGACGGCCACGAACTTACCGACATGCCGGGCGGGCGCGCGACCCGTGGCGTGCCCGCCGTCGGTGACGTGCGGACCCTGGACGAGCTGGCCGGGCTGCTGCGTGGGCTGCGCCGTCGCCACGCCCGCCGTAGTGCCGCGCCGCAGCTGTCCTATCGGGACCTGGCCGCCGCGACCGGCTGGTCGCACGGCATCATCGGGGAGTACCTGACCGGCCGGGTGCTGCCGCCCACGGACCGGTTCGACGTGCTGGTCCGGCTGCTCGGGGCGGCGCCCGCCGAACAGGGCGCGCTGGCCACCGCCCGGGACCGGGTCGAGGAGCTGCGCCGCCCGCGCGGGCCCGTGCCTCGGCAGCTGCCCGCCGAGGTGCCGGGTTTCGCCGGTCGCGAAGCGGAGCTGTCCGCACTGGACGCGCTGCACGCGGTGGGTGGCTCGACCGTGTCGGTCGTGTCGGGCACCGGCGGGGTCGGCAAAACCGCGCTGGCGCTGCGCTGGGCGCACCGGGCCGCGGGCCGGTACCCCGACGGGCAGCTGCACCTCGACCTGCGCGGTTACAGCCCCGGGCGGCCACTGCCGGCCTCCGACGCGCTCGGGGTGCTGCTGCGCGCGCTCGGGCTCGGCCGCGCGGAGATCCCGGCCGGGGCCGACGAGCGGGCGGCGGCGTACCGCAGCCTGCTGGCGGGACGGCGGATGCTGGTGCTGCTGGACAACGCACACAGTGCCGCGCAGGTGCGGCCGCTGCTGCCCGGCGCGGCCGGTTGTGCGGTGCTCGTGACCAGCCGTGACGACCTGGCCGGGCTGGTCGCGCGGGACGGGGCGCGCCGGGTGCGGCTGGAGGTGCTGCCTGCGGCCGAGTCGGTCGCGCTGCTGCGCACGCTGCTCGGCGACCGGGTCGACGCCGAGCCCGCCGCGGCGGGCCTGCTGGCGGCGCGCTGCGCCGGGCTGCCGCTGGCGCTGCGGGTCGCCGCCGAGGTAGCCGCGGCGCGGGCGTCGGCCGGGCTGGGTGCGATAGCGGCGGAGCTGACCGGCGTGGCCGCGCTGGACACGCTGCAACTGCCCGACGACCCGCCGTCGGCGGTGCGCACCGTGCTGTCCTGGTCGCACCGGCACCTCACCGTGCCGACGGCGCGAGCGTTCGCGGTGCTCGGGCTGTATCCCGGCCGGGACGTCGACGCCCCGTCGCTGGCCGCGCTCGCCGAGGTGAGCTTCGAGGCGGCGGAGCGGGCGCTGGCGGATCTGGTCCGGGCGCACCTGGTCGAGCCGTCCGCGGCCGGGTGGGCGATGCACGACCTGCTGCGGGCGTACGCGAACGAGCTGGCGCTGTCCGAGCTGACCGTGCCGGAACGCCGGGACGCGGTGACCCGGCTGCTGCGCGACCACCTGGCGGCGGCCGCGGCCGCGATGGACCTGCTGTTCCCGCATGAACGCCCGACCCGCCCGGCGGTCGGAGCCTCGGCCCGGCCGCTGCCGTTCGCGGCTGAGCCCGGCGCGGCTCGGCGCTGGCTCGACATCCGGCGAGGTGAGCTGGTGCGGCTGGCGGTGTTCGCGGCCGGGCACGACCGTGCCGCCGACAGCGCCGGGCTGTCCAGCCTGCTCTGGCGGTACTTCGAGGTGGGCGGGCATCACGAGGAGGCGCTCGCGGTGCACACCGGGGCGCTGGCGGCGCTGGCCCCCGCGGCCGCCGAGCGGGCCGCGGTGCTGGCCAACCTGGGCACGATCCACTGGTGGCTGGGCGCTTACGGGCAGGCGCGGGACGAGTTCGCGGAGTCGGTGCGCGGGTTCGCGGCGGCCGGTGACGGGCCGGGGCAGGCGCGGGCGCTGTCGCGGCTGGCGGCGGTGCACGAGCGGTTGGGGGCGTACGCCCAGGCGATGGAGTGTCTCGGCGAGGCGCTGGGGATGGCGCGGACGTCCGGTGACCGGCATGGCGAGGCTTCACTGCTGCTCAACCGGGGTTCGCTGCATCGGCGGCTGGGCCGGTGCGCGCACGCGGTCGCGCACCAGCGCCGTGCTGCGGGGATCTTCGCCGGGCTCGGCGACGTGCGGTTGGAGGCGTACGCGCTGGGCAACCTGGGGGTGACCTACGAGTTGCTCGGCCGGTACGACGAGGCGGCAGGCGCGTTGGAGCGGGCGCTGGCGGGCTGCCGGGCGGCCGGTGATCCGGCCGGTCAGGGCTCGGCGCTGGCGGCGCTCGCGTCGGTGCGCCGGCGGACCGGCCGTCACGCCGAGGCGCTCGACCTGCTGGGCCGGGCGCTGGCCGCGGGCCGTCAGACCGGTGACCGGGGGCTGGAGACGGAGGCCCTCAACGGGCTCGGCGAGACCCTGCTGGCGCTGGGCCGCTGCGGGGACGCGGGCGAGCGCCACCGCGCCGCGCTGGCGCTGGCCGAGCGCACCGGCGATCGTTTCGAGCAGGCCCGCGCCCTGGAGGGCCTCGGCGACACGATCGCGGCGGGACAGGCGGGGGCCGCGCGGGAGTTCTGGCGGCGGGCGCTGGTGATCTACACCGACCTGGGTGTGCCGCGGGCTCGGCTGCTGCGTGAGCGGGTCTAGCAGGGCACGCCGTTGAGGGTGAGGTCGGTGGGGATGTCGGTGGCGGGGGCGGCGGCGGTCCAGCCGAAGCCGAGGGTCGTGCCGGCCGGGATGCGCGCGTTCCAGGGCATGTTGACGGCGATGGCGGTGCGCGGGTCGGGCTGGGTGATGCGGGACTGCCATACGCCGTGGATGGTGGTGTCGGCGGGGAAGGACCAGCTCAGCACCCAGCCGTCGACGGCGGGGCCGGTGTTGGCGAGCTGGACCGATGCGCTGAACCCGCCGGGGTAGGCGGTGAGCAGGTAGGCGCAGTCGACGCCGCCGCCCTGGGCGTGGGCCGGTGCGGTGAGTGCCGTCGCGGCGAGCACGGCCGCGCCGGTGACCGCGGCCAGCCGTACGAGTACGCCGTTCATCCCGCCTCCTTCGATCGACGGCAGTCTACGGCCGGCGGCGACGGTGGGTGGGATCGTTCCCACGGATCGGGCGGTCAGCCCACTTTGCGCGCGGCGGCGATGAACTCCCTGATCAGGGCTTCGCTCTTGACACCGCGAGCGGATTCGACGCCGCTGGACACGTCCACGCCGCGCGCCCCGGACAGCCGGATCGCGTCGGCGACGGTGTCGACGCCCAGCCCGCCGGCGAGGATCCAGCCGTCGCCGAGGCCGCGTCCGCGCAGCATCGCGTAGTCCCAGGCGCCGCCGGAGCCGGGTTCGGTGGCGTCGACCAGCAGCAGGTCCTCGCCGTACGCGCCGATGCGCAGGTCGGGGGCCTCGTAGCTGACCGCCCGCACCAGGGTCAGGCCGAGGTCGGCGACGGCGGCGAAGTCGGCCCGGGTGTAGTCGCCGTGCAGTTGCAGCGCCCGCAGGCCGGTGTCGCGGACCAGCTCTCGCACGGTCGCGATGTCCGCCCCGGCGACGACCGCGACGGTCAGCACCTGCGGCGGGACGGCGGCGGCCAGGCGGCGGGCGGTGTCCGGGGTGACCTGGCGCGGGCTGCGGGTCAGCACGAAGCCGACCGCGTCCGCGCCGGCTTGCACGGCGGTGGCGACGGTCTCGGCGGTGGACAGGCCGCAGATCTTCACGAACACGGGTGCCTCCGCTCAGGCTTGTCCGGTGATGCGGGCCAGGATCTCGCGGGCGGTGTCGTCGGGGGCCTCGTCCGGGATCCAGTGGCTGACCCCGGACAGGTTGACGAAGCGGTAGTCGCCGGTGACGTACGCGGCGCAGCTCTCGGCCGCCTTCGGGCCGATGGCCCAGTCGCCGTCGCTCCACAGGAACGTGGTCGGCACGGCGACCTTGCCGGCCGGGGTGAAGCCCGCGCCGAGGGTCAGGGCCCGGTACCAGTTGAGACCGCCGGTGAGGCGGGCCCGGTCCAGCATCGGGGTGACGAAGCGCTCGACGCGGTCGGCGGGCACCCCGGTGAAGATCTCCCGCAGCCGCCGTCCCTCGTCCTCCAGCAGCAGGTCCTCTGCCTTGCCCTCCTGCTGGAACAGTCCGATGTAGGCCGAGCGCTGCTGCTGGTCGGGGTCGGTGGCGATGGTCTTGGCGAACGCGACCGGGTGCGGCACGGAGATCGCGGTGAGGGTGGGCACCCGGTCGGCGTGCTCGGCGGCCAGGTGCCAGGCCACCACGGCGCCCCAGTCGTGGCCGACCACGTGCGCGCGATCCACGCCCAGGGCGTCGAGCACTCCGAGGGCGTCGGCGACGCATTCGCCGACGAGGTAGTCGGCGACCGCGGACGGTCGCGCGCCGGGGGAGTAGCCGCGCTGGTCGAACGCGTAGGTGCGGATGCCGGCGTCGTGCAGGCGGTCGGCGACCTGTTCCCATTCGCCGGCGTGCTGCGGGAAGCCGTGCAGCAGCAGGGCGACCGGCCCGTCCTCCGGGCCGCCCGCTTGGACGTCGAACACCAGGCCCCGCGCGGCGATCTGCATAACGGCCAGCCTAGTACGGCGGCGCTGCGTCGATCATGCGGTGGTGTTGGCGGTTCCTTCACGGCGGGTTCACACGAGCGGGTGAAGATCATGGGGCAGGCCGTTGGAAATGATTCGGCACACTGGGATCAGGGCAGAAGGTAGACAGGTGGAGGTGAACTGATGTCCGAGACGCGCCGCCCGCCGACGCCGCAGGAGCCGGGCCCGGCAGCAGAGCAGCTGGCCAGCCTGTCGCGCGCCGAGTCCGCCCTGGCCCGGACCTGGCTGCGCGACGATGCGGGCACGGCGCAGGGGCGGATCAGCACTGCCGGGCTGCTGCTGATCTGGGTGCTGCCGGCGCTGGTTGTGGCGGGTGTGCTGGGGCTGGCTGAGGTCATGCCGCTGTGGGCGGCGGTGCTGTGCGTGGCGGCTGCGCTGGTGCTGCTCGGCATCGGGCTCGGGCTGGCGGGCCGGTCGCGCGGCAGGCGGGCAGGGGAGCGGGTGGCGCAGCAGACGTGGCGGCCGCTGCGCGAGGACGCGGCCGGGCTCGACCAGTCCCGTCCGGCCCCCGGTGATCTGGAGCGCAGCGGCGGCTGAGCCGGTCAGGGGCTGCTGATCCAGCGGTCGCGCAGGCTGGCCAGGATGGTCACCGAGACGACCAGCAGGATGAGGCTGAGCACGATCGCCGCTTCGAGGTCGGTCTCCAGCGCCAGGTACACGGCCAGGGGCATGGTCTGCGTACGCCCCGGGAAGTTGCCGGCGAACGTGATCGTCGCGCCGAACTCGCCGAGCGCCCGTGCCCAGCAGAGCACCGCACCGGCGGCGATGCCCGGCGCGACCAGCGGCAGGGTGACCCGCCGGAAGGTGGTCCAGCGGCCCGCGCCCAGTGTCGCGGCGGCCTCCTCGTAGCGGGTGTCCGCGCCGCGCAGCGCACCCTCCACGGCGATGACCAGGAACGGCATCGCCACGAACGCTTCGGCGACGACGACCCCGGCGGTGGTGAACGGCAGGGTGAACCCGAAGGTCTCGTCGAGCCAGGATCCGATCAGGCCGCGGCGGCCGAACAGCAGCAGCAGCGCCACACCGCCGACCACGGGTGGCAGCACCAGCGGCACCGTGATCAGTGCGCGGGCGAGCCGCCGACCGGGGAACTCGACCCTGGCCAGCAGCCAGGCCAGCGGCACGCCGAGCAGGATGCAGCAGACCGTGGCCAGCGAGGCGGTGAGCAGCGACAGGCGCAGCGCGGCGAGGATCGCGGGCTCGGCCAGGTGCTGGGTCAGTTCGCCCCACGGGGTGCGCAGCAGCAGCGCGACCAGGGGCAGCACCAGGAACGCCAGTCCCAGCCCGGCGGGCAGGAACAGGAAGAACGGGATGCGCCGCCGGCCGTGCCGGCGCTGCGGTGCCGCCGCGCCGGGGTGCTGGGTGTGCTCGACGGTCATGGGCTCAGATTACGGAGACTGGAACCCGGCCGCGGTCAGCACGGCCTTCGCGGGCTCGGACTGCAGGTAGGCCAGGAACGCCTCGGCGCCGGCCTTGTTCGGGGCGTCCTTGAGGGCGACGACGGGGTAGTCGTTGATCGCGGTCGCGGACTCGGGGAACTCGATGCCGTCCACGTCGGCGGCGGCGGCCTTGGCGTCGGTGCGGTACACCAGCGCGGCGTCGACCTCGCCGAGCTTCACCTTGGACAGTGCCGCCTTGACGTCCTGTTCGAGGGTGACGGGGGTGACTTTGACCCCGGCGGTGTCGAGGGCCTTCTTCGCTGCGGCTCCGCACGGGACCTGTTCGGCGCACAGCGCCACCTTCAGGTCGGGCTTGCTGAGGTTCTCCAGCGTGGTGATGCCCTTCGGGTTGCCTTTCGGCACCGCGATGACGAGCTGGTTCTTGACGAACACGACCGGGGTGCCGGCCGCGTCGCCGGCGTCGACGACGGTCTTCATGGTGGCCGGGCTGGCGGCGGCGAACACGTCGGCGGGCGCGCCCTGGGTGATCTGGGTGGCCAGCGCGGAGCTGCCCGCGAAGTTGAACGTCACCTTCGTGCCCGGGTTCGCCGCCTCGAAGTCCTTGCCGATCTTCGTGAACGCCTCGGTGAGCGAGGCCGCCGCGAACACGGTGACGTCGCCGGAGACGCCGCCGCTGGTCGCCGGGGCCGGGGTCTGGCCGCCGCCGCACGCGGTGGCCGTCATGGCCGCGGCCAGCGCGAGCGCGGTCAGCGCCGCGCGGATCCCTGTGCTGCCCATTCGCTTCCTCCCCTGGATGCGCCGGCCCGTCCGACACCAGCCGCCAGCATCACCCTACTGGTCGCATCAGCGAGGTGGTATAGCGAAAATGGCTCTCTGTTGCGCGGACACCAGCGCGATCGTGTTTGCATCTGCATGATGGGGTCATGGCTCGGGCAAAGGACCGGTTCCTGGTGTTGGCGTTACGCGCCGGTGGGCCGTCCTGATCCGGCCAGGGTGTCGCGGACCGGTACGCCGTCCTTCATGATCACTTTTAGGTTGGCCGGATCGGCGAGCAGGTCCAGGTCGGTCAGCGGGTCGCCGTCGACGAGCAGCAGGTCCGCGTACGCCCCGGGCCGCACCACGCCCAGCGGGGCCGGGTAGGGGTCGCGTGGCCCGGACATGGCCAGCAGCGCGGCGTTCTCCGACGTCGCCATCCGCAGCACCTCGGCCGGGGAGAACCAGCGGCCGAGTTTGGCCAGCTGCGCGCCCTGGCGGGTGGCCAGCCGGGCGTCGAACAGGGTGTCGGTGCCCCAGGCCAGCCGCACCCCGTGCTTGCGGGCCAGCCGGTACGCGGTCTCGGTGCCGTCGGTGACCGCGAGCTGCTTCTCACGCCCGCCCGGGTCGGTGATCGGGACGGCGTCGGCGTCGTCGAGGAACGGCTGCATCGACCACCACACGCCACGTTCGGCCATCAGTGCGGCGGTCTCGTCGTCGAGCAGGTGCCCGTGCTCGACGCAGCGCACCCCGGCCCGGACCGCCTGCTGGATCGAGGCCGGGGTGTAGGCGTGCACCATCACGTACGTGCCCCAGTGCCCGGCCGCCTCGACCGCCGCAGTCAGCTCCGCGAACGTGTACTGGGTGACGTCGATCGGGTCGTACGGCGACGCGACGCCGCCGCCGGCCATCACCTTGATCTGGCTCGCGCCGCGCATCAGCTGCTCGCGGGTCGCCCGCAGGACCGCGTCGACGCCGTCGGCGATGGCCGCGGTGCCGGTGCGCTCGACCATGCTCAGCGGCGCGCCCGGCTCACGCGGCACCTCCAGCAGCGAGCGGAAGTCGCCGTGTCCGGCGGTCTGGCTGATGAACGCGCCGCTCGGGTAGATGCGCGGGCCGGTGACGAGGCCTTCGTCGATGGCCCGTTTGAGGGCGAACACCGGCCCGCCCGCGTCGCGTACGGTGGTGAACCCGCGCAGCAGGGTCCGTTCGGCCTCGCGGGCGGCGACGATCTGCAGGTAGCCGGGGTCGGCGGTGGCCAGGACCGGCAGCGGCACGGCAGCCATCATGGCGTGCCAGTGCGCGTCGATGAGCCCCGGCATCAGCACCCGGCCGCCGCCGTCGATGGTGCGCCCGTCGGCCCGGTCGTCGGGCGGCCGGCCCACGCCGGTGATGAGGCCGCCCGCGACGGTGACGGTGGTGGGCGGGGACAGCGCCGGGTCGACCCCGTCGAACACCCGGACGTCGTGGAACTCCGTCACCTGGTCATGTGCCATCTGTCGAGTGTCGCGGCCGCGGCCGGGCCCGCGCTGCCGAACGGGCCGGAGAGTTGTCGCATGCGGCCGGTACCGTCCCGCTGCGCCCTGCGGAGGAGGTAATCGGTGGGCACCTGGGACTCGGGTCCGTTCGACAACGACAGTGCCGCCGACTGGTGTGGTCACCTGGATGACGCCGATCCTGCCGACCGGTTGGGCATCGTGCGGCAGGCACTGGCCGTCGTGGCGGACCACACCGGATACCTCGACGACCGGCTCGGGGTGCGCGCGATCGCGGCGGCCGCGGTCATCGTGTCGCAGCGGCCCGGTGCGGAGCCGCTGACCTCGCCGTACGCCCCGGATTTCCTGCTGGAGGGGGAGAGCCTGGTGGTTCCCGAGGACATCGCGGCGCTCGCGGTCAGGGCCTTGGACCGGGTCGTCGGCGAGGACTCGGAGTGGCGCGAGCTGTGGGAGGACACCGGTGACGCCGCGGACGCGCTCGCGGTGGTCGGCGACCTGCGTACGGCGCTGGCGGCCGCGCCGTAGCCGGTTAAGGTGAGGCATGTCCGGCCGACCCTCCATTGCCGACGTCCGTGACGTGCTGGCCGTCCACCTGCCCGGTCACCGGATCGGCACCGTGGTCGAGCTGGGCGCGGGACTGGAGAACGTGGCGTACGAGGTCGACGGCGCGCTCGTGGTGCGGTTCAGCAGGGAGCCCGACCCGGTGCGGCGCGCCGAGTTGGTCGGGCACGAGGCCCGGCTACTGGCGGCGGTGGCCCGGGTCAGTCCACTGCCCGTGCCCGAACCGGTGTTCGCGGCCCCTGAGCTGGGCTGCCTGGCCTACGCGAAGCTGCCCGGCGTGCCGCTGCCGGAGTCGCCGGGCTGGGTGGAGCACGGCACGTCGATCGCGGCGATGCTCGGGGAGTTGCTCGCAGTGCTGCATGCCGAGCCGGTCGACGCTTGGCGCGGGCTGGTGGACGTCGACGACCAACCCCCGGCCGAGTGGCTCCGTGAGGCGGCCGAGCTGCACGAGGTGGTCGCCGAGCACGTCCCGGTGGCACACCGCCGCGCGGTGCAGGCGTTCTTCGAATCACCACCCCCCGAGCGGGGCCACGACCTCGTGTTCTCGCACAACGACCTGGGCATCGAGCATGTGCTCGTCGACCCGGCCGAGTGGACGGTCACCGGGGTCATCGACTGGAGCGACGCCGCGCTCGTGGACCCGGCCTACGACTTCGGACTGCTCCACCGGGATCTCGGCCCGGCGGCGCTGCGGGCGGTCCTGGCACGCTATCCGGCCGCCGCCGACGTCCCGGCGCTCGTCGAGCGGGCGGTCTTCTACGCCCGGTGCAGCGTCTTCGAGGACCTGGCCTACGGCGTGGACACCGGCCGGGTCGGCTACCTCGACCGGGGCGTGGGCGCGATGGCGTGGCTGTTCCCCGCCTGAACGCGTGACCTGCGCCTACAGGTCGCAAATGTTGGGAAGGGCACCTTCTACATCGCGGAGCGATGTACCGAGCTGCTGCTCGTCTCGCTGACGCGAGCCGAAGATGCCCTTCCTTTGCTCAGTGCCTCACTGGAAGGTGAGGGTGCCGTTGGTGTTGCGGATGCAGGCGATGGTGCGGTTGGCGGTGGTGGCCGCGGCGGCGAGGCACTGGCCGAGGACGGCGTGGCCGGCCGCGTTCGGGTGCCAGGACTCCTGGCAGGTCTGGAAGTAGGTCACGCAGGCGTTGGCCATGCGCTGGATGGCGATCTTGTCGTATCCGGACAGGCTGGTGATGTGCGTGCCGGTCGGGCCGTCCATGACGCGCACGGGGGTGGCCAGCGCGCCGGTCGGGCTGTTGCCGTTCTCGCACAGCCGCGCGCCGTCGAAGGCCCGCTGCACGTTGAGGTAGACCAGGTCCTGGCCGGGGAACTCGGCGGACAGGTTGGCGTGGGAGTTGCGCACGACGTTGCCGAGGTTGGCCGAGAAGCGGTGGCCGGGCGGCAGGCTCGCGCGGTGGATCGGGCAGCCCGCCGCGTAGCGCTCGGCGCCCAGGTCACGGAACTTGTCCCGGTCGTCCTCGCGGCCGTCCTGCTCGATGAACGAGCTGTAGACGTCGGTCGGCAGCGGGTTGGTGTAGTCCTGGAACACGATGCGGTGCTGGCCGTCGGCGTCGACCTGGTTCAGCGTCGTGATCAGCTGGCGCAGCGCGTTGGTGGTCTCCGTGGTGGCCGCGGCGACCTCGGCGGCGCTGGCCAGGTCGGCGTCGGTGCACGGCTCCTGCGGCACCGGCCCGTTGAGGTAGGCCCAGAACTCCCACCAGCCGGTCCACGCGTCGGCGATGAACCGGTTGGCGCACAGCGTCGCCACGTCGCCGAAGGTGAACGAGCTGTTGTTGGAGCCGAGGCCGACCAGCACCAGGTCGATGTCGTGGGTCTGCGCCACGGCACGCAGCTGGTCGAGCTGCGAGGCGACCGAGCGGCCGCTGGTGCGGGTGTTGGAGGCGTTGGCGATGTCGTACGGCTGCCCGCCCGAGCAGGCGAGGTTGAACCGGGCGTTGATGCCCGACAGGGTGGCCTTGTTCAGCGACGCGTTGGCCGAGCGGTGGCAGAAGTAGGCGTTGGCGTTGGCCGCCGACCAGCCGGGGAAGCCCTGGGCGACCCCGTTGACGTCGACGACGGACGTGTACGCGCCCGCGCCTTCGCCGCTGATGAAGCTGTCACCGATGGCGACGGCCGCCGTGGGCAGGGCGGCCGTGGCGGGGGTGGCGGCGACGGCGAACGCCGCCCAGCCGAGCGCGACCGCCGCCGCGCCGGCCGCCGCCTTGCGAAGTCTCAGCACTGAGCTTCCTCTCCGAAGTGGAATGTGAGAACGGTTCGCGAGATCAGATCACGCCCGCAGAAGTACGTCAATGCCACCGTTCATGCTGAAGAAAAGCTTCCGCACGACACGCCTGGATCGCTTCACGGCCTGTTCATGTCGCCTGGCCGTAGGGTTCCTCAGGTGACGACGACCGTCCGCCTCGGCACCCGGGGCAGCACCATGGCCCTGGCGCAGGCCCGCCACGTCGCCCGCGAGCTGGAGTCCGCGCACGCGGGCCTCGCGGTGCGGATCGTGCCCGTGTCCACCCACGGCGACCGCTGGACCGGCGGCCTCGCCACGGCAGGCGGCAAGGGCGCGTTCACCGGCGAGATCGACGCCCTGCTGCAGGCCGGTGACATCGACCTGGCGGTGCACTGCCTCAAGGACATCCCCGGCGACGTCGCGCTGCCCGAGGGCGTAGCCATCGCGGCATACCTGCCCCGCGACGAGCCCTGGGACGCCCTGATCAGCCGCGACGGGCTGCGGCTGGACCAGCTCGCCCGCGACGCGGTCGTCGGCACCAGCGCGGTACGCCGCCAGGCGCAGCTGCTGCGGGCCCGTCCCGACCTGCGGGTCAAGCCGATCCGCGGAAACGTCGACAGCCGCATCGCGCGGCTGGACGCGGGCGACGTCGACGCGATCGTGGTCGCCGCGTGCGGGCTGCGCCGCATCGGGCAGGAGCACCGCATCTCGCAGGTGCTGCCCGCCGAGCTGATGGGTCCGGCCGTCGGCGCGGGCACGGTCGTGGTCGCCACCCGGACGTCGGGGCAGGCGTACACCCTGGTCATGGCGCTGGACGACCCGGACAGCCGGGATGCGAGCCTGGCCGAGCGGGCGCTGCTGCACCGGTTCGGGGCGAGCTGCAACAGCGCGGTCAGCGGGCACGCGAGCATCGAACGGGAAACGGTGACCCTGCGCGCCGCGGTGTACGCCCCGGAGGGCGACCGGCTGCTGACGACCGTCGTCGCGGGCGACCGCAGCACCGCGCCTGCGCTGGGCCGCCAGGCCGCCGACGAACTGCTCGCCCTCGGCGCCCGCAAACTGCTCGACCCCTACCTTCGCTGACTCAGCCCGGCTCGCCGTCGGCGGGGTAGCGGGCCAGTGCCGCGAGCAGTTCCTCCGGCAGCTGTTCGTCCGGTGCCCGCCGCAGCCGTTCGAGGATCACGGCCGCGCGCAGCTGCGGTGGCACCTCGTCGTCCGGTGTCTGCCGCAGCCGGGCGTCCCGGTCGGCGATCAGGTGCCGGTGCAGCCGGGGGTCGGCCGTCGCGGCGGCCATCGCGTACAGCGCCTCGGTGGTCAGGTCGACGCCGTGGCGCTGCAGCGGAAGCTCCAGCGCGGCCAGCAACGCCGGCATGGCCCGGGTGTCGCCGCGCAGCGACAGGCCGACGACGGCTTCGGCGAGTGTATCGGGGTCGTCGTCGGTCAGTCGGGCGGCCAGCGCGTCCCGCAGCCGCGGGAAGTCCTCCTCGGTCTGCCGGCCCAGCCCGAACGTGGCCCAGTCGCGCACGTCGGGATCGCTGTCGGCCGACAGCGTGATCAGCAGCTTCAAGGCCACCGGCTCCGGCCGCCCGACCAGCGCGTACGTGACCCCGAAGCGAACTGTCGCGTCAGGATGCACGTGCAGCCTGGCTAGGTGTTCCAGGCACCGCTCGTCGCCGATGTGCCCGAAGCCGGTGGTTATCGAGCCGAGCACCTGTGGGTCCTGCTCGTGCTCCACCATGCTCAGCAGCAGTGCCAGCGCCTCGTCGCCGTACGGGCCCTCGCGTGCCGACCCGCGCGGCCCGGCGGCGAGCTGGCTGACGATGTCGGCGGCCGCCTGCCGGTGCGACGGCTCCGTCCGCCCGGACAGGTGCGTGGCGGCGTCGAGAGCCGGCCGGCCGCCGTATCCGTGCAGCCAGCTGATCAGCTCCCACCTGCGGTCCTCGTCGTCCTCGCCGGTCAGCGGCAGCAGCTCGGCGACGGCGGCCGCGACGGTCTGTTCGACCATCGGCATGGCGGCCATCCTGCTGATCTCGGGCAGCCGGGCGCAACGCCATTACCGCCGCTGGGCCGGTGGCGCGGCGGCGGGTTCGGCGTCCGGGCCGGGCGATGCGGCGGACAGCCCGGACCGGGCCGCGATCAGCGCGACGGTGTCGGCGAACGCCGACTCCGGTCCGATGACGTGCTCGCCGTCGACGCCGAGCAGGTCGCGTTCGGTGTACCAGCCACGCATCTGATCCGGGGTGAACTCGCTCGCCTGGGGGCGGGTGGCGTGGCGGCGCACCGTCTCCTCGAACGGGATGTCGAGATAGAACACGCTGCTGGTCCCCCGGTGCGCGGCCAGCAGCGACCGCACCACCGCCCCGTACTTGCGTTCGAGCAGGATGCCTTCCAGGACCACGTGGTAGCCGTTGTCGAGCAGGTAGCGCGCCGTGTGCTCGATGAACGCCGGGGCCAGGCCGCCGGGGTCGTCGCGCTCGCGCAGGATGATGCGGCGCAGGTGGTCCTGCTCGACCAGGGCGCAGCCGCGGCCGTACGCCAGCCGCACCGCCTTCGCCACCGTCGACTTGCCGGAGCCGGAGTTTCCCCTGATCACGACCAGGATCGTGGACGGTGTCCCGCAGGCGTCGGCGTCACGCACGCTCCGATGATGCCACCGCCCGGGGCGCGGCACGCCGAGGCCGGGCGTGTCGCGGACTCAGGCCCCGGCCAGGGCCAGGCGCTGTTCGGCGTGCTCGGGGGTCAGCCACACGGTGCCGTCCAGGGCGAGCTTCTTGGCGTCGAACGCGGCGGACCACAGGCCTGCCGCCCAGCTCGCCTGCACCTGCTCGGCGCTCCACGAATGGCCGGAGGCCTGCTGGTACGCCTCGACGAAGGCCGCCGACTCGGCGACGGTGGCGGGCCGCTGCACGACGCCGATCGGCCAGACCGCGGCGGCGAGCCCGACGATGACCGCCTCGGGTGCGCTGATCAGGCTGTCCCAGTCGTGCACCGCCCACGGCTGCCCGTCGCGCCAGCGCAGGTTCTCGGCGTAGAAGTCGCCGTGCCCGATGACCGTCGGCCCGGCCGGCAGGGCGTGCAGCCGTTGCTGGACCCGGCGGGCGACGTCGTCGAGCCAGGCGCTGTCCGGCTGGGCGTTGAGGTCGGCGTCGCGGTCGTCGGGCGGGGGCCACACTCCGCCGTACTCGTGATCCCAGGCCGTCCACGGCGGATGCGGCGCGAGCACGCCCGCCACCTGCGGCCTGGGTGCGAGCCGGACCAGGTCGGCCAGCAGTGCCGCGTACCGCTCGGCCGCGTCGCCGTCCACGGGGAGCACCTCACCGCCGGGGACGAAGACCTCGGCGTGGGCCGCGTACCCGCCGAACGGCACCGGGCCGAGCAGCGGGCGGGGGCACGGGAAGCCCGCGTGCCACAGCGCCTGCTGCACGGCGGTGCACACGGCCAGCCGGGGCGCGGCCGGGCGGACCTTCACCACCACCTCGCGGTCGTCCTTGAGCCGCACGCCGACGACGGCGGACAGGTGGGTGACGGTGAACAGCGTCTGTTCGACCCCGGAACCGAGCCAGCGCCGGCACCAGGCGTCGAGATCGGCGTCGGCGACGACGGGCGGTGCGGGCATCGAGTGCGCCATGGCGCGCCACGCTAGCACCCGGACCGGGCTGGTGCCGCCCGTCAGGCCGCGACGTGCAGTCGCGCCACGACCTCGGTGTCCTCGATCTCGCCGGTCTCGGTGAAGCCGACGCCCGCGTAGCAGCGCCGGGCCGCGGTGTTGGCCGGCTCGTACGACAGCGCGAAGCTGCTCCGCCCGTGCTCGGCCGCCAGCAGCGCGATCGCGGCGCGCACCGCGGCGCGGCCGTACCCACGGCCCTGCCGGGCCGCGTCGATGATGATCCCGCCGAGCCAGGCCGCCCCGTCGGCGGGGTCGACGGTCCACATGAGGAATCCGACGACGTCGCCGTCGGTGTCGAGGACCGCCAGGGGCCGCCAGCCCGCCTCGCCGTAGTGGCACAGTGCCAGGTAGTACGCGGGCGCGGCGACCCAGTCCGACTGCGACTCGGCGACGGTGAGCGCGGTGACGGCCCGCCAGTTGGCGGCGTCGACGGGGGCGAGACGGACGGAATCAGGCGTGACAGGGGCGGTCATGCCGGGCATCATGCCAGGTCGGAAGGTGCCGACGGCAAGGGAGCGCGGGTATGTCGGACATCATCGACTTCTGCGCGGCGGCCGTCGCGGGGCTGGTGGCGCGCGGGCAGCTGGCCGGCGAGCCGGTGGTGCTGGTCGGCAGCCACGCGCGGGGCACCGCCACGGCGGAGTCCGACGTGGACCTCCTGGTGCTGGGGCAGGGCCCGGAGTACCTGCTGGAGGTGATCGGCGGCCGGCTGGTCGCGCTGTCCTGGCGTACGCCGCAGGAGCAGGCACGGCGGTTCACCGCCCCGGAGTCGGCGGTGGCCGAGGTGCCCGCCTGGCGTGCCGCAAGGATCGTCCGGGATGCGGGCGGCGTGGCCGCGGACCTGCGCGCGCAGGCGCACGCGTTCACCTGGGACGGGCTGGCGGCGCAGGCGGACCGGTGGGTGGCCGAGCAGGTCACCGGACTGGCCGAGGAGACGCACAAGGTGGCCGCCGCGCTGCGCACCGGACGCGCCCGGGTGGCCGCCGTGCAGCGCAACGTGCTGGTGCTGCGCCTGCCCATGGTGCTCGCCGTGCACCTACGCCTGTTGTACGACAGCGAGAACGAGGTCTGGGACCTGGTCGCGGCCGCGGCGGGCGGCGCATGGGCCGACACCCAGGACGCCGCGCTCGGGCTGCGCGGCCTGTCGCCGGATCTCTCCTGCCGGGCGGCGCTGGTCCTCTACCGCGACGCCGCGGCCATGGTCGCCGACCTGCTCGACCCGCGGCAGGCGGCCGTGGTCGCCCAGGCGGCCGCACTGGCCGACTGACCGGTCCAACGGTTGCCGGACCGGAGAAACCGCAGATCAAAGACGTGACGGCGTGGTTCCACTGCGCCCCATTTGTCCGGTCATAGCATTTGATCTCGGATTGCCCCGGCAGTGTGTGCCGCCATCAGGGTGGTGTCCCGACCTGCGCCGGGAGCGTACGTCCGCACACACCTGGAGGCACCGCCCATGCGTATCGCACGCACCGCCCTCGCCGTGGCCGTCGCGGCACTGAGCCTCGCCGCCGTGCAGGCCCCCGCGCACGCCGTCGCGCTGTGCAACGAGAAACCGGTCACCCACCTGGGCACCGCCGAAGCCGACGTCATCGTCGGCACGCCCGGCGACGACGTGATTTTGGCGCTGGCCGGCGACGACACCATCAGCGGCCTCGGCGGCAACGACGTCATCTGCGCCGGCGAGGGCAACGACACCGTGTACGGCGAGTCCGCCGCGCTCGACGTGGCCGCGGCCGGCGGCAACGACACCGTCTTCGCCGGGCCGGGCGACGACGTCGTCGTCGGCGACTTCGGCGCGGCGGAGTTCCCCACGGTCGTCGGCGGCGTCGGCTGGAACGACTACCTGTACGGCGGCGAGGGCAACGACACCCTCTACGGCGACGCGATCGACGTGTCGGTCACGGCCGCGGCCATCGGCGCGGCCTTCGCCGCCGACGGCGTCTTCGGCGGCCCCGGCCCGGACACGATCTACGGCGACGCCCGCAACCTGACCATCGACGTGCCCGGCGCGCTCGGCGTCGACGCCGCCGGCAACAACCTGTCCGGCGGCGACGACAACGACACCATCTACGGCAACTTCGACACCGTCACCACGGTCGGCACGGTCGGCGGCAGCGGCTGGCGCGACACCCTCAACGCCGGCCCCGGCGACGACACCGTCTTCAGCGACGCCAAGACCGGCAGCGACAAGTTGACCGTCGTCGGCGACCTGGCCTTCACCGACCTGGTCAACGGCGGCGTCGGCACCGACTCCGCCGACGCGGGCCCCGGCATCGACATCTGTGCCAACACCGAAACCCCCACCAACTGCGAGGCCTGACCCCCTCCCCACCTCACCCCGCGACGATCTTGCGCGAATGGCCCCTTCGACGCCCGGTTTGGGCGTGTCATGGGGGACGCCCGCGCAAGATCGTCGCGGCGTCGTGGCGTCGTGGCGCGGGGAGTCAGGCCAGGGCGGGTTCGATGCGGCGGAGCAGGCCGGGCCAGCCGCGGGACATGCCTTCGTAGGCGGTGCGGCCGAGGGGGGAGTCGAGGTCCAGGCCTGCCTGCTCGAAGAACAGGCGAGTGCCGGTGCCCTCGGGCTCCAGGCGGAAGGTGATCGTGTTGTCCAGCGAGCCGGTGGCGAAGCTGTAGCTCAGCAGCTTCTCCGGCTCGACCGCGAGCACCTCGCAGGGCTGCTCGCCCCAGTTGCCCATGTCGAGGGTGAAGCGGTGGCCGACGACGGGCTTCACGTCGCCGGCCGCCCACCACTTGGCGTGCAGCGCGGGATCGGTCAGCGCCTGCCACACCCGTGCGGGCGGGTGGCCGATGAACTGGTCGCAGCGGATGACAGCGGGATCGGTCATGAGAGTTCCTCGTCGAGTACGTCGCGCAGCGACCTGAGCCGCTCGCGCCAGAAGTGTTCGTAGGGATGCAGCCACTGCCCGACCTCGGCCAGGGGCTGCGGCTGCAGGTGGTAGTACCGGTGGCGGCCGCGCGGCTCCTCGCGGACCAGGCCCGCGCCCCGCAGCACCTGCAGGTGCTCCGAGACCGCGGGCCGGCTGAGCGAGAACTGCCCGGCGAGTTCGCCGGCTGCGCGCGGGCCCTCGCGCAGCGAGTCGAGCAGCTGTCGGCGTACCGGGTTGGCCAATGCGCTGAACACGTCAGTGGTCACAGTAGGTAACAATACGTCGGAGATCCCCGACATGTCAACTTCTCCCGACACGTCGAGAGCAAGGAAGGGCACCTTCTTATCGCTACGCGTATAAGAAGGTGCCCTTCCCATCGCCGTGACGCCCGCGGGCGGCGTTTCAAAAGAAATTCATGCCGTCGTAGAGATCCGGTCTGGATCCACGGGCGTCCATCTGCGATGGTCCATCCGTCCCCGTCGTTACCCCAGTCCGGAACCCCCATCCGGCCGCGGCGGCGGACAGTCGGGAGACCCTCCAATGTCCCGTGTCCTGAACGCGGTGGCCGCCACCGCGGCCGCCCTGGCCATGTCGCTCACCCTCACCGCGACGCCGGCCTACGCCACCCCGCCCAACATCCCCTCCTACAGCACGGCCGTGAGCCGCCTCGCGGCGCTCACCGTCGCCGCCGAGTCCCACGGCTCCACGTACAACCGGGACCTGTTCCCGCACTGGATCACCATCACCGGCGCCTGCAACACCCGCGAGCAGGTCCTCAAGCGCGACGGCGTCGGCGTCGTGGTCAACAGCAGCTGCGCCGCGACCTCCGGGTCCTGGTACAGCCCGTTCGACGGAGCGACCTGGACCGCAGCGTCCGACGTCGACATCGACCACATGGTCCCGCTGGCCGAGGCTTGGGCGTCCGGCGCCTGGGCGTGGACGACCACGCAGCGCCAGACCTACGCCAACGACCTCGGTGGGCCCGAGCTGTGGGCCGTCACCGACAACGTCAACCAGGCCAAGGGCGACAAGGACCCGGCCGAGTGGCAGCCGCCGCTGTCGTCGTTCCGCTGCACGTACGCCCGCTCCTGGATCCAGGTGAAGTGGTACTACAACCTCACCGTCGACAGCGCGGAGAAGTCCGCCCTCAACAGCATGCTCGCCAGCTGCTGATCCGATGGTCCCCGGTCGTGGGCGGCGGTCGCCGACGACCGGGGACTCCGCACGGGCGGCGCCGTCGGTCGCACCCGCTCAGGAGCGGTCCCAGACCCCATGGGGCGCCTCGACCTGATCCGGTCGGACGTGGAACTCGTCGCGGCCGTCCTCGCTCGTCACGCCATCCATCACGGTCGACACGACGAGCTTGCGTCCCGTGCCGTCGCGGGTGGAGTCGACCACCCAGCACCTGACGTGACCGGGCGCGGGCAGCGCGGTGGCGGAGGTGAACTCCTCGAAGAAGATCGGGATCTTGTCAACGAAGGTGGCGGCCCTCCCGTTGGCGTCGACGAGCCGCACCCGCACCAGGCCGGGCCAGTCGTCCTCGACGAGTTCGACGGCCTCCACCTTCAGCAGCGACCAGCTCGGCACCGTCCCTTGCGCGACGTGTGCGGCCTGCTCCCGCTCGGCGCTGCGTTGCTGCAGTTTGCGGCCGAGCCCCACCGCGTAGCCCAGGCTCACGAGGGTGAGGAACGCGGCGCTGCGGTGCCCGGAGGTCAAGAGCAGCATCACGGGCGCGAGAGCGAACACGGCCACGCTGACCCACCAGAACCACAACGGGAGCGCCCGCAGCGCGACCTGCCCACTCGATCTCGACGCCATGCGGGTCACCGTAGCCGGTCGAGCAAGGCCTCCCCGGCGATGTCGTTGGACCAGAGCGAGCTCCGCAGGTCGGAGAGGTCGAGCAACCGGGCGGCGGTCTCGCCGAGCACGGTGTCCCCGGTGCCGGACAGCCACCAGTCACATTGGTCGTCCCCCGACCACAGCAGAATCCGTGCTCCGTCGCGCTCGAACCGCAGTTGCTCCTGCGCGGGCCAACCGTGCGTGGACGCGCGTTCGTCGAAGTTCGCTCGCAGATATGCCAGAGATTCCTCATCCAGCGGAGCCGCCTGCGCCTGAAGGAGCGGCTCACGGCCCAGGCAGGTGCCGTCCCAGCGCCGGGCCGCAACGAAGCTGGACACGTCAGGCGCGTAGATGGCGGTACCCGCGTCGCCGGCGAGATCGCCGCCGACGAGCACCGGCGGTGCCGCGACGCCGAGCGGAACGCCCCAGCTGCAGACCCCCTGGTTCTCGTCGGCGATCACCAGCACGGGCGTGGGCCAACCGGGAAATCGCCGGTCTTCATCCTCGGGACTGTCGATCACCAACCTGTGGGGAAAGACGACCTGATCATTGTGTACGCGGGCAAGCTCGGCGGCGGCCGTCGTGGTGATCAACGCGCGGAGTGGCTCGGGAATCGAGAGGTGGCCGCCGTCAACGCTGATCGGCGCCGATCCGGGCAGCGCTTCGGAGCCCGTGCTGCGGATGCGGTCGAGCAGCAGCGGAATCCAGTGGTCGCCGTAGCGTTTCCGCAAATCCGGAAGTTGCCAGTCGTGGCCGGTGACCATGCCTCGGCAGCGGGCGGAACCGCAGGCGCAGTCCATGTGGAACTCTGCGACGGCCGTGCTGGTGCCGTAGTCGTTGGTGACTTCCTCGCCGGGAGCGATGTCGCGCCGAGCTGCGAGGGTGTACGCGTCGACCCACCACAGGTTCGGGTCGCAGCTGTGGTTGCCGTACCCGTTGTCCCGGCGCGGCGGCAGCACGAGATGAAGGTCGTCGGCGACGCTGACCGTGTCGACATAGCGGCCCTCGAGCGCCGCCTCGGCGAACAGTTCTCGCAGCTGCGCCCAGGTGACGAGGTGGCCGCCCAGCCGGGATACCACGGTTCCGGCCGGGAGCGCGGCGCGCGCGAACAGGCCCTTGCCGGAGATCGAAGATGTGCGGACCTCGAGGCCGGGGTGCAGCCAGCAATCAGCCGCGGGCTGCGGCGGGCAAGCGGCAGGCATCAGCCGGCCCACTTCTTCAGGAGGCCGCTCAGCACCACGAACATGAACACGACGAACCCGACAACCCCCAGCAGCGTTGCGACTGCCAGCGCCTTGACGGCGACGAGTGCGCGACTGCTCTGGTGGTCGTTGCGCTCCTCGGCGGGCACCGGCGACATCGGCGCCAGTCGTGGCTCGTCGGGCGACCGTCCCATGACGATGCAGGCTACTGCCCCGACGCAGTCGGCGTATGCCCGTCGGCGTGGCCGGTCACGGACCTCCCGGATCGAGCCGGAGGTCCGTGACCGGCCGGTGATCAGCCGACCACTTCGGCAACCTGGGCCGGAACTGTCACGCCCGCTGCGGGCCGGACCAAGGCCAGGATTTCCCGGAGCACCCCGTCGATCCCGTCGAACCTTTGGACGACCCCGTCGAAGCGCTGGTCGATGCCTTCGAACCTCCGGTCCATGCCGTCGAACCTCTGGTCCATGCCGTCGAGTCGTCGGTCGATCCCGTCGAACCTCCGGTCCATGCCGTCGAACCGTTGATCCATGCCGTCGAGTCGCTGGTCGATACGGTCGAAACGCTGGTCCATGCGGTCCAGGCGAGTGTGTACGGCGGTGAACTGCTCCTTGGTGTCCTGGCGGTGTTCGCGCAGGTCGGCGGAGAGTTCGTCCACCGCACCGCGGAGCAGGCCGGACTGGTCGTCGATGTCGACGAAGCGGCGAGCGTTGCGGTACGACTCGGCCTCCAGGACGACGACCCGTTCTTCCAGCGTCTTGTTCTTCAAACTTCATCCTCCCCACGTCGGCCGCCGCACGGCTGAGTGCTCGGCGTGCCCTTCGGTGAACATCCTCCATCGACTAAGTCGATTTCGCCAGGACGCAAGACCGCCGAATCGAATCGAGACCTGCTGTTCGACTCGAACGGGTGATTACACCGAGTGGACGCGCCGGCCGTCCCCGTGCGTGGACCGGATCTTGCGATATGCCCTGCCGCGGGTAGGGTCGCGGTGATCCCCGCTGGACGGCGTCCGCTCGCGTCTCCGGCTTCTGACGCACCTGAAGGACAGTCATGTCACAGCAGCAAGCGGCGGACCCCGGACCGCCGGCCGTGATGGCGGAGACGCAGGCGCCGTGGGCGGCGCGGGACGGCCTGCGGATCACCGGCGTACGCGCGATCGTCACCGCCCCCGAGGGCCTGCCCCTGGTCGTCGTCCGCGTCGACACCAGCGACCCCGGCCTGCACGGCTACGGCTGCGCCACGTTCACGCAGCGCTTCCACGCTGTCGTGGCGGCCGTCGACGAGCACGTCGGCCCGATGCTGATCGGGCGGCACCCGGCCGACATCGAGGACATCACCCGCATGGTGCACCTGTCGTCGTACTGGCGGGGCGGCCCGGTGCTCAACAGCGCCCTGTCGGGGGTGGACCAGGCGCTGTGGGACATCGCGGGCAAGCGCGCCGGGATGCCGGTGTACGAGCTGCTCGGCGGCCGGGTCCGCGCCGCCGCCGACACGTACCTGCACGCCGCGGGCGCGACCGTCGAGCAGACCCTGGAGCACGCGCAGGAGATCCTCGACTCCGGCTACCGGCACGTACGCCTGCAGACCGGCGGCCCCGGCCTGGGCACCTACGGTGCGCCGGGCACCCCCGGCGGCTACCCGGACGCGCCCTACCCGGACGGCTGGGACGTGCAGCAGTACCTGCGCGACACCCCGAAGCTGTTCGCCGCGGCCCGGGAGGTGCTGGGCGAGAAGCCGAACCTGATGCACGACGTGCACCACCGGCTCACCGTGAAGCAGGCCGTGGCGCTGGCCCGCGCGCTGGAGCCGTACCGGCTGTTCTTCCTGGAGGATCCGATCCCGCTGGAGCTGTACGACCGCCTGCCCGAGGTGCGCGCCGCCGCGCCGATGCCGATCGCGGTCGGCGAGCAGGTCGCCTCGGTCGCCGACGCGGCCCGGCTGGTCGCCGGGGGCGGCGTGGACCTGCTGCGGCTGCACATCTCGGCGATCGGCGGCCTTACCCCGGCGCGCAAGCTGGTCGCGCTGTGCGAGCTGACCGGCGTCGGCACGGCCTGGCACGCGCCCGCGGACGTGTCGCCGATCGGCGCGGCCTGCAACGTGGCACTCGACGTGTCCAGCCCGGCGTTCTCGATCCAGGAGGGCCACCTGTGGCCGGATCCGGTGCGTGAGGTGTTCCCGGGCACGCTCGACCCGCGCGGCGGCTACCTGTATCCGAACGACGCCCCCGGCTGGGGCATCGAGGTCGACGAGAAGGCGGCGGCGAAGTACCCGGCCGTCACGCACCTGCACGAACGCTGGTCGGCGCGGGTACGCCGGCCCGACGGGGGGATCGAGGCGCCATGACCGGCATCGGCATCGTCGGCACGGGCAACATCGCCGCCGGCTACCTCACCGACCTGCGCACCTACCCCGGCATCGACGTGCTCGGCGGCTACGACAACGACCCGGCGCAGGCGGCGGCGTTCGGCGCCGCGCACGACCTGCCGATCTACGGCAGCCTCGACGAGCTGCTCGCCGACGACAAGATCGACGTCGTGGTGAACCTGACCCCGCTGTTCGCGCACGTGCCGGTCACCACGGCAGCGCTGCGCGCGGGCAAGCACGTGTTCAGCGAGAAGCCGCTCGCGCCGACAGCCGAGCAGGCGCGGGCGCTGATCGCCGAGGCGGCCTCGCGCGGGCTGCGGCTGGGCTGCGCGCCGTTCACGTACCTCGGCGAGGCGATCCAGACGGCGTGGAAGCTGGTCCGCGACGACGCCGTCGGCCCGATCAAACTGGTGTACGCCGAGGTCAACCACGACCGGATCGAGTCCTGGCACCCCGCGCCGCAGGGGCCGTACCGGGCCGGTCCGCTGTTCGACGTCGGCGTCTACTCGCTGACGGCGCTGACCGCGATGCTCGGCCCCGCGCGCCGGGTGTGGGCGTACGGCACGATCCTCAAACCCGACCGGGTCACCCTGTCCGGCGAGATGTTCTCCCCGCAGGCCCCGGACTTCTCCGTCGTCGTCCTGGAACTGGCCGGTGGCGCGACGGTGCGCCTGACCGCGAACTTCTACGTCGGCGCGGGCACCCGCCAGTCCGGCATCGAGCTGCACGGCGAGCGCGGCTCCATCCACATCGCCGACTGGACCAACTTCGACTCCGAGATCCGCGCCGGCCTGCCCCCGGAACCGGTCCCGCTGCTCGGCGACCCCTATCCGGGCATCCCCTGGGGCCGCGGCATCGCCGAGTTCGTCGCCGCGATCAACGAGGGCCGTCCGCACCGCTGCTCGGCCGAGCACGCCGCCCACATCGTCGACATCCTGGCCGCCGCCGCCCACTCCCAACAGTCCGGCACCCCCGTCGACGTCACCTCCACCTTCCCACCCCCACTCCCGCTTCCCTGGGCCGCATGAAAGGAAGGGCACCTTCACATCGCTATGCGATGTAGAAGGTGCCCTTCCTTACCGCCGCCTGGCTTCGGTGCAGGTCAGCGCAGGCTGGCGGTGGCGCGGCGGCGGTCGGGGAGGAGCGCGCGCCGCCGCGCCGGGGTGGGACCGTCAGTGGGCGTCGTACGCCTTCGGCAGCTTCATGCCGCGCTCGGCCATCAGCTCGCGCACCCGGTTCGGGTAGTCGGTGATGATCCCGTCGACGCCCATGTCCATCAGCGCCGCGACGGTGGGCATGTCGTCACAGGTCCACGGGATGACCTTCAGGCCGCGGGCGTGCGCCCGGTCGACCATGTCCTGGTCGGGGTAGAAGCGGAAACCGGGGTCTCCGATCTTGCCGTTCTGCGGGAAGCCGTAGTTCGGCGACAGCGCGGTGACGCCCTCGATCGACGCGGCCGCGGCCACGAAGTCGCCGCCGAAGTCGTCGGCGTCGATGCCGCCCAGCCACGGCGACGCGCCCGGCTTGCCGACCTGCAGGAAGTCGTAGTTGGTCAGCGCGACCAGCGGCATCTTCGGCGCGAGCCGGTGCATGGCCATCAGCGCGCCCCAGTCGAAGGACTGGATGCTGACCTGCTTCTCGATGCCCGAGCGGTGGATCTCCTCGTACACCCGGCGCACGAACAGCTCGCGGGGCGCGGTCTGCTCGGGCGCGCCCGCCTCGACCTTGGTCTCGATGTTCAGCGTCACGCCGTGCGCGCGGTGGCTCTTGACCAGGTCAAGCACGTCGCGCAGCTCGGCCAGACGCTGGCCCTTGATCTGCTCCTGCTCCGGGAAGCCCGGCAGCTGCTGGAATCCGCAGTCCATCGTCTTGACCTGGGCCAGCGTCAGGTCCTTGAGGTACTTGCCGACGTAGGGGTACATCGGGTCGCCCGGTGTGACCGGTGCGGTGTCGGCGCACTTCTGGGCGCTGACCTTGCGGTCGTGGGTGACGACGACCTTCTCGTCCTTGGTGATCTGGGTGTCCAGCTCCAGCGTGCTGACCCCGAGGCGCAGCGCCTTGGCGAAGCCCTCCAGGGACTCCTCGGTGGTCATGCCGATGCCGCCACGGTGCGCCTGCAGGTCGAAGTGCGTTTTCTGCGGCAGCGGCCCGTGGCCGGCGGGCGGCGACGCGTGAGCGGCGGCCGGGACGGCGAGCGCCGGGACCACGGCCAGGGCCGCCAGGACGTGACGTAGGGACATGGGGGTACCTCGGTTCTGTCAAGATCTACTTACCGGTCGACCGTAGAAGCCGTGCCGATCCCCGCCGTGGCCTGGGCGTGAGGGGGCGGTGAACGTTGGTGGACGCGCCGGTGCGCCGTGCCGCGCGGTCCGGCCGCCCGGCATCGGCCTCGGTGGAAGCCCTGGCCGCGCCTCGGGGTCGCGGTCCGGGTCCGGCCCGGAGGCGCGTCCCGCCGCGCGGGCAGACGATCGGCGGGTGAAGAAAACTGCCGCTGTCGCGCTGATCGCCGCGCCGCTACTGCTCGCCGCCTACGGGGTCGTCCGCATCGTCGGCAAGTCCGACGGCGGGTACGGGCCGGGCCTGGACTGGCAGGCCGCCCACCTGCTCGCCCTCGCCGGAGTCGTCCTGTTCGTGCCCGCGGTCCTGGGCCTGGGCGCGCTGCTGCCCCGAGGTGCGTGGCGCTCCGGCTCCGTCGCCGGGACCATGGTCGGTCTCGCCGCCTCGATGGTCCAGTTCGGCGCGGACATCTGGTTCGCGCTGCGCGCCGACGACAAGGCCGGCATGCAGGCGCTGTCCGGCGACTTCGGCGACATCCCGGGCGTGGACCTGGTCGTCTACCAGGTCGGACCGCAGCTGTTCTTCGTCGGCTTGCTCGTGCTGGCGATCCTGGCGGCCCGCGCCCGGCGGCTGCCCTGGTGGAGCCCGGTCGTCCTGCTGGTCGGCATCCTCCTGCCGCCGGTGACGCTGGACCTGCTGCCGCTGTCGGGCCTGCTGATCCTGGCCGCCCTGTGGCCGGCCACCCGCGGCGGTCGCTCGGCCGCCGGGCCGGCGGCCACCGCAGGCAGCGGCGTCGCCGGTCCGGCGGGCCTGCGCCCCGCCGCGCCCGCGTCCGGCGGCAGCCGGACCGCGTTCGCCGAGGACGAGGTGTACGCCGGGCCGCCGCCGCGTCTCACGCCGTGACGGTCCGGGCGGGGTGGTGGCGGCTCAGCGGGATGACCATCGGGGTGCCGGTGACGGGGTCGGGCACGACCTGGCAGTCCAGCCCGAACACCGCGGTGACCAGCTCCGCCGTCACCACCGCGCCCGGCTCGCCCTCGGCGGCGATGCGCCCGTCGCGCATCACCACGAGGTGGTCGGCGTACCGGCAGGCCTGGTTGAGGTCGTGCAGCACCATCACCACGGTGCGGCCGTCGCGCCGGTTCAGGTCGGTGACGAGGTCGAGCACGTCGACCTGATGCGCCAGGTCCAGGTAGGTCGTGGGCTCGTCGAGCAGCAGCACCGGGGTCTGCTGGGCGACGGCCATCGCGATCCAGGCCCGCTGCCGCTGGCCGCCGGACAGCTCGTCGACGGGCCGGTGGGCGTGCTCGGTCATGCCGGTGGCCGCGAGGGCCTCGGCGACGGCCTGCTCGTCGGCGGCCGACCACTGCCGCCACCAGGTCTGGTGCGGCGAGCGTCCCCGGCCGACCAGGTCAAGCACGCTGATGCCCTCGGGCGCGACGGGCGACTGCGGCAGGATGCCGACCTGCCGGGCGACCTGCCTGGTCGGCAGCGTGTGGATGGCCCGCCCGTCGAGCAGCACCGCCCCGTGTTCGGGGCGCATCAGCCGGGCCAGGGCGCGCAGCAGCGTCGACTTGCCGCAGGCGTTGGCCCCGACGACGACGGTGACGCGACCATGGGGGATCACCAGGTCGAGACCGGACACCACGGTGCGGTCGTCGTAGGCGAGGGTCAGGCCCTCGGCCCGCAGCGCTGTCATGGGGTGTCCTCCGTGGCTGGGTGGTACGGGGAGATCACGTCAGCCTCCGCTGCCGGCGCGGTTGGCGCGGACCAGCAGCCGGAGCAGGAAACCGGCGCCGATGGCCCCGGTCACCACCCCGACCGGCAGGTCCAGGTCGGGCAGTAGGTGCCGGGCGAGCAGGTCGCTGCCGGACACCAGCAGCGCGCCGGTCAGCGCGGACAGCAGCACCGGCGGCGCGGACAGCCTGGCCAGGCGCTGCGCGATCTGCGGCGCGGCCAATGACACGAACAGCACCGGCCCGGCCGCGGCGGTGGCGAACGACACCAGCGCGACGCTGACCAGCAGCAGCAAGCCGCGGGCGAGCTGCACGGGGGTGCCGAGGCCGCGGGCGACGTCGTCGCCGAGCTGCAGGTTGCGGTTCCACCCGGCGAGCAGCAGCGCCGCGGGCAGCAGCACCGCCACGGCGACACCCAGCGGGCGTACGGCCTCCCAGCCGCGCCCGTTGAGGTTGCCGACCAGCCAGCCGACCGCCTCCTGCGCCTGGTGCATCTTGGCCCGGGTGAGCAGGTAGTCGGTGGCGCTGGTGCACATCCAGGACACGCCGATGCCGACCAGCACAATCCGGAATCCGGTGCTGCCCCGCCGCCAGGCGAGCAGGTACACGGCGAGCGCGCCGAGCAGGCCGCCGGCCAGGCCGAGGGTGGGCGTGCCGAGGGTGTCGCCGAAGCCGAGCACGATGCCCGCGACGACCGCGGTGGTGGCCCCGGCGTTGATGCCGACCATGTCGGGGCTGGCCAGCGGGTTGCGGGTGATCGCCTGCAGCACCGCCCCGGAGGCCGCGAACGCCGCGCCGACCAGCACGCCGGTGAGCGCGCGGGGCAGGCGCACCTCGTGGACGATGAAGACGGTGCCGCGCGCCCCGGAGCGCCACAGGGCCGGTACGACGTCGACCAGCGGCACGGGGTAGTCACCGAGGGCCAGCCCGAGGCAGAACGCCGCGAACGCCGCCACCGCGAGCACGGCGCACATGACGATCAGTCGCGGGCGCAGCGGCAGCCCGAGCAGGGAAGACCGCAGCGCGCGACCGGTGCGGGCCTGCTTGCCCTTGATGTCGGTTGTCAGGCCGGCGGCCGTGGCGATCGCCGTTTTGGCTGGTGGCGGGGCGGGGGTGGGCGGGGTGTCGGAGGTCGGTGGGTGCACGGCGTCACATCTCGGCCAGTCGGCGGCGGCGGGCCAGGGCGATGAAGAACGGCCCGCCGAGGAACGCCACGACGATGCCGGCCTGGATCTCCTCGGGGCGGGCGACGACGCGGCCGAGCACGTCGGCGGTGATGAGCAGGATCGGCGCGGCGAGCAGGGTCAGCGCGAGGATGCGCCGGTGGTCGGGGCCGGTGACCATCCGGGCCAGGTGCGGGGTGACCAGGCCGATGAAGACGATCGGGCCGGCCAGTGCGACGGCGGTTCCGGCCAGCACGGTGATGGCGAGGGTGGCCCGCAGCCGGATCAGGCCGACCCGGCGGCCGAGCGCGGCGGCGACGTCCTCGCCGAGGGCGAGGCTGTTCAGCGCGGGCGCGGTGGCCAGGGCGAGCACCGCCGCGGCGGCCAGCAGCGGGGCCACCTGCCACAGCGTGGCGGCGTCGGCGGCGGTGAGCGACCCGGCGGCCCAGAACCGGAACCGGTCCAGGGCGAGCGGGCTGCGCAGCACGAGGGCGCTGGTGAAGGAGCCGAGCAGGAACGTCACCGCGATGCCGGCCAGCGCCGTCTTGACCGGGGTCGCGCCGCCGCGGCCGAGGCCGCCGAGCAGGTGCACGGCGAGTGCGCCGGCGAGCGCGCCCGCGAAGGCGTACCAGATGAGGTTGGTCGGTGCGGTGCTCGCGCCGAACGCGGCGACCGCGACCACGATGGCGAACGAGGCCCCGGCGCTGACCCCGAGCAGGCCCGGGTCGGCGAGCGGGTTGCGGGTCAGGCCCTGCATGAGCGCCCCGGCCAGGCCGAGCGCCGCGCCGACGAGCAGGCCGGCGGCGGTACGCGGCAGGCGCACGTTCCACACGATCGCGGCGACCTGCGGGTCGACGGTGCCGCGGTCGAGCAGCGCGTCGGCGACCTGTCCGATGGGGACGGCGCGGCTGCCGAAGGCCAGCGACAGCAGGCACAGCACGGCCAGCAGCAGCGCGGCCGCGGGCAGGTACGCGGCGGCGCGGCGTAGCCGGGCGGGAGCCGGGGGAGCGGGGGTCACGTCCACCTCATGGCCGTATCTTAAGTGAGCCTTGCCTTACCGTACGACCGGGCATGAGCTGGGCAAAAGCGGTGAATCTTGAAATTAGGTTAGCCTTACTTTACCATCCCCTCAGTTGTCCGTCCCAGTTGAGGGGATAGTCATGTCCACCCTGCCGAAGCAAACCGGCGCACGTCGTGTGTGGCCGGTCGCCGGCCGGCTGACCGCGGCGCTCGCCGTGGCCGCGCTGGCCCTCACCGCGTGCGGCGGTGACCCGGCCGCGACCCCCGCGCCCGGCGGTTCCGCAGCTCAGGGCGCAGCGTTCCCCGTCACCGTGTCGCACAAGTTCGGCGACACCGTCATCGACAGGGCCCCGGCCCGCGTGGTCACCCTCGGGCTCAGCGACCAGGACCCGGTGCTCGCCCTCGGCGTCGTGCCGGTCGGCTCCATCGACTGGTTCGGCGAGCGCCCCTACGGCAAGTGGCCGTGGGCGCAGCCGCTGTGGGGCGGCAAGGCCCCCGAGGTCGTCGGCGAGCGCGACGACTACAACCTGGAGAAGATCGCGGCCCTGAACCCCGACCTGATCATCGGCATGTACTCGGGCATGAGCCAGGAGCAGTACACCAAGCTGACCCAGATCGCGCCGACCGTGGCGCAGGTCAAGGGCTACGACGGCTACAGCGCGCCGTGGCAGGAGATGACCATGCACGCGGGCCGCGCGCTGGGCCAGTCCGCCAAGGCCGCCCAGCTGATCGCCGACATCGACAAGCGGCTGGCCGACCTGAAGGCCAAGAACCCGCAGTTCGCGGGCAAGACCGTCGCGGTCGTCGAGCCGTACGAGCCGGGCAAGTACGCCGTGTTCGCGCCCAGCGACCCGAAGGTCGTGCTGATGACGCAGCTCGGTTTCACCGTGCCGGACGCCATCGTCAAGGCCGCGGGCAGCGAGTACGCCGCCGAGATCGGCTCCGAGCGGCTCGACCTGATCGACGTCGACAAGCTCGTGTTCCTCACCGCCGACAAGTCCACCGAGACGACCGTCAAAGCCGACAAGGTCTACACCACGCTCCAGGTCGCCAAGGAGAACCGGGCGGTGTTCCTGCCCTACGAGACGCCGCCGCTCGGCGCCGCGCTGTCCTTCGGCACCGTGCTGAGCATCCCGTACGCGCTGGACCAGCTGGTCCCGCTGCTCGGCTGAGCCCGCCCCACCACCACCGCGCCACCCGTACCGCCCCCGAAAGGTGTCTCCTCGTGACCGAGACCGTGTCCCAGCCCGTATCGGACTCCGAGCTGCACCGCATCCTCGTGGCGTGGAACGACACCACCTGCGGGCAACCGCCGACGACCTGGCCGGAGCTGTTCGCCGGCCAGGTCGCGGCGCGGCGCGACGCGATCGCGCTGGTGTACGAGCAGACGAGCCTCACCTACGGCCAGCTCGACGCGGCCGCGAACCGGCTCGCGCGCACCCTGATCGCTCGCGGCGCGGGTCCGGAGCGCGTCGTCGGACTGTGCCTGCCCCGCTCCGCGGAGATGATTGTCGCGCAGGTGGCCGTGCTCAAGGCCGGCGCGGCCTACCTGCCACTCGACCCCGACTACCCGGCCGAGCGGATCGCGTACATGGTGGCTGACGCGCACCCGGTGTGCCTGGTCACGACGACCGACCTCGCCGTCGTCCTGCCGGGACAGACCGACCCGGCGGCCGCGCTGCCGGACGGGACTGCCCCGGCGCAGGCGGCGGCCGCGGTGCCGGTGCTGGTGCTCGACGACGCCGCGACCCGGGCCGAACTGGCCACGGCCCCGGAGACCGCACCCTCCGATGAGGACCGGGGCGGGTCGCTGAGCCCGCTCGGCGCGGCATACGTGATCTACACCTCCGGCTCGACCGGGCGGCCCAAGGGGGTCGTCGTGTCCCACGCCGGAGTGGTGAAACTGCTCGCCACGGCGACCGAGCGGCTCGGCGTCGGGCCGGACAGCCGGGTGCTGCAGTTCGCGTCGCCGAGTTTCGACGTCGCGTTCTTCGACCTGTGCCTCGGCTTGCTCACCGGGGCGCGGCTGGTCGTGGTGCCCGCCGAGCGGCGTGTGCCGGGGCCGGAGCTGACCGAGTATGCCCGCGCCCACGGCATCACCTTCATGATCCTGCCCCCGGCGCTGCTCGCCGCCCTGCCCGAGGGCTGTGACCTGCCCGAGGGCGCGACGCTGCTGGCGGGTACCGAGCGCATCTCGACCGCGCTGGTGGCGCGTTTCGCCCGCGGTCGGCAGATGTTCAACGCGTACGGCCCCACCGAGGCGACCGTGAACTCGACGCTGGGCCTGTGCGAGCCCGACATGGACCCGCTGGCCAGCGTGCCGATCGGCGTGCCGGACCCGGGCACCCGCTGCTACGTGCTCGACGCGCGGCTGCGCCCGGTGCCCGTCGGCGAGCTGGGCGAGCTGTACCTCGGCGGCCCCGGCCTGGCCCGCGGCTACCTCAACCGGCCCGGCCTGACCGCGACCCGGTTCGTCGCCGACCCGTTCGGCGCGCCCGGCGAGCGCCTCTACCGCACCGGTGACCTGGTGCGCTGGCTGCCCGACGGGCGGCTGGACTTCACCGGCCGCACCGACGACCAGGTGAAGATCCGCGGGTACCGGGTCGAGCTGGGCGAGGTCGAGTCGGTGCTGCTGCAGCACGACGCCGTCGGGCAGGCCGTCGCGGTGGTCCGACAGGACCGGCCCGGCGACAGCAGGCTCGTCGCGTACGTGGTGGGCCGCGACGGGCAGGCCGTCACGCCGGCCGAGGTGCGCGCGTACACCCAGGGCTTCCTGCCCGAGCACATGGTGCCCGCGGCCGTGGTGATGTTGGACCGACTGCCCGTGACGACCAGCGGCAAGCTCGACCGGGCCGCGCTGCCCGCGCCCGACTTCACCGCGATGACCGGCGAGCAGGCCGCCCGCGACGACCGCGAGCGGCTGCTGTGCGACCTGTACGGCCAGGTGCTCGGCCTGACCGGCGTCGGCGTCGACGACGACTTCTTCGCCCTCGGCGGCGACAGCATCGTGTCCATCCAGCTCGTCATCGCGGCCCGCCGTGCCGGGCTGACCGTCACCCCGCGGCAGGTCTTCGAGCGGCGCACTGTCGCCCGGCTGGCGCTGGTCGCGGTCGCCGCCGATCCGGCCCGCGCCGACGACCCGCTCGCCGGGGTCGGCGAGCTGCCGCTGACGCCGATCATGTCGTGGCTGGACGGCTGCGGCGGCGAGATCGACGCGTTCAGCCAGTGGCTCGCCGTACGCGTGCCCGCCGGGGCCACGCGCGAGACGCTGGCCGCCGCGCTGCAGGCCGTCACCGACCGCCACGACGTGCTGCGTTCCCGCCTGCACCGGGCCGCCCCGGGCCGGGCCGGAGGGCTCGACGTCACCGCACCGGGAACCGTCGCCGCGGCCGACCGGCTCCACCGCGCCGACGGCGGCGCACCGGACCCCGAGGCGCTGCGCGAGCGGCTGAACACGGCCGCGCAGGAGGCCGGGCAGCGGCTCGACCCGACCGGCGGCGTGATGTTCCAGGCGGTATGGCTCGACGCCGGAGCCGACACCCCCGGCCACCTGCTGGTCATGCTGCACCACCTGATCGTCGACGGGGTGACCTGGCGCATCCTGCTGCCCGACCTCGCCGCCGCGTACGCCGATGCCGCCGCGGGCCGCCTGCCCCGGCTCGCCCCGATCGGGACCCCGCTGCGCGCCTGGGCGCAGCAGCTCACGGCCGCCGCCGAGCACCCCGACCGGCTCGCCGAACTCGACCTGTGGACCGGCCTGCTCGACGGCGACGACCCGGCCCTGTCGCACCGCGCCCTCGACCCGGTCGCCGACCTGGCCTCCGTCCGCCACCTCACCCTGCACCTGCCCGCCGCCGCGACCGCGCCGCTGCTGACCACGGTGCCCGCCGCCTGGCACGCGGGCGTCAACGACGTGCTGCTCACCGCGCTGGCCGCGGCCGTCCACCGGTGGCGGGCCGCCCGGGACATGCGGACCCCGCCCGTGCTGGTGGCCCTCGAAGGCCACGGGCGCGAGGAGGAGATCGTGCCCGGTGCCGACCTGTCCCGCACCCTCGGCTGGTTCACCAGCATCTTCCCGGTGCGGCTCGATCTCGGCCCGGACCCCGACGACCTGGGCGCAGCGCTGAAGCACGTCAAGGAGCGGCTGCGGGCCCTGCCCGACCACGGCGTCGGCTACGGGCTGCTGCGCCACGTGAACCCGCAGACCGCACCGCTGCTGGCGGCGCTCCCGCAGCCGCAGCTCAGCTTCAACTACCTGGGCCGCTTCGGTGTCGACGCCCACGGCGACTTCACCGCGCTGCCCGGCGTCGGCATGCTGGCCGGCGGCTACGACGCGGCGATGCCGGTCGCGCCGTACACACTGGAGGTCAACGCGTTCGCGCAGGAGGGACCGGACGGGCCCACGCTCGGGGTGACCTGGGCGTTTCCGGCGGACCTGCTGACCGAGGACGCGGTGCGCGAGCTGGCCGAGGGCTGGTTCGCCGCGCTCGGCGAGCTGGCCGAGGCCGCCGCGGTGCCGGGCGCGGGCGGGCACACCCCGTCGGACTTCCCGCTGGTCGAGCTGGTCCAGGCCGACGTGGACGCGCTCGCGGCGCTGGTGCCGGGGCTCGACGACGTGCTGCCGCTGTCGCCGCTGCAGGAAGGGCTGCTGTTCCACGCCTACACCGGGGACGGCAGCTACCAGGTGCAGCAGGTCGTCGAGCTGCACGGGCCCGTCGACGCCGACACGGTCCGCCGGGCCGTGGACACGATCGTGGCCCGGCACGCGCCGCTGCGCGCGTCGTTCCACGAGCTGGCCGACGGGCGGCTCGTGCAGGCGGTGTCCGCGACGGCGACCGCGCCGTGGCGGCAGGTCGACCTGTCGCGCATGGAGGCCGCGTCGTCGGCCGAGCTGTGCGCGCAGATCCTCGCCGACGAGAAGGCGGCCGTGTTCGACCCGGCCGTCGGGCCGCTGGTGCGCCATCTGCTCGTCGACCACGGCGGCGACCGGCACACGCTGGTGTTCACGCACCACCACATCGTCACCGACGGCTGGTCGGCCACGGTAGCGCTGCGCGAGCTGATGGCGCTGTACGCCACCGGCGACGTCCGGCTGCCCGCCGTGACGCCGTACCGCGAGCACCTGCGCCGCCTGGCGGCCCGCGACCACGCGGCAGCCGAGGGCGCGTGGCGTTCGGCGATGTCCGGGGTGGACGGCCCGACCCTGGTCGCCGGACCGGCGGCCGAGGACGCCTCCGGCGAGGTCCGGCTGGTGCCTGTGACCCTGCCCGACGGCACCGGCGCACGGCTGTCCGCCGCCGCCCGGGCGTACGGCGTGACCGCGAGCACCCTGCTCTACGGCGTGTGGGGCCTGCTGCTGGGCCGCCTCACCGGCCGCCGGGACGTGCTGTTCGGCAGCACCGTGTCCGGTCGCGACGGTGACACCCCCGGCGTCGAGTCGATGATCGGCCTGTTCATCAACACCGTCCCGGTCCGCGTGAGCTGGGCCCCGTACGAGCCGCTACGCGAGGTCCTGTCCCGGCTCGCGGCGGCGCAGACCGCGCTGCTGGACCACCAGCACCTGGGCCTGACCGCGATCACCCGCCTCGCGGGCGGCGGCGAGCTGTTCGACAGCCTCGTCACCGTGGAGAACCTGCCCGCCGACGGCGACCTGCGCGACGCCTCCGGCGCGGTCCGCGTCGCGGACGTGTCCTACCGCGAGGCCACCCACTACCCGGTCAGCCTGCTCGCCGTCCCCGGCGACGAGCTGTCGCTGGTCATCGAGCACGACCCGGCCCGCCTTCCCGCGGCGACCCTGACCCGGCTGCGCACCGGGCTGCCCGCGCTGCTCGACGCCGTGCTCACCGCACCGGACCTGCTCGCGGGCGCGATCGACCTCGGCGACGCCCCCGCGCCGCTGCGCGGTGAGTCCACCGCCGATCCGCTGCGTGAAGGGCAGCCGGTCCCCGGCGTACCCGGCACCGGCCTGGCCGGGCTCGTCGCCGCGCAAGCCGCCCGGACCCCGGATGCGGCCGCCGTCATCGCGGCCGACGAACAGCTCAGCTACGCCGTCCTGACCGCCCGCGCCGCCGCACTGGCCGCCCGGCTGACCGCCCGGGGCGTGGGGCCCGAGCAGGTCGTAGCGGTCGCGCTGCCGCGCTCGGCCCGGCAGGTCGCCGCCATGCTCGGCGTGCTGTACAGCGGGGCCGCATACCTGCCGGTCGACCCCGCGTCGCCGAACCTCGACGCGGTGCTCGCCGACGCCGGGGTCGCCACCGTGGTCACCACCCCGGACCTGCTGTCCCGGCTGCCCCGCCGGGCCGGGCTGTCCTACGTGCTCGCCGGGACCGACGAGGCCGCGGGCACGCCGGCACCCGTGGACCCCGAGCACCCCGCGTACGTCATCTACACCTCCGGCTCCACCGGGCGGCCCAAGGGCGTGCTGGTCACGCACCGGGCGATCGGCAACCAGCTGGCGTGGTCGCAGCGCACCTTCGGGCTGCACGAAGCCGATCGGATGCTGCAACTCGCCCCGGCGACGTTCGACACCTCTGTGTGGGAGCTGTTCTGGCCGCTCACCGCCGGCGCGGCAGTGGTGCTGCCCGAGCCCGGCGCGCAGCACGACCCGGCTGAGCTGGCCGCGCTCATGCGGGCGCATCGGGTCAGTGCCGCGACGTTCGTGCCGTCCATGGTGGAGGCGTTCCTGCTCGCCGACGACCTGCTCGCGGACCGCTCGTGGGCGCGCGACCTGCGCTGGGTCTCCTGCGGTGGCGAGGCGCTGACCGGTGACCTGGCTCGGCGCTGGGAGTCGGCGACCGGCACCCGCCTGGACAACTTCTACGGCCCGACCGAGACCGCCGTGCAGGTCACCTGGTGGCCCAACGACGGGGAGCACGGCCCGGCCGTGCCGATCGGCGGCCCCGTGGCGAACACCGGCCTGCACGTGCTCGACGACTGCCTGCGCCCCGTGCCCGTGGGCGTGCCCGGCGAGTTGTACGTCTCCGGCGCGCAGCTGGCCCGCGGCTACCTCGGCCGCGCCGCCCTGACCGCGTCCCGGTTCGTCGCCGACCCGGCCGGCGCACCCGGTGAGCGCATGTACCGCACCGGCGACATCGTCGTCCGCGCCGCCGACGGCACGCTCACCTACCTGGCCCGCACCGACCTCGAGATCAAGATCCGGGGGGTACGCATCGACCCGGCCGACGTCGAGTCGTGGCTGACCAGCCGCCCGGACGTGGCCCAGTCCGCCGTCATCGCCCGCACCGACGGACCCGGCGGCGTCCAGCTGGTCGCCTACGCGGTTCCGGCCTCCGGCCGCGTGCTGGACCCGGCCGCGCTCCGCGAGGCGGCCACGTCCGCGCTGCCCTCGGCCCTGGTCCCGGCCGCGTTCGTCGTCCTCGACGCCCTCCCGCGCACCTCCAGCGGCAAACTCGACCGCGCCGCCCTGCCCGCCCCCCGCCCGACCGCCCTCGGCCACCCGGCGCCGCTCGATCACCCGACTTGCCAGGCATGTGGGCGAAAGCACGGTCAAGATACGCACGAGTGCCAGGCAACTCGGACGATCACGGGCGAGGCCGCGACCGGACCGGTCGCGGTGCTGTGCGAGATCGTCGGGGCGGTCCTTGGGACCGCGCCGGTCGGGCCGGACGACGACTTCTTCGCCCTCGGCGGCGACAGCATCCTGTCCATCGGCGTGTCCAGCCGTGCCCGGCGCGCGGGGCTGCCGATCAGCCCGCGCGGCGTGCTCGCCGCCCGCACCCCGCGCCGCCTGGCAGACCTCGCCGCGGCGGCAGGTGCTCCGTCGTCGCACCACATCGAAAGTGATGTGGCCACATCAAAAACGATGTACTCACCCACCGGGATGTCCTCCGCTGCGTCGGAGATGGGTCCGGCCGGTGCCGGGTCGGCAGGCCCAGCGTCGGCCGCCGCCGTGGCCGGGGCAGCGGTGACCTCGGGCGACGGGGTAGGGGACGTGCCGCTGCTGCCGATCGTGCACTGGCTGCGCGACACCGGGGTGGCGATCGACCGGTTCACGATGCCGATGCTGCTCGTCACCCCTGCGGGAGCCGATGAGCGGTCCATCGCCGCGACGCTGCAGATCGTGCTCGACCACCACGACGGCCTGCGGCTGCGCCTGCAGCGCATCGCCTCGGTGCTGTGGACCCTGCGCACCGAGCCGACCGGCACGCTCGCCGCCGCCGACCTGCTGGCGCGTGTGGACGTGTCGGGCGTGGACGAGGGGGCGCTGCCGGAGCTGCTGGCCGAGCACGCCGCCACGGCCACCGCGCTGCTCGACCCCGACGCGGGCAGCGTGCTGCGCGCCGTCTGGTTCGACGCCGGCGACCGGCCGGGCCGCCTGCTGCTGGCAGCACACCACCTGGCCGTCGACGGCGTGTCCTGGCGCATCCTGTTCGAGGACCTCGCCGCCGCCTGGCACGCCGCCACCTCAGGCACCGCCCCCTGCCTGCCGCCCGTGGACACGTCACTGCGCAGGTTCGCCCACGCCGTCACCGCCCAGGCGCAGCAGCCGCAGCGCCTCGGCGAGTTGGAGCACTGGGCGAAGACGCTCGCTCCCGGCGCGGACCTGTTGCCCGGCGCGGTCCTGCCGGCTCAGCCGGGCGCTGCCGACACCACGGGCTCCGGCAACGCCGCCACCAGCCGGATCACCGCACTGCCCGCCGACGTGACCGCGTCACTGCTGTCGGCGGTGCCCGCGCTGGGTGGCGAGATCACCGATGGACTGCTGGCCGCGCTGGCCACGGCGGTACGGGGCTGGCAGGAACGGCACGGCCGGGCGGCCGGGGAACTGCTCGTGGACGTCGAGCGCCACGGCCGGGAACAGCTCGAACCCGACCTGGACCTGTCCCGTGCCGTCGGCTGGTTCACCAGCGTGCAGCCCGTGCGGCTGCCGGTCGCCGACGCCGACCCGGTCGCGCTGATGGCGGCCGTCGGCGAGCGCGTGCGGGCGGTGCCCGACGGCGGCATCGGCCACGGCATGCTGCGCCACCTCAACGCGCAGACCGCGCCGCTGCTGGCCCGCCTGGCGACGCCGCAGGTGCTGTTCAACTACTTCGGCCGCTTCCCGGCCGCGACCGGGGCCGCGTGGACGCCCGCCCCGGAGTCCGCCGCGATCACCCCGGTCAACGGCGGCCTGCCCGCCACACACCTGCTGCAACTCGACGTCGTGGCCACCGAGAGCCCACACGGCACCACCCTCACCACCACCTGGACCTGGCCGGCGGCTCTGCTCTCCACCGCCGACCTCGACGAGCTGTCCGACCTGTGGCACCAGGCGCTGACCGCCCTCGCGGCAGCGGCTCCCGCGCGGCGGGACACCCCGGCGGGACCGCTGCTGGAGCTGACCGGGGAGGAGGTGGAGCGGCTGGCCGCGGTCAGCCCGGGGCCGGTGTCGGACGTGTGGCCGCTGTCGCCGCTGCAGGAGGGCCTGTTCTTCCACGCCAGCTACGACACCGCGACGCTGGACGTCTACACCGGGCAGGACGCCTTCGACCTCGGCTACCGCGTCGACGTGGAGCGGCTGCGGCGGGCGGGGCGGGTGCTGCTGGCGCGTAACACGGCGATGCGGGCAGGGTTCACCAGTGAAGGGCTGTCCCGGCCGGCGCAGTTCGTCGCCGACGGGCTGGACCTGCCGGTGAGCGTGGCCGACCTGGCGGAGCTGAGCGACGAGCAGGCCGCTGCGCGTACCGCCGAACTGATGTCCGCCGACCGGGTGGCCCGGTTCGACCTGGCCCGGCCGCCGCTGTGCCGGATGCTGCTGATCCGGATGCCGAGCGGCCGCGACCGCCTGGTCATCACGCACCACCTCATCCTGTGGGACGGCTGGTCCGAGGAGCTGTTCGTCGAGCAGCTGTTCACCCTGTACGAGCGCGACGGCGACGCGACCGGGCTGCCCGTGCCGGGCTCCTACCGCGATCACCTGGCCTGGCTGGGCGCGCAGGACGAGCAGGAGGCCGCCGCCGCGTGGCGCGAGGCGCTGGCGGGACTGGCCGAGCCGACGCTGATCGGCCCGGCGGACCGGACCCCGGCCCCGGCCGTGCCGCGGCGCGTCGAGGCGCGGCTGCCCGAGCAGGTCAGCGACCGGGTCCGGCAGGTGGCGCGGGAGCAGGGGCTGACCCTGAACACGGTGCTGACCACCGCGTGGGGCCTGACCCTGGGCGCGCTGACCGGCCGCCCGGACGCCGTGTTCGGCATGACCGTCGCCGGACGGCACAGCGAGGTCGAGGGGGTCGAGGACGTCATCGGCCTGTTCCTGAACACGGTCGCGATGCGGATCGCACCGCGGGCGGGCGAGCGGGTCGGCGACCTGCTGCGCCGCGTGCAGGACCAGCGCCTGGCGCTGATGCCGTACGACCACGTCGGCCTGGGCCAGGTGCAGCGCGACAGCGGGCACGCGACCCTGTTCGACACGCTGTACGTGCTGCAGAACTTCGTGGACGAGGACGGCAGCGCCGACCTGCGCGCCCGGCACGGCATCGAGGCCGTCGACGGCGTCGACGCCACCCACTACCCGCTGACGCTGGTGGTGACCCCGCAGCGGGCGATCCGGTTGGCGCTGGACCACCGGCCCGACATCGTGGACGGCCCGGCCGCCCAGGCGGTCCTGGACCGGCTGCTGGTCGTGCTGGACCGGCTGGTGTCAGGCGTGGACGCGCCGGTGCGCGAGCTGGACCTGCTGCTGCCCGGCGAGCGCGACGCGCAGACCGCCGAGTGGGCGCGCACCGGGCACGACATCGGCGAGCTGACCGTCGCGGACCTGCTCGCCGAGCAGGCGGCCCGGACGCCGGACGTGACGGCGCTGGTCGACGGGGCGCTGACGCTGACGTACGCCGAGTTCGACGCGCGGATCAACCGGATGGCGCGGCTGCTGCTGTCGCGGGGCGCGGGCCCGGAGACCGTGGTCGGGCTGGCCCTGCCGCGGACCGTGGACATGGTGGTGGCGCTGTTCGCGGTGCTGCGCACCGGTGCGGCGTACCTGCCGCTGGAGCTGGACCTGCCCGCCGAGCGCCTCGGCTTCATGATCGAGGACACCGCGCCGATGTGCGTGCTCAGCACGTCGGCGGTCGCCGGCCGGCTGCCCGGCGGGCTGGCGAACCTGGTGCTGCTCGACGACGCGGACACCCGCGCCGAGCTGGCCGCGTACGGCGGCGGGGACCTGGCCGACGCGGAGCGGCCGCTGTTCGCGCCCGGGGTGGCGGGGCGGCTGGACCACCCCGCGTACCTGATCTTCACGTCGGGTTCGACGGGCCGCCCGAAGGGCGTCGTCACGGCGTACCGCGGGCTGACGAACATGCAGCTCAACCACCGGGAGGCGATCTTCAACCCGGTGATCGAGGCCGCCGGCGGGCACCGCCTGAAGGTCGCGCACACCGTGTCGTTCGCGTTCGACATGTCGTGGGAGGAGCTGCTCTGGCTGGTCGAGGGCCACGAGGTGCACGTCTGCGACGAGCAGCTGCGCCGCGACGCGCCCGCGCTGGTCGCGTACTGCGACCGGCACGGCGTCGACGTCGTCAACGTGACCCCGACCTACGCCCAGCACCTGATCGAGGAAGGGCTGCTCGAGGACGGGCCGGGCCGGCACCGGCCGCCGCTGGTGCTGCTCGGCGGCGAGGCCGTGTCCGACGCGGTCTGGGCTGCACTGCGCGACACCCCCGGCACGCTGGGCTACAACCTGTACGGGCCGACCGAGTACACCATCAACACGCTCGGCGGGGGCACGCTCGACAGCGACACCCCGACCGTCGGCGCGCCGATCTGGAACACCCGCGCGTACGTGCTCGACGCGATGCTGCGCGAGGTGCCGCCCGGTTCGCCCGGTGAGCTGTACATCGCGGGCATCGGCCTGGCCCGGGGCTACCACCTGCGCCCCGACCTGACCGCCGAGCGCTTCGTCGCCGATCCGTTCGGCGCGCCGGGCGATCGCATGTACCGCACCGGTGACCTGGTGCGCCGCCGTGCCGACGGGAACATCGACTTCCTCGGCCGCACCGACGACCAGGTGAAGATCCGCGGTTACCGGGTCGAGCTGGGCGAGATCGAGTCGGCGCTGGGCACACACCCGGCCGTCGCGCACGCGGCGGTGATCGTTGACAGCTCCGGCGACGGCGCGAAGCGGCTGGCCGGCTACGTCGTACGCGGCCCCGCTTGGGACGGCCCCGACGAGGCGGTGCTGCCCGCGCTGCGCGAGCACCTCAAGCGCACCCTGCCCGACTACATGGTGCCCGCGGCCCTGACGGCCGTGGACCGGCTGCCGCTGACCGTCAACGGCAAGCTCGACGTGCGCGCCCTGCCGAAGGCGACCGTGCTCACCGGCGCGGCCAGCCGCCCGGCGGCGACCCCGGCGGAGGAGGCACTGTGCGAGCTGTTCGCGCAGCTACTGGGCCTGCCCGCGGTCGGTGTGGACGACAGCTTCTTCGAACTGGGCGGCCACTCGCTGCTGGCGATCCGCCTGGTCAGCCGGGCCCGCACCGCGCTGGGCGCGACGCTGTCCATCCGGGACCTGTTCGAGGCCCCGACCGTGGCGCAGTTGGCCGCCCGGATCGACCCGGCCGCCTCGACGGCGCGGGCCGAGCTGGTGGCCCGTCCCCGGGCGGGCGAACTGCCGCTGTCGGCGGCCCAGCAGCGCCTGTGGCTGCTGGAACAGCTCGCGGGACCTTCCGCGGCGTACAACTTCCCGCTGGTCGTCCGCCTGCGCGGGCCGCTGGACCGGGCCGCGTTGCACGACGCCCTGCACGACGTGGTCGCCCGGCACGAGTCCCTGCGCACCGTGTTCACCGCGGTCGAGGGTGAGCCGTCGCAGCGCATCCTGCCCGCCGACCAGGCCCGCCCGGTGCTCGACCTCGTCCCGGCGTCGGACGTCGCCCGGCGCGGGCTGCCCGACGGTGACGCCCTGACGCAGCTGATCGACGAGGTGCTGGCGCGCCCGTTCGACCTGGCGAGTGAGCTGCCCGTGCGGGGCACGCTGATCGAGGCCGGGCCGGACGAGCACGTGCTCGCGCTGCTGCTGCACCACATCGCCACCGACGAGTGGTCCGACGGCCCGTTCCTGCGCGACCTGACCACGGCGTACGAAGCACGCCTGGCGGGGCATGCCCCGGACTGGACGCCGCTGCCGGTGCAGTACGCCGACTACACGCTCTGGCAGCGTGACCTGCTCGGCGACCCGTCCGACCCGGACAGCCTCGCCGCGCGGCAGCTCGCGTACTGGACGAATGCCCTGGCCGGAGCCCCGGAGGAGCTGGCCCTGCCGACCGACCGGGCCCGCCCGGCGACGCCGGACGCCCGTGGCGGCTCGGTCAGCCTGACCCTGCCCGCCGCGACCGGGGCCCGCCTGCGTGAGCTGGCGTCGTCGTCCGGGGCGAGCATGTTCATGGCCGCGCACGCGCTGGCCGCGACGCTGCTGCACCGCCTCGGCGCGGGCGACGACCTCCCGCTCGGCGCACCCATCGCCGGCCGTGGCGAGGAGGGGCTCGACGACATGGTCGGCTTCTTCGTCAACACGCTGGTGCTGCGTACCGACCTGTCCGGGTCACCGTCGTTCACCGAGCTGCTGGCCCGGGTACGCGAGACCGACCTGGCCGCGTTCGCCAACGCCGACGTGCCGTTCGACGCGGTCGTCGAGGCGGTCAACCCGGCCCGCTCGCCGGGCCGCAACCCGCTGTTCCAGGTCATGGTCGTGCACCGCAACCACGCCGCGGACTGGGCCGGGCTGTCCGGCCTGGACTGCTCGGACGAACCGTTGGCGACCACCACGGCCCGATTCGACCTGGTGGTCGAGGTGCTCGAAGGCGCGGGCGACGAGCTGGAGTGCCTGCTCACGTATCGCGGCGCGCTGTTCGACCGGGCCACGGTCGAGCTGCTCGGGCGTCGGCTGGCGCGACTGGCCGACGCGGTCTGCGCCGAGCCGGACCGGCCGCTGGCCGACCTGGACCTGCTCGTCGAGGGCGAGCTGGACCAGGTGCTGCGCGGGTTCAACCAGACCGCGCGGCCGGTGGCCGAGCTGACCCTGCCCGAGGCATTCGCGCTGCGGGTGGCCCGTGCCCCGGAGGCCGTCGCGGTCATCGACGGGGAGCGCGAGGTGTCCTACGTGGAGCTGGCCGCGCGCGCCGGGCGGCTCGCCCGGGTCCTGGCCCACCGGGGCGTACGCCCCGAGAGCGTGGTCGGTGTCGCCGTGCCCCGCTCGCTGGAGACCATCGTGACCGTGCTCGCCGTCAACCGGCTGGGCGCCGCTTTCCTGCCGCTGGACCTCAACCACCCGGCCGACCGCCTCGCGTACATGATCGAGGACTCGGGGGCGGCGCTGGTGGTGACCACGGGCAAGGCCAAGGGCCTGCTGCCCGAGTCGGACACCCCGGTCCTGGTGCTGGACGACGTCACCGACACGACCCCGGTCCGTCCGGTGCTGCCCGCGCCGACAGGCATGGACCACGCCGCGTACGTCATCTACACCTCCGGCTCCACCGGGCGCCCCAAGGGCGTGACGGTGTCGCACGAGGGCATCGGCAGCCTGGTCGAGACCGCGGTGGACCCGATGGGCGTCACCGCGGACAGCCGGGTGCTGCAGTTCGCCTCGATCGGCTTCGACGTGTTCGCGTTCGAGGTGTCGATGGCGCTGTGCACCGGGGCCGCGCTGGTCATCACCCCGGACGAGGCCCGCACGCCGGGCGCGGCGCTGTCGGAGCTGCTGTACGCGCACGGGGTCACCCACGCGATCCTGCCGCCGTCGCTGGTGTCCATCCTGCCGCCCGACGCCGACCTGCCCGAGGGCCTGTGCGTGCTGGTCGGCACGGAGACGGTGCCGGCCGGCCTGATCAACCGCTGGGCCGGCCACCTGAAACTGTTCGCCGCGTACGGCCTCACCGAGGCCACGGTCAACTCGACCCTGTGGCGGGCCGTGCCGGAGTGGGACGCGCCGGTGCCGATCGGCCGCCCCGACCCGAACACGGTGACGTACATCCTCGACGAGCGGCTGCGGCCGGTGCCGGTCGGTCTCGTCGGCGAGCTGTACGTCGGCGGCCGCGGCCTGGCCCGCGGTTACCTCGGCAAGCCGGGCCTGTCCGCGTTGCGCTTCGTCGCCGACCCGTTCGCCGGGCCGGGGGCGCGTATGTACCGCACCGGCGACCGGGCCCGCTGGAAGGCCGACGGCAACATCGACTTCCTGGGCCGGGCCGACAACCAGGTCAAGATCCGCGGCTTCCGGATCGAGCCGGGCGAGATCGAGGCGGTGCTCGCCGGGCACGACACGGTCCGCCAGGCCGCCGTGGTCGCCGACCGCACCGGCGACACCACCAGGCTCGTCGCGTACGTCTCCCCGGACGGTGCGGCGGACCCGGCGGTGCTGCGGGCGCACGTCGGCGCGGTGCTGCCCGAGTACATGGTGCCGTCGTTGGTCGTGGTGCTCGACGGCCCGCTGCCGGTCAACCCGAACGGCAAGGTGGACCGCAAGGCGCTGCCCGCGCCGGACTGGGGTTCGCTGGCCGGCGACGCCAAGCCGGCCACGGCCCGGCAGCACCAGCTGGCGGAACTGTTCGCGGAGGTCCTCGGCCTGCCCGAGGTCGGCGTCCACGACAACTTCTTCCACCTGGGCGGCCACTCCATGGCCTTGATGCGCCTGATCGGCCGCGTGCGCACCGCCCTGGGCTCGGACCTCGCGATCCGCGACGTCTTCGACGCCCCGACCGTCGCCGAGCTGGCTGAACGTCTCGACCGCGCGGTCGCGGGCGACCGCCCGCAGCTCGTCCACACCAGCCCCCACGACCGGGCGGCCTGCGGCGCGGCAGCGGAGTCCGACGGCGACGTGGCCGACCGGCTCGCGCCGGTACAGCTGCACCCGTGGCGGCTGCACCGGGCCGTGGACCGGCCCGGCTGGGACATCGCGTTCGCGGTGCCCGCGTCCGACCTGGACGTCGTTGCCCTGGACGCGGCCCTGCGCGACGTGATCACCCGGCACCAGCCGCTGCACACGGTGGCGGGCGGCGCGCAGCGTCGCGTGCTGGGGGAGCGGATGCTCGAACCGGTCGCCGACGACGGCACGCCGCTGGCGTTGCGCCTGGACGTGCTGGCCCGGGAGACCATCGACCTGGGCGAGCAGCCGCCGCTGCGGGCCCGCCTGGTCATCGGCTCCGACGAGCACGGCGCGCAGCGGCGCACACTGCTGCTCACCACGCACCACCTGGGCGTGGACGAGTGGTCCGTGGTCCCGCTGCTGCGCGACCTGGCCACCGCCTACGCGGCTCGGAGTACAGGGCTCGCCCCGGCGTGGGAGCCGCTGCCGGTCGGCTACGCCGACTACACGCGCTGGGCGTACACCCTGCTCGGTGACCCGAAGGACCCGGCGAGCCGGCACGCGCGGCAGCTGGCGTACTGGACGCAGACCCTGGCGGGCATGCCCGACCTGGACCTGCCCGCCGACCGGGCCCGCGACGGCGTCGTGTCGCGGCGCGGCGAGACGGTCGAGTTCCTGCTCGACACCTGCCTGCACCGCGGCGTCGACGAGCTGGCCAGGCGCACCGGCACCAGCATGTTCATGGTGGTGCAGGCCGCGTTCGCGACCCTGCTCACCGGGTACGGCTGCGGCACGGACCTGCCGATCGGCAGCCTCGTCGCGGGCCGCACCGAGGAGGCGCTGACCGACCTGGCCGGCTGCTTCTACAACACCGTCGTGCTGCGCACCGACACCTCCGGCGACCCGGCGTTCAGCACGCTGCTCGACCGGGTCCGGGCCGCCGACCTGGCCGCGCTCGACCACCAGGAGGTGCCGTTCGCGGCGGTGCTCGACGCTGCCGCGCCGGGCCTGGACGGGCCGCGGGTGATGGTGGTGCACCACGAGGAGGCCCGCCTCGGCGACGGCGTGCTGCGCTTCGACCAGATCCCGACCGGCACGGTACGGGCCGAGCTGACCGTCAGCTTCTACGAGCCCGCCGGGGACACCCCGGTGCACGTGGAGCTGGAGTACGCCACGGCCCGCTTCGACCGGGCCACCGCCGACCGGATCGCCGCCGACCTGGTGAGCGTGCTCACCGCCGCGGTGGCGCGACCGGAATCGACCCTGTCCGGGCTCGTCCCGGCGACCGCAAACCCGCCGGCCCCGGCCGGCGCCGATGTTCAGGAGAAGTCATGACCAACCCGTTCGAAGACGCCGACGGCCGCTACCTCGTGCTCGTCAACGACGAGGACCAGCACTCGCTGTGGCCCGCCTTCGCGGCCGTCCCGGCGGGCTGGCACACCGTGTTCGGCGAGGACACCCGCGAGGCCTGCCTCGCCTACGTCGAGACCAACTGGACCGACCTGCGCCCCCGCACCCTGCGCGAGCGCATGGCGGCCGCCACGGCCTGACCGCACCACCACAAGATCATCCGACTTGCCGGGCACCTGTGCGTATCTTGCACGTGGATTCGCACAGGTGCCCGGCAAGTTCAGCGATCACCGCGTGGTGGCCGGGCCCGGTCAGCGGGCGTCGACGGCCCTTAGTAGCGCGTCCAGCAGGTCCCGGGTGTGCGGTTCGTCGAGGACTTCGCTGATCCAGGCCGCGGAGTCGGACCGCCGACGGGAACGGGCTTCCGGCCGGAGCCAGTCGGTCGCGGCGATCTCGGTGATGTGCCCGAGCTGCGCGATCAGCATCGAGAAGTCGCCGCGCCGGGCCACCGTCCCGGGGCCGCCCGCCTGGCGGTAGGCGGCCGTCAGCGCGCGGGCCCGGCCCGGGTCGGTGCGCGCGAACTCGAACAGCGCGCACCCGAGTTCCTGGCTCGGATCGGCGGGGCCGCTGTTCTCCCAGTCGATGACGCACACGCCACCGGCGGCGGTGGGCAGGACGTTGTCGGCCCACAGGTCACGGTGGCAGGTCCGCACCGCCGCGGGCGGTTCGAGCCATGCCTCCAGTGCCACCAGCTCGTCGCGCACCTCGGCCAGCCGGCCCGCGAAGGGGGCCCCGGCGGTGGTCAGCTCCCGGACCAGCTCGTCCCAGCGGTCGGGGCCGACCGGTTCGCGGTACCACGGGTCGACCGGCCCATCCGCGTCGCCAGGCACCCGGTGTACGGCGGCGAGGACCGTGCCGACCAGCTCGGGATCGAGGCCGGGATCGGACTCTTCCAGGTCCACCCACTCGTACACCCTGACCTGGCGGTTCCCGACGCGGGCGAACACCGCTCCGGTGGTGGTGCGCCGGACCTGCGGTGTCGGCACTCCGGCCGCGTACGCCGCCTCGTGGAACAGCGTCGCCGCCTGAACCGAGTTCTCGTCGGCCGGGTGGAAGAGGGTCTTCACCGCCCAACGGCCGTCGGCGGTCTCCAGCCGCCGGACCGCGCCCTGGCGGCCCTCGGCGACCGGACCTTCCGTCAGCTTCGCGCCCGCGCCGAGGTCGAACTGCGCCGCGATGTCCATGGCGTCCACCGGTCCACTCCAGCACATCCAGGCACCACCGCGCCCAGCGGGCCGTGCGGATCCGGATCGTCGGCCCCGCCGCTGGGGTGGCGGTGACGCTGGTCGCAGGACCGTTGGCCGAGGGCGTGCCCGCTGGCAAGATGATCGACATGACGGGACGCGCAGTGCTGGTGACGGGGGCCTCGCGGGGCATCGGAAAGGCCGTGGCGGAGGCGTTCGCGGCCGGCGGCGACCGGGTGGCGATCCACTGCAGAGCGTCGGTGCGCTCCGCGGAGCAGCTGCGCGACGCGCTGCCCGGCGACGGTCACGTCGTCGTCCAGGCCGACCTGGCCGACCCGGAGGCGGTACGCGCCATGGTCGACGGCGCGGCCGCGTCGCTGGGCGGGCTCGACGTGCTGGTCAACAACGCCGGAGTGTTCACCCCGCACCCGATCTTCGACACCTCCTACGAGGACTGGCAGCAGCAGTGGCGGGCCACCCTCGACACGAACCTGGTCGGCGCGGCCAACGCGATCTGGTGCGCGGCACGGCACATGCGCGAGCGCGGTGGCCGCATCGTCAACGTGTCCTCGCGCGGCGCGTTCCGCGGCGAACCCGGCCAGGTCGCGTACGGCGCGAGCAAGGCCGGGCTGAACTCGCTGACGCAGTCGCTGGCGGTCGCGCTCGCCCCGCACGGCATCGCCGTGGCCGCGGTCGCGCCGGGTTTCGTCGAGACGGACATGGTCAGCGAGCACCTCAAGTCCGACCGGGCCGACGAGATCCGGGCGCAGAGCCCGTTCGGCCGGGTCGCGCAGCCGGAGGAGGTCGCCGCCGCCGTGCACTGGCTGGCATCGCCGCAGGCGGAATGGGCGTCGGGCACGATCATCGACCTCAACGGCGCGTCGTACCTGCGTACGTGATCCACCGAATTGCCTGGCGTTTGTGCGTATCTTGAGTGTGTATTCGCCCAGGTGCCGGGCAGGTCGAGCGGTCTTGGTCAGCCGACGGCCCGGGCGAGGACGTCGGCCACGGCGACGCGGGCCGGATCGGGGTCGGCCCAGCTCCAGTTCGGGTGGGCCCGGTTGGTGAGCAGGGCCAGCACGAGCCGGCGATCGGGGTCTACCAGCAGCGACGGCCCGGCGAAGCCGGTGTGGCCGAACGTGCGGGCGCTGCTGAGCCGGCCCATGAACCAGCGCTGGTTCAGCACGACGCCGAGGCCGTGCGCGGACGTGCGGGTGGGGCGTTCCGGGTCGACGGCGGGTTTGCCGGTGTTGGCGTCGGTCAGCATCCTGCGCACGGTGGCCTCGGCCAGGATGCGCCTGCCCTGGTACACGCCGCCGTCGAGGAGGAGCTGCCCGATCGCGGCGACGTCGGCGGCGCTGGCGAAGACGCCCGCGTGCCCGGCGACCCCGCCCAGGTGGTTGGCGACGTCGTCGTGCACGGTGCCGCGCAGCAGGCCGCGCGACGAGCGGGCGTCGGTCGCGACCAGCCGGGTGCTCCGCGCCCCGCTCGACAGCCAGGTCTTCGGCAGGAAACCCGTGTCGCGCAGCCCCAGCGGCCCGGTGAGGCCGGTCTTGAGCGCCAGGTCGAGGCGCTGCCCGGTGACCCTCTCGACGATCTTCCCGGCGACCATCAGGCCGACGCTGGAGTACCGGAACGTCCGGCCGGGCACCGCGCCCGACACCAGGGGGCTCGCCAGCACGGCCTTCCACCGTGCCGCGTCGTCGGGCAGGCCGGTGACCTTCGCGCCGACGGGTAGGCCGCTGGTGTGCGTGAGCAGCATCGCGACGGTCACCGCGTCCTTACCGGCGCCGGTGAATCCGGGCAGGTAGTCGGCGACCGGCGCGGCCAGCTCCACCCGACCCTTGTCGACCTGCTGCAGCAGCAGGATCGTGGTGTAGACCTTGGTTACCGAGGCCAGGTCGAAGACCGAGTCGGGGCGCATCGGCACCCGCCGCCCGGCGGGCAGCAGCTTCGGCCCGGCGTCGTAGCGCAGCGCCTCGCCGACCGCGGTGTGCACCGTGGCGTGGCCGTCGACCAGCACGAGTGCGACCGCGCCCGGGAAGCCGTCATGCCGCAGCGTCTGCGCGCCTTCGGGCAGGTAGCGGCGCAGGGTTTTGGTGACGTCGGCGGCGTACGCGGCCTGTCCCGGTGGGCTCGGCGACGCGGACGGGGAGGGCGTGGTCGTCGGGTTCGGTGTCGCCGGTGCGGTGCCGGCGGGCGTGCCGTCGGGCGGCACCCAGGTGGCGGTGTGGTCGCGTGGTGGCTCGCCGCATCCGGTGACGGCCGCGCCCACCGCGGCCAGACCAGCCCCCAGCAGCGTACGGCGAGCGACGACCATCAAGCGATGATGGCACCGCGGCCTGGAACCCGCCATTCGCTCGATCGAGCGAAGCTACGGCGCTGCCGCGGTCACCGCGGCAGCGGTATGTAGAGGCACGCCCCGGTGGGGGCCTGCCGTCCCCCGGACAACGGCCGCGAGATCCTGATCTTCACGGTGTCCACCGCGTCGTTGTCGAGCGGCAGCGTGAGCACCCGGCGGTGCCTGCCCTTCGGCACCGTGAACGTGGTGGCCCCAGGCGGGTTGAGCGGAGCCAGCAGCGAGGTCAGCCCGCGCAGGTATGGCGCCGAACCCGCCGCCGCGGTCGGCGGCCCCACTGACGGCAGGACCACGCCGCGGCAGTGCAGGATCCGGTCGTCGTGCACGGTCAGGTCCAGTGCCAGCTCGACGATGGGTGTCGCGCTCGCGGAGAGGCCGACCCGGCGCTGCTCCACTCGCAGACTCAGGCCGAACCCGCGGACCGGGGCGTCGCCGGCCAGCGTCGTCACGGCCTTCGCGTCGAGACCGCCTTGCACGGTCTGGCCCGCGGGCTGCGTCCACAGCACCGGGTGGGCCCCGTCCGTGCCGGCCAGGAGCGCGGTCTGCACCTCGCTGTACAGGGCTGTCAGCTCCTGCAGCTCACGCTGCAGGGTGTCGGCTGCCTTGCCCGCCGCGTCGAGGTCGCGCTGACTGATCAGGTTGCGGTCGGCGGCGCGGGTCAGCCAGTTGGTCACCGAGCCGTCCTGGCTGAACTTGGCCTCGTGCAGCATTCGCCAGCGGTATGCGGCCCCGGAGGTGTCGATGGCTTCGATGGCCCCTTCCAGTGCCGCCGTCGCGCGGTCGAGCGCCATCGCGGCGTCCGCGGGCGCGGCGAGCAGCGCGTCGCACTTGGCGACGGCGTACTCCGCGTTGGCCACCAGCATCGGCACCTCCATCGCCTCCGCCGCCGAGGCCGCGGCGACGAGCTGCGCGCGGGCCAGGTGGAGCCGGTCGGTGCGCAGGGTGGGGCCCAGGTGCGCCTCGGCGAGATAGCGGTGTCCGGCGGCCATGGCCTGCTTGTAGTCCCTGACGTCGAGCTTCTCGGCCAGGTCCAGCACTTTGAGCAGCACCGGATCGGTGGGCGACGCGGTGCGCAGCAGCCCGCCCAGCACGGTGGAGATGACGTCGGCGCCGAGCTTGCGGTCCAGATCCTCGCCCGCGAAAGCAGCTTTGAACAGCACCAGCACGGTACTCAGCACGGTAAGTTCCACCACTCGGTCATCATCGGTCCGGCCTGCTCGGCGCACCACCGCCCGGGAGGCTGAAACTTCCCGCTGGGCGGGGCGGCGGCCGCGGTCCATCATGGACGGTGACTGAGGAGGATGCCCATGCAGGCACACCCGGACGGCCTACGCGACCCGGCGGCACGGACGACGATCGAACTCGACCACCACGGCGCGGACTACCGCGACCGCTGGCAGGAGATCTCCGACGGCAACGTCGCGTCCTGCCCGGTCGCGCACACCGCCGCCCACGGCGGGACCTGGGTCGTGTCCGGGTACGAGCACGTGGTGGAGGCCCTGCGCGATCACGCCGTGTACTCCTCGTACCAGGACCACACCGACCCGGCCGGGCCGATGCGGGGCACCAGCAACCCGCCGATCCCGGCCCTGAACGTGCCGCAGGAACTGGACCCGCCGCTGCACACCGTCTACCGCAGGCTGCTCAACGGCCCGCTGTCGCCGGAGCAGTCCCGCCGCCGCGAGCCGTTCATCCGCCAGGTCACCGCCGCCTGCCTGGACCGGTTCTCCGAGAAGGGCCAGGCCGACCTGGTCGCCGAGCTGACCAACCCGGTACCGGCGATCGTCACTCTCGGCATTCTCGGTGTGCCGCTGGCGGATTGGGAGCGTTATGCCGGGCCGATCCACCTCCTGACCTATTCGCCGCCCGGCAGCGAGACCTGGACGGAGGCGATGACCGCGGTCGGCGAGATGATGGCGGTGCTGGGCGCGCTGGTCGTGGCCCGCCGGGCCGAGCCCACCGACGACCTGATCAGCGTGCTGGCCACCGCGACCGGCGACGACGGCGAACTGCTCCCGCTGGACCACGTCATCGCGACCGCGGGGCTCGTCGTCGCCGGCGGAGTGGACACCACCACGGCCCTGGTCTCGCACGCCCTGCACTGGCTGCACCGCAACCCCGCCGAACGCGACCGGCTGATCGCCGACCCGGGGCTGCTGCCCACGGCCGTGGACGAGTTCCTGCGGGTGCTGGCCCCGGTGCAGTTCATGTCGCGTACGGCGACCCGGGACACGGTGCTCGGCGGTCAGCGCATCGCGGCCGGCGAGCGGGTGATGCTGGCGTTCGCCGCCGCCAACCGCGATCCGGCGGCCTTCGACTGCCCGGCCGAGATGCGGTTGGACCGTGCGCCGAACCGGCACGTCGCGTTCGGTTCGGGGGTGCACCGCTGCGTCGGCGCGCACCTGGCGAAGGTGGAGGCGGTGGTGATGCTGGACGAGATCCTGCGCCGCATCCCCGACTACGTCGTCGACGAGCGGGCCGCACAGCGTTATCCGTCGATCGGCGCGATCAACGGCTACATCGGCATGCCGGCGACGTTCACGCCGACCCCCGCGATCGGCGCGGCGTTCCCGGAGTCCGAGGCCGGCTAAGCTGAGAGCCGGGCCGCTCACCCGCTGGGGTGAGCGGCCCGCACTCTCAGCCGTCGAACATCGCCGCGAGCTGCGGCGGGGGCGGTGGATTGGGCCCGTTGCCCGGATTGCCGGGGCTCGGAGCCGGACTGGGCGGTGCGCTCGGCTTGGCCTTGCTGCCGTTGCTGACCTCGATCACCACGACGCCGTTCTTGATGGTGCGGCCCGACGGGTTCGTGCCGGACGCGGTGCCCTTCGGGCAGTCCGAGTCGACCTGCTTCGGCGCGATCTCGACCTTGAAGCCCTTGCCGCTGAGGATCGACCGGGCCTGCGGCACCGTGCGGCACTTGACCGCCGGGATGGCCACCTGCGATCCGGTGACCAGCCGCAGGTTGCTGGGCCGCTGGAATTGGATCGACTCCTTGCCCTTCATCGCGTCGCGCAGCGCGTACTGCACCGCCGGGTTGATGACGCGGTGCGACATGGCGTGGTTGACCTGCGCCCAGTCGGGATCGGTCTGGAAACCGGAGATCGCCAGCTGCTTGGTGGTGATGGTGAGCGTCACCGACTTGGAGTTGTCGGTGGTGCCGGTCTTGCCGGCGATGTGCTTGCCGATGATCTCGCGGGAGTCGCGGGCCGTGGCGCCCTGGCACTTGCCGTACAGCGAGCGGTCGCCGACCGGGCACCGGGCCGCGTCGATCGCGGCGCGGGCCACGTCCACCGGGATGTTCTGCTTGCAGCGCCGGTCGCCGACGGCCAGCTTCTCGCCCTTACTGGTGGTGATCGACTCGACGGGGATCGGCTCGCAGTAGACGCCGTCGGCGGCCAGGGTGGCGAACGCGTTGGCGATCTGCAGCGGCGTGTGGTCGGACGCGCCGAGCGTGAACGGCCCCCAGCCGTCGGCGGCCTGGGTGGAGTAGTAGTAGTCGTCGAGGGTCGAACGCGGGTTGTCGTAGAAGGTCAGGCCCATGCGCTTGGCGGTGTCGATGACCCGCGCGCCGCCGGTCATCTCGAACAGCGGCACGAAGAACGTGTTGATGGAGCTGCCGAAGCCGTTCCACATGTTCTGCGGGCCGAAGTTGCGCCCGCCCGAGTTGGTCGGGCACCAGTAGCCGCCGCAGTTCGGGGTGCCGGTGATACGGGTCCGGGAGACGTACGGCGCGCGGGTGTTGATGACCGTGGACAGCGGGTAGCCCCGCTCCAGCGCCGCGACCATGGTGAAGATCTTCATGACCGAGCCGGGCTGGTAGCCGCCGATGTCGGGTCCGCCGGTCAGCAGCGGGTTGGTGGTGTTCGGGTAGCTGCCCCGGATGCCGCGGCGGGCCAGCGCCGGGTTGGACGCCTTGCCGTTCTGCGGCTTGGTCTTGCTGTCGATCCGGAAGTTGCGGTTGGCGGCCAGCCCGCGCACCTTGCCGCTGCCCGGCTCGACGGCCGCCAGCAGGACCGCGTCGGACTTGTACTTCCACTTGCCGCCGGGCAGGTCCGGGTTCTTGTTCACCGACCGGTCGATGCTGCGGTCCATCGCGGACTGCGCGGTGAGATCCAGCGAGGTCACGATACGGAAGCCACCCGACTTCAGCGAGCGCTCACGGTCGTACGGGGTGACCCCGAACACCGGCTGCTGGTTCCACCAGCGCTGGAAGAAGTCGCAGAAGAAGCCCCACTTGATGTTGGTGCTCTGCACGCAGCCGTTCGGGGTGAACTTGCCGGTCACCTTCAGCGGCTCGTTCTTGGCCACCGCGCCCTGCTGCGCGGTGAGCGCGCCGGTCCCGACCATCTCGTCGAGCACGTAGTCGCGCCGGGCGACGGCGAGCGCCTGGCCCTTCAGGCTGATCACGTCGAAGTCGCCGGGGAACTTCACCAGCGCGGCCAGGAACGCGGCCTCGGCGGCGGTCAGCGTCTTGGGCTCCTTGCCGAAGTAAACCTGCGCGGCGGCGAAGATGCCGTAGGCCCGGTTGCCGAAGTAGGCGGTGTTGAGGTAGCCCTCGAGGATGTCGTCCTTGGTCATACGCTGCTCGATGGCCATGGCGTAGCGCATTTCGCGGATCTTGCGTTTGGCGGTGTCCTCCGTGGCGTCGACGACCTCCTGCGCGGTGTCGGCCGAGTACGAGATGGACAGCCGGACGAACTGCATGGTCAGCGTCGAGGCGCCCTGCTCCACGTCGCCGGCCCTCTTGTTGGCGATGTAGGCGCGGGCGATGCCCTTGATGTCGACGCCGTTGTGCTCGTAGAACTTCTGGTCCTCCGCGGCGAGCACGGCCTGGCGCACGATCAGCGGCACGTCGGCCAGCGGCAGGTCGCGCCGGTTCTCGTCGTACATCGTGGCGAGCAGGGTCTTGCCGTCGGCCGCGTAGAGGTAGCTCAGCTGGGGCGAGCGTTTGACGATCAGCTCATCGGGCAGCTTGCCGAAGGCGTCGCCGCCGACGACCGCGGCCATGCCGGACAGCGCCACCGCGGGGAAGACCCCCGCGGCGACGACGACCCCGGCGAGCAGGCCGCAGACGAGCATGGACGCGATGTTGACCAGTGGGTTGCGGTAGCGCGAGCTCATCAGGTCACCGCCTCAGGTCAGGTGCGTTGGCCCGAGCCCCCGCAAATCACTTCAGATCGGGCGATCATCGGGCAGTGCGGCCATGCCGTCAAGAGGTCCGTGCGCCACCCGTGATTACCTTGAGGATGAGCCTGCCGTGCAAGCGGCACAAGGCCTTTCGGCGGGTCGTCGGCGAAGCGCGGCCACCTGGCTGAACACCCGCTGGGGGTGGCATAACGCTTCGGCAAGGGCCCGCTGCCCTGAGTTGTGCGGAGCGGCTCGGCGCAGGCATGATCTGCAGTGCGGTGGAGGAAACCGTATTCAGCGCCGACCTGCGGCCGTGACGATAGGGAATCCATGTTCGCCGCTGCATCGGTGCCGACCCAGCCGCGAGGCCCGGCTCGGCTGACCCGGTTGCGGGTGCTGCTGGTCGAGGACGACGAAGGCGACGCATTCCTGGTCGAGGAGCTGCTGCGCGAGCAGGACGCGGCGATCCAGCTCACCGTCGCGCGCACGCTGCGTGACGCCCGGGACCAGATGGGTGAGGTCGACTGCATCCTGTTGGACCTGGGCCTACCGGACGCGCAGGGCATCGACGGACTGCGCCGGGTGCTGGCCGCCGCGCCCGGCACCGCGGTCTGCGTGCTCACCGGCCAGCAGGACGCCCACATCGGCATCACCGCGGTCGCCGAGGGCGCGCAGGACTACCTGGTCAAAGGCCAGGTCGACGGGGCCCTGCTGGAGCGCTCGGTGCAGTACGCCGTCGAGCGCAAGTACGCCGAGGAGAACGCGCGTCGGCTGCGTGAGGTCGAGCTGCGCCAGGCCGAGTCGGCCCGGCTGGAACGCGGCCTGCTGCCCCAGCCGCTGATGACCACGGACCGGCTGGCGGTGCACACCTTCTACCGGCCCGGCCGCTACGAGGCGCTGCTCGGCGGGGACTTCTTCGACGTGGTGCAGACCAGCCCGGAGCTGGTGCACGTGATGATCGGCGATGTCAGCGGCCACGACGTCGACGGCGCGGCGCTTGGCGTCGAGCTGCGGGTGGCCTGGCGGGCGCTGACCCTGGCCGGGGTGGCCCCCGAGCAGACGCTGACCGCGATGGAGCAGGTGCTCTGCAGCGAGCGCAGCCATCCGAGCACCTTCGCGACGATGGCGGTGCTGCGCATCGACCTGGCCGCCGCGCGGGCGTCGTGCTGGCTGGCCGGGCATCCGCCGCCGCTGCTGCTGTCCGGCGGCCGGGCCGTTCCGGTCGAGGTGCCGTACGGGCTGCTGCTCGGCGTGGGTGACGCGCCCCGCGAGCGGGCCGACGTCGAGCTGCCCGAGGACTGGTCGCTGCTGCTCTACACCGACGGGCTGGTCGAGGGGCGGCTGGGCGACAGCCCCGACCGGCTCGGTGACGAGGGCCTGGTCGGGCTGTGCGCCACCAGGCTCGGCCGCGGTGACACCATGGAACGGCTGCCGGCGAGTCTGGTCGAGTCGGCCGAGACGCTCAACGGCGGTCCGCTGGCCGACGACGTCGCGATCGTCCTGCTGAGTAAGGAACCGAACTCTTGATCAAGGGTATGACGTTCACCCACCCGCGGACCTGGTCGCTGCGCGCCCGGGTGACGGCGCTGGCCACCACGACCGCCGCGCTGCTGGCCGTGCTCGCGGTCAGCGCCGCGCTGCTGGCCACGGCGAACCTGGACCAGCTCGACGTGGTGCTCAACAAGACCGGCGTGCTGCGGCTGTCCGGCGAGCAGTTGGGCGCGGCCCTGGTCGACCAGGAGACCGGCGTGCGCGGGTACGCGTTGAGCGGCGACCCGGCCGATCTCGGCCCGTACCGCACCGGCCGCGAGGCCGAGGAGCGGCTGTACGAGACGATGATCCCGCTGCTGGCCGACGAGCCGGGGGTCCGCGCGCAGCTGGAGCGCGCCCGTGCGGCGGCGACCACCTGGCGGTCCACCGTCGCCGAGCCGGGCATCACCGCGACCCGTGACCAGGGCCCACAGGCCGGGCAGCAGCTGCTCAACCAGTCCGGCGGCCGCGAGCGGTTCGACCGGGCACGCGAGCAGCTCGCCACGCTGCAGCAAGAGATCGTCACGCTGCGCAACGCCGCCGTGGCGAGCGTGCAGTCGGGCAGCGAGAACCTCGTCGTGCTGCTCATCGCGGCCGGCCTGGTGGTGCTGGTGATGGGCGCCAGCCTGGTCATGCTCATCAACCGCATGATCAGCCGCCCCGTGACGAGCCTCGCCGAGCAGGTCCGCCACGTCGCGAGTGGTGCGTACGAGACGGAGATCACGGGCACCGGATCGCCGGAACTGGAACGGTTGGGCCGCGACATCGACGCGATGCGCCGCCAGATCGCCGCCGACCTGAGCGAGGTCCGCGAGGCCCGGCAGGCCGTCGAGGTCATCAACCAGCAGCTGCAGCTGCAGGCGTCCGAGCTGACGCGCTCGAACCGGGATCTGGAGCAGTTCGCCTACGTCGCCTCGCACGACCTGCAGGAGCCGCTGCGCAAGGTGGCCAGCTTCTGCCAACTGCTGCAGCGCCGCTACGCCGGGCAGCTCGACGAGCGCGCCGACCAGTACATCCTGTTCGCGGTCGATGGCGCGCAGCGGATGCAGCGGCTGATCAACGACCTGCTGGCCTTCTCCCGGATCGGCCGCAACACCAGCGGCTTCCAGCAGGTCTCGCTCGACTCCGTGCTGCGTGACGTCGCCGAGCAGCTCAACGTCGAGGAGAAGTACGGTGCGGACGCCCTGACCTGGCACGACCTGCCGACGGTGGCGGGCGAGGAAGCGCTGCTGGAGACGCTGGTGGCGAACCTCGTCGGCAACTCGCTCAAGTTCCGCCGTACCGACGTGCCCGTGCGCATCGAGGTCAGCGCCGTGCGTACGGACGACTCCTGGGACATCACGGTCAGCGACAACGGCATCGGCATCGAGGCCGAGTTCGCCGAGAAGATCTTCATCATCTTCCAGCGGCTGCACGCCAAGGACGCCTACCCGGGCACCGGCATGGGATTGGCGATCGCCAAGAAGATCGTGGAGTATCACGACGGCCGCATCTGGGTGGACGACACCCGGACCGACGGTGCGGCCATCACGTTTTCGCTGCCGATCAGTGAGAACTCCGGCGCGGCGACCCTGCCCGCCGTGCCGACCCAGCACAAGGAGCTGACCGCATGATGGACGACAAGGGTGGCCGGCCCATCGAGGTGCTGCTGGTCGAGGACGACCCGGGCGACGTGCTCATGACGCGGGAGGCGTTCGAGGAGTACAAGATGCGCAACACCCTGCACGTCGTCAGCGACGGCGTGGAGGCGCTGGCCTACCTGCGCAAGGAGGGGGAGTTCGCCGAGGCCAACACCCCCGACCTGATCCTGCTGGACCTGAACCTGCCGCGCCGCGACGGCCGCGAGGTGCTCCGCGAGATCAAGAACGACCCGGACCTGTGCCGCGTCCCGGTCGTGGTGCTGACCACCTCGCAGGCCGAGGAGGACGTGCTGCGCAGCTACCAGCTGCACGCCAACGCGTACGTCGCCAAGCCCGTCGACTTCGAGCGCTTCATCTCGGTCGTCAAGCAGATCGACGACTTCTTCGTCAGCGTGGTGCGCCTGCCGAGCCGCCGCTGACGCGCCGCCCGGTCCTGCTCACCAGGGCGTCCGCGGCCAGCGCCACCGCCAGCCCGGCGGCGGCGTCGGCCGTGTAGTGGTAGCGCGTGTACACCACCGACACCGTGAGCAGGATCGTCGGCAGCAGCAGGCGGCGGAACACCGTCCGCCCCCAGATCCGGCGGGCCGCCAGCACGACCGCCCACGCCCCGGCGACGTGCGCCGACGGGAAGCAGGTGCCGACCGGGTCGGCGTGCGCCATCAGCCACTGCTGTGCCGGTGCCAGGACGTAGCCGGTGAGCTCAGGCGGATGGAGCTGCCCGGCCGGCGAGTGACGCGGTCCCAGCACCGGCAGTATCAGGAAGCCGAGGTAGCAGGTGTACACCGCGGCGGCGACCGTGGTCACGAGCCGTTCCAGCGCGGCCTGCCGCCGCCGCAGGATCAGCAGCAGCGGCGGCACGACGATGTACAGGTAGTAACTCATGTAGGCGGCGTACATCAGCTCGGTGAGCGGGCGCGAGACGAGGCCGTCCAGCCACCGCGAGAGCTGCCCGCCCCACAGCGCGGCGTCGAAGGCGTTCATCCCGGCGTCGCGGTAACCGCCGCGCACGACCAGCACGGTCGGCCCCACCAGCGTGTACGCCAGCGGCGCGAGGACGATCGGGTACGCCGTCCGCAACACGGCCAGCGCCGCGACATCCGGTCGCCGCGCTTGCGCGGTGATCAGCGCGAGCACGGCTGACGCCATCGCGGCGTAGGCGAGCAGGTAGGCCCACCAGCGCTCGACCTGGTCGTGTCCGGCGGTGACGAGCACCGCCACCACGGCCAGGTACACCAGCACGATCACATCGACCGGGCGGTACGCGCGGGCCTGCGCCCGGCGTTCACGAGCGGCGGAGCGGGCCGCGTCGTACATGGTGGCCACGGTTCGACGGTACCCGAATAACGACGCAACAAACGACGCAATATTAGCCGAATAAACGGGCGAGAGGGCTGTTAACGGTAGATCGGGCGGAAATCTCCGACTGTTTCACGGGATCCGCAATGGACAGACAGCCTGCGGATCGTTCGCGGGCATGGGCTAGGGTCGCGCCCGTGGCGAACTGCGTACAGTGCTCGAACGAGGCCGTCGTCGACGACCGGTGCCTGGCGCACCACCTCGAAAGCCGCCCCACCGACGAGCAGGGCCGCCGCGTGCTCGCCGACCTCGACCTCAGTGGCCTGCGACTCGACGACGTCCTGCTCGCCGACCTGGCCATCGCCGGCGACCTGAGGTGCGCCGGCACCACGTTCCGGGGACCGCTGCGGATCAGGAACGTCGAGGTCGGCGGAGTCGCGATCTTCGACGACGCCGGGATGCAGGGCTACGTCGCGTTCGCCGGGCTCGCCATCGGCGGCCTGCTGCGGATGCGGGACGCGAGCTTCGAGCGCGACGTGGAGATCACCGACGTCACCTGCGCCGGCACGGTGTCGCTGGCCCGCGCCACGCTCGCCGGCTCCGTCGAGGTCAGCGGCCTGCGCACCCCCCATCTCGACCTGCGCCGCACCACGTTCCAGCACCGGGCCCTGATCGAACTCGGCGACGTGGACCGCGCCAACCTGCACCGGGCCGGCTTCCACCGCGGCGTACGCCTCACCTGCGCCGGTCCGACCCGCCTCGACCTGCTCGAAGTCGACCTCGGCGGGCCGTCCGCGATCGCCGCCGCAGCCTCGACCGTCGAGGCCTGGCGGATGCAGGACCGGCCGGTGCTCGGTCGCACGCTCGGCACCGACCTGAGCCAGCTGAGGCTGTCGTACGTGGACCTGTCCGAGTGCTCCTTCGCCGGCGCGCACCACCTGGACAAGCTGACCGTCGACGACTGGCACAGCTGGCGCACCTCGCCCCGCGACCTGTGGGTCACCCACCGCGTCACCCTCGCCGACGAGCACCGCGTACGCGGCCACGCCCGGTGGGCGCTGCCCGGCGACGACAGCCGCGAAGCACCCTCGGTGGACAGCGTGCAGGCCGACTACCACGCGCTGCGCAGCATGATGCAGGACCGCAAGGACCAGCGGGCCGCGTCCGACTTCTACTACGGCGAGATGGAGATGCGCCGCATCGGCCTGCGCCGGGCCGTGCGCGCCGGGCTGAACGCCCGGGACTGGCGGGCGGCGGTGAGCACCCTCGGCGAGTGGCTGCTGCTGTGCCTGTACTGGCTGCTGTCCGGATACGGCCAGCGGGCTTGGCGGGCCTTCGTGACCCTGGGCGTGGTCGTCGCCGCCGCGAGCGCCGCCCTGGCCCGCTGGGGCTTCCAGACCCCCACCGGGTACGCCGACTCGCTGCGCTACACCCTGCGCGCCGCGTCCACGCTGTTGCGCGGCTCGGACGTGGCGCTCACGCCGACCGGTGACTGGATCGAGCTGGTGCTGCGCCTGATCGCACCGCTGCTGCTCGCACTCGGCCTGCTCGCCATCCGGGAACGGGTACGGCGGTAGCGGCGGTCCGCGCAATCAATTGCCTTACATCTATCTGTCCTCATCGGAACACCTCGTATATACAAGGGCATCAGTGCATCACCGGCACTGCCATGTCTTCTGGGGAGGAATTCCATGAGACGCACCCTCACCACGACCTTCGTCGCAGTCTTGGCGGTCGCCACGGCCGCGACGGTCACGAGTCCGGCGGGCGCGGCCGACGACCCCGTCCGCGCCGCCGACTCCACCACGGCCGCACTGGCCGCACTCGGCGCACGGCCCGACGGCTCGTCGCCGGACGGCGGGGCGTACAGCGTCACCCGCACCGTCACCGACCCGGACGGGCGCACGCATCTACGCCTGCGGCGCACCCTGCGGGGGCTACCCGTGCGCGGCGGCGACGTCGTCGTGCACCTCGACCGTGCCAATCGAGCCACCGGCACCGAGGGCCTCGGGGTCGCCGTGCCGTCCGCGCTCACGCCGCAGGTGAGCGCCGCCGACGCCGCCCGGTCCGCCAAGGCCGCGTTCAGCGGCAGCGTCACCAGCGTCGGCACGCCGCAGCTGGTCGTCGACGCCGCCGCAGGCGGCCGCCTGGCCTGGGAGACCGTGGTACGCGGCTGGGCCCCCGACGGGCAGACGCCGTCGCGACTGCACGTGCTGGCCGACGCCGCGACCGGGGCCGTCTACGCCACCGACGACGAGGTCAAGACCGTGCTCGGCACCGGACGGGCGATCTACGCCGGACCGGTGCGCATCGACACCACGCTGTCGGGCACCGCGTACCAGATGATCGACCCGTCGCACGGCGGCAACCGCACCTGCGACATGCGCAACACCACCATCGGGCCGTGCGTGCTCTTCGTCGACGCCGACAACCTGTGGGGCAACTACGCCACCACCGACCGGGCCAGCGCCGCTGCCGACGCCCACTTCGCCTCGGCCAAGACCTACGACTACTTCAGGTTCGTACACAACCGCTCCGGGCGCACCGGAACCGGTGCGGGGATCACGTCGCGGGTGCACTACGGCAACAACTACGTGAACGCCTTCTACGACGGCGGGCAGCTCACCTTCGGCGACGGCGCCGGCAACATCCACCCGCTGACCTCGATCGACATCCTCGCCCACGAACTCGGCCACGGCTACACCGACGCCCTGGTCGGCCTCGTCTACAGCGGCGAGTCCGGCGGCATCGACGAGGCCAGCAGCGACATCTGGGGCGCGATGGTCGAGTTCTACGCCGCCGCGCCCGGCGACCCCGGCGACTACCTGATCGGCGAGGAGGCCGACATCCTCGGCACCGGTGAGCCGTTCGGCAACCTGTTCGACCCGTCGCTGGACGGCTCGTCGCACAGCTGCTTCGGTCCGGGCACCCCCGGGGCCCCACCGCACGTGTCGGCAGGTGTCGGCAAACACTTCTTCTTCAACCTCGCCGAGGGCACCGGCGCGACCGCGTACGGCTACAGCCCGCTCTGCGGCGACGTCGCCGACGTCGTCGGCATCGGTCGCGCCAAGGCCGAGAAGATCTGGTACCGGGCGCTGAACGTGTACGCGGTGTCCACCACGACGTACACGAACATGCGGGCGTACACCCAGGCGGCGGCGGCCGACCTCTACGGCAGCTGCTCGATCGAGCACAAGACCGTGCAGGCGGCCTGGAAGGCGGTCAACGTCACCGGGGTCACCGTCTGCGGCGGCCCCTGACCGATCAGCGCCCGTCCGGCCATCGTGGCGCGGCGGGCTAACCTGTGCCCATGTCCGAGTCGATCGTGCTGCGCTTTCCGCCGAGCCCCGCGCAGTGGACCCTGCGAGCCCCGGTCGATCCGTGGGAGGACGGGTACGTGGCGCGGGTGCACGTCGAGATCCACGATGGCGGGATGCGTGCCGAGGCCGAGGTCACGCTGGCCGTCCCGCCGGACGGCGGGGAGTGGGACCTGGTCGAGTACGTGCAGGGGTTGGCTGATGCCTGGCAAGGGTGGAACGGCCCGCGCAGCTGGCGGTCGCTGAACGACGAACTGCGCCTCGACGCCGTCCACGACGGCCGGGGCCACGTCACCCTGGGCGTCACGCTGCGACCGAGACGTGACGAGGGCTGGCACGCGCGGATCGTGCTCGTGGTGGAGGCAGGAGAGCAGCTCGACCGGCTCGCCCAGGATCTGCGATCGCACCTGGCCCTCTAGCGTGGCCAACGTTCCCAGGCTGGGGTCGGCTTGATCATGCTTCAGGACAAGAGTGGAGGGCGGGCCCGCAAGCCGCTGGGAGATGGTTTTGTGGGCCCGCCCGGCGCTCGTCGTCGCAGCACTGACTGCAGTACGCCGGCGAGGCCACCCGTTCATTGACGTCGACCGGGGCCCGGATATCCAGGCGACCAGGGCGGACGTGATGACCGTCCGCATCCGGTGGCCCGGCGTGACATGCCGTACGCGGCCCCGGCATGTGATCGGATGGCCCGGTGAGCGATGAGACAGGCCTTCCCGCCGCGCAGGTGGCGCGTCGGTCGACGTCGTACGACGGACTGTCGGCCTGGGGTGACCGGCTGCATTGGCTGGAGTCGCTGCCTGGCAGAGACGACCAGGTCATGGCCACGTGGACAGCGGAGCGCGGGGTGACCCTCGGTGGACTGCCCATCGGCAACAGCGTGCACGCGTACGGTGGCGGTGCGATCGTCTCCTCCGCTCTGGGCACCTGGGTCGTTGGCGCGTCCGATGGTCAGATCCGAAGGGCAGAGGATGGTGCCGCCTGTACGGACTCACCCCATGCGCACGGTGATCTGGCCTTCGGCGACGGCCTTCTGCTCTGTGTGCGGGAGACCGGGTCGGGTGACCAACTGCTCGCGATCAGCCCGGAGACCGGCCAGGAGCAGGTGCTCAGACGAGCCCCCTTTCTCGCTTCTCCGGCCTTGACCGCTGGACGGCTCACCTGGTCGCAATGGGGCTCCGACGCCATGCCGTGGGACTCCTGCGAGGTGTGGGTCGCGGACTTCGACGGCCGACGGATAGGGGATGCACGTCAGGTGGCCGGCGGTCCGGGCGAGTCGGCCGTCCAGCCGCGGTGGGGCCCGGACGGGTACCCGTACTTCATGTCCGACCGGACCGGTTGGTGGAATCTCTACCGCCACCGCGCAGGGAGGGTGGAGGCCGTCGCGCCGGTGCAGGCCGAGTGCGCGGCCGCGCCGTGGGAGCTGGGTTACGCCAACTACGCCTTCTTGCCGGGCGAACGAGTCGCGATGACGCTCCAACAGGGCCCGTCATGCCGCTTGGCCGTGGCCGAACCCGGTCGGCCCTTGCGAACCGTCGAGCTTCCCTACACCTCGTTGAAGCCCTACCTGGCCGTGGTCGGTGACCGGGTGGCAATAATCGGCAGCTCGCCGAATCGTGCACCCGAGGTGGCGTTGGCTGCGGTCGGCGGCTCGGGAGAAGTCGAGGTGCTGCGCTGTCCAGAGGCGGTGGACCGGTCCGCGGACCTTGCCCTCCCCGAGGTGATGCGGGTTTCCTCGGCAGGCGGCGAGGTGACGGTGTTGTTCTACCCGCCCGCCGGGCATGCCTCCGGACCCGCCCCGACGATCGTCCGGCCGCATGCCGGGCCTACCCACCACAGCGATCTGCGTCTTGACTGGCAGATCCAGTACTTCACCAGCCGGGGCTTCGCTGTCGCGGACGTCGACTACCGAGGCAGCACCGGATACGGGCGACCGTTTCGTCAGGCGCTCGACGGACAGTGGGGGATCAGGGACGTCGAGGACTGCCGCAACGTGGCATGGCATCTGCTGGCCACCGGCCGGGCCGCGCCGGGCGCGGTCTTCATCTCCGGAGCCAGCGCGGGCGGCTACACGGCATTGCGCGCGGTTTGCGAGGACGGCCCCTTTGCGCTGGCGGTGGCCCGCTCCGCGATCATCGACCCGGTGCGCTGGACAACGACAGCGCCACGTTTCCAGCGTGCCCACGCCGCCCGCCTGGCCCACGCCAGGTCGGCTGTGCGGGCCCACGAATTCAAGGCTCCGGCCCTGCTCATCCACGGCGAACGGGACGAGGTCGCGCCGATCGGCGATGTGCTGGCACTGGCGCACAGCCTCCGCCGGCACCATCGGCTGGCCGGCCTGATCAGCCTTTCCGGGGTCGGGCACTCCCTGTCGAGTTCGGCGGCGTTGGTCTCGGCGCTGGAGGCGGAGTTGGGCGCTTACCGCGCCGTGCTCGACGGCCGATGGACCGTCGCGTAGGCGGCCGGGTTCAGCTCCGCGGAGCGGGAGAACGCATACTCAGCGAGCTCGTGTACGGCGGGCAGGTTTCGGTGTCGGTGCAGTTCGGCCAGCATCATCGCGACCCGGTGTGCCGCCCGGAAGGACGTTGTCCTGACAGCCAGGTCGATGGCGTGCCGTGCCTGCACACATGCCTGGTCGATGTCGCCCGCGCGGGCCAGTGCCGACGCGAGCAGCGCGGTGTCGATGCCGAGGCGCCGCACACGGCTCGGGTTCAGCAGGGCGACGGCCCGCGCGGCTTCACGCTGGGCCGGTTCGTACCATCCGAGGTCGAAGAAGCAGTGCGCCTTCTCGTCGGCGACCTCGGCTTCGCCGAAGTAGCGGATCCAGGCCGGTTCGTCGGCCGGATCGCGCCGTGCCAGGTCCGCATCGGCCTGTTGGAGCGCGGCGCAGCAGGCGGCCTTGTCGCCGCGACGGGCGTGTGCGCGGGCCAGCACGAGCCGGAAGGCAGCAGTGACACCTGGGCCGGCTTGGGATGCGGAGCCGCGCAGCGCGGCGGTTGCCAATCTGGCCGCCTGCCGTGCATCGCCGCAATGCAGGGCCAGATGGCCGAGGCTGACCGCGATGAGGTAACCGCCGTAGAGCTGTTGGCCGGAAGTCATGGCAAGGGCCAGGGCTCGGAGATAGTGCCGCTGTGCGACCCCGTCGGCACCGAGGTCGACCGCTTGGTAACCGGCCAGTTCGAGGGCACCTCCGACCATGTCGGTGTCGTCGGTGTCGAGCAGCTTGAGCACGTCGGAGTAGGTCGCACCGCCTCCTTCCGCGTGGTCGCGCTGGCGGAGTCGTTGAAGTGTATGAACGCCCGGCACAGCAGATCCACTGGTTGCCGCCACCGGCCGCAGGTAGCCGGGCTCGAAAAGCAACCAGTCCAGCACGCTGCGGTCGGCTGCCTCAGACCGGTACACCATCGCGTCGTTCGCCGAACGGAGGCAACGTTCGCGTTCCAGCAGCGGCCACATGCCGAGCAACGCGCCTTGAGCGTCCAGCACCTCGTCGCAACGCTCGACGAACTCCTTCGTCGGTGTGCGTTCCGCCGCTTCGATCTTGCGAACGAGATCCCTGTGCTGGAACAGCATCCTGCCCAGCGCGGCCTGGGAGAGCCCGAGCAGGCAGCGCCTGCGGCGTACCTCGGCCCCGAAGAAGTGCAGGAGCGAAAGCGTCGGGTCGAGATCCCTGGGCGGCTGACCCACCTCGTGCCTCCGATCCATCCGGGAACGACCTGCGATAGAAGTCTCGGTGTGTGAGGGAAGCAGGGGCAACGCCTCGCCGTCGTGTGATGAGGACATGCCGGTGGTCCGCATGTGCTTGCTGGTGGTCCTGACGGTGTTGCCATCTGATCGAGGCATGGATGACCGACAGTCGTTGACGGAAGGTGGCCGAGCAGTGGCCGCGCCTACGTTCGGGCCGCAGTGGTTCGTCGCGGATGGAAGCCGCGTAGTGATCGGGAGTAGGGTCCGTACCGACTTCGGGCCGCAGGTGTTCGGCACGGTGATCGGTGTCGACGCCGACCACGGACTGCCGATCGTTCGGCTCGACGCAGGTCCGCTCACAGGTGAGGAGCACAAGTTTTGGCCAGGCCAGCTGTTCAGCATTCGCAGCTGAACCGCGCCTTGGATAAGGAGAGACACGTGCGGCAACTGAACGCGGATCTGCCGCTGCGGTTCGAACGCACATTCCAGCCGTGGATGTACGCGGCGTCTCACCGGACACTCGTGCTGCGCAGCCATGGCCGGGCAGACCCTGGCCATGAATCCGCCGAGTTCGAGGAGGCGGTCGACGTGATGTTCGTGGGTGTGATCGCCATGAACACCCGGTTTCACTACCGGCCGCTGCTCATCGCCGCCGTGGGCGACCTCACCGAGGTCGAGGGTTTCCCGGAGGTGCCGGAACGGCATCGGGCCGGGTTCGTGTACCTGTCGGTGTCCGACGGAACGCACGACGGTTTCGTGGTCTGCGGCAATCTCCAGGTGGGCACGACCGGTGAGCTGGGCCTGCGCTGGTCAGCCCGGATCCCGAGTTAGGAAGGGCACCTTCTACAACGCGGAGCGTTGTGAAGGTGCCCTTCCTTTGTCCTTACTGGAAGCGGGTGCCGGTGGTCGGGCTCCAGGTGCCGTCGACGATGACGGGGGCGGCGGGCTGGGGCGTGAGGGACTGGGCGGTGAAGGCGCCTGCGGGGGCGATGGGGAGTTTGAGGACGGTGCCGGTGAGGTCGATGGTGGCCGTGGCGCCGGTGGAGTGGGCCGTGACGAACTCGGGGTCGGTGAGGGTCAGGACCAGACCGAGGCGGTGGCCGGCGGGGATGACCTGGTCGATCGGGCGCAGTTTCCAGGTGATCGTGTAGTAGGTGCTGGTGTTCATGGCGGTGGTGCTGGTCAGCGAGTCACGGTGCTGGCCGTCCATCCAGCCGCGGGACAGCACCTGGTATGCCGCGCTCGACACGACCTTCGCCGTGTTCTTGTAGCAGGCGTCGTCGGTGCTGGACGAGGAGCCCCAACAGGACTCGGTGCTCAGGGTGCTGATGCCCTCGCCGGAGGCGCGGTAGTTGACCCGGGTGGCGGTGCCGTACGTGACGAGTTTCGCGGTCAGGGTGGTGGTCGCCTTGCTGGAGCGGACCCGCAGCGTGATCGTCGGAGTGCCGGAGATGCGCAGGTCAGAGGTCAGCACGGGGGTCTGGTAGACCTTGCGGCCGGTGCGTGCGGTCGTCGGCGAGCTGACCGCGTTGGCTTCGCTGAGCGTCGGCGCGTCGGTCAGCGACAGGCTGCCCGAGCCCGCGCCGGACGTGGTGAGCACGCCCGGGTTGCCGGTGCCCTGCAGCACGTAGTTGGTCGTGGTGGTGCCCGACGGCGGCCATACGGTGCTGGTCTGCCACACGTCGGCGGCCCGTTCCACGTCGGCCATCGGCTCGCTCATGATGCCGTTGTCGATGCCCTTGAGCCAGTAGTCGAACCAGCGGTGCAGCGTGTCGACCCAGGCGGCGCGGCGGAAGTCGAACGGGTCGACGTGGCCCTCCTGGGACAGCCAGATCTTGCGCGGCACGTTGTTGGCGGCGAGCGCGTCCCACCACTGTCCGAAGTGCACGCCCTGCACGTTGAGGTCGTTCATGCCGTGCACGACGAAGACGCTGGCGTGCACCGAGGCCGCGGAGGTGACGTAGTTGCGGGCGGCCCAGAACGAGTTGTAGTTGCCGTTGCTGACGGCTCCGCTGCTCAGGGCGCTGGACACGGCGGTGCAGGTGCCCGACGGGCGGCCGTTGACCGTGTTGTGCAGGCTCGGCACCGAGCTGACCTTCGGGTTGACCATGCCGTTAGCCCGGTTGTAGTCGTACCAGCTGGAGATCGCGCCGATCGGCACGATGGTCTCCAGGCCCTGCACGCCCGTGGCGGCGACCGCGTTGGCGACGGTGCCGTCCCACGACTTGCCGATCATGCCGACCTTGCCGGTGGTCCAGGTCGTCGCGTTGACCACGGCGCCGCTCGCGGTACGCCCGACGGCGCGGCCGTTGAGCCAGTCGATCACCGCTTTCGCGCCCTGCACCTCCTCGGTGCCGCCGACGTCCTCGCAACCGGTGGAGCGGCTGGTGCCGGCCAGGTCGGCGGCGATGAACGCGAAGCCGCGCGGCACGAAGAAGTTGTCGTAGTACAGCGGGAACTTCGACACGGTGCCGTCGGCGGCGTACACCTTCTTCTCGGACTCGTTGCCGCGCCCGCAGCACTGGTAGTAGGGCGAGGCGTCCATGATGACGGGCACCTTCACCCCGGCGGTGGCGGCCTCGCGGGGCCGGATGATGTCCGCGACGACCTTGTCGGGGGTGCCGTTGCCGTCGTTGTCGAGGGTCGTCTCGACGTACACCGTCTCGCGGATGGCGGTGGTGTAGTCGTAGACCGGGTCGCTGAGCGGAGTGACAGGTGCCGCCGAGGCGGGTGCGGCCAGCGCGGTGGTGCCGAGCATGGCGAGCACGCACAGGAGGGGTATGCGACGCATCGACACATGGTGTCATTGCCATGTATCACTGTCTATGCTCGTTCCTGCATCTCAGGCCGAGGCCATGCACTTCGCGCCGGAGATGCCGATGGCCAGCTCGGCGCCCGAGGCGGCCAGCACGGTGACGGCGTTCACGTCCCCGGTGTAGGCGACCTCGGCGGCGGACTCGCAGAACCGGAGGGCCGCCGTGGCGGCGTCGTCGCCCAGGGTCGTGGTGATCACTACCGAGGTGCACTGGCCGTTCACGGCGACCGAGCTGACCTCGGCGCTGTTCAGATGGTCCTTCACCCGGTCGCCTGCCCCGCCGCAGGAGTCCGGCGGCGCGGCGGCCGAGGTGCCGGCCGCCGCCGGTGGTGCCGGGTCCGCCTCGTCGCCGCAGGCGGTCAGGCCGAGGGTCAGGCCGAGGATCGTCGACGCGAGCAGGGAAATGCTTCGGCTGCGGGTTCTCATGTGGTCTACCGTTCTGGAGGAGTGGGACGTGCTCGAAGAAGTGGGCTCGGGAGGCGTCACGGTGCCGTCGCGGTGATGAGCCAGAGTCCGACCGGGAGCCGGTAGCCGGTCCCGCGTCCGTGGAACCGGTCGAGCAGCCTGGCCGTAGCAGCACGGGCGGCCGCCTGATGCGGAGTCGGGGCGGCCCGGTAGGCGGCTCCGGCGGGTCCGATCTCGATCAGCCACTCGGCCGTCGTGTCGGGGTCGCCGGGTGCGGTCATGACCACGTCGTGCGGTTCGATGGTGATCCCGTCGAAGCCCGCCGTGTCGAGGATCCGCCGCACCCGGGCCGAGTCGGCGAACGCGAACGGGCCGGGCTCGTCGCCGACGGGAAGCGGCGGCAGTGCCGCCACGTGCGGCGCGGCACCGACCACCGCGAGCGTCAGCCACGGGTTGGCCGGGCCGTCCCGGAATACGGTCGCGGCCAGCCGTCCGCCGGCACGCAGCGCGCGCCGGACGTTGGCGCAGCCGGTGACCGGGTCGGCCAGCAGCATGAGCGTCATCCTGGAGTACGCCGCGTCGAACGGCGCTCCCGGCAGGTCACCGGTGGTCTCCACGTCGGCGGCGGTGAACCGCAGACCAGGGTGGCGGTCGGCGGGAAACCGGGCGGCCGCTGCCTCCACCATCGACTCCGCCAGGTCCACGCCGAGCACGGCGCCCGTCGGTCCGACCGCCGCCGCCAATTCCGCAGTGGTGCCGCCGCAGCCGCAGCCGACGTCGAGGACGCGCTCGCCGGGACGCGGACTCAGCCGGGCCATCGCGACCGCGCCCAGTGGGCTGCCGAGTTCGTCCTGGCGGTCGGCGTGCCGGATCCAGCCGGGCGCTGCCTGCGTCCAGAACGCGGTGTTGCGGGCACGCAGCCCGGCGGTGTCGGCCATCAGAACGGCAGTTCCGCGCCGTCGACGGTCATCGCCCGGAATCCGGCGCTCTTGCCGGCGTCGAAGCCGTCCGACTGGGCGGCCAGGCCCGCGGCCCGCACCAGTCGTTCGGACTGGAATCGCCGGAACGCCGCTTCGTCCTGCCACACGTTGATGATCCGCCAGCCGTCCTCGGTCGGCCCGGCGACGTGCGCCAGCAGGCCCGGCGGCCGGTCCGGGCCGAGGTGCTGCTCGACCAGCCGGTATTCGGCCTCGCTCACGCCGGGCATCTCCTGGAGCACACCGAACGGCATACGATCACATCCTTTGGTTAGAGTGTCACTCTAACCAATAGAGCACTACAGTGAGGCGGTGGCTGTCAAGAGGCGGTACGAGTCGGAGCGGCGACAGGAGCAGGCCCGCCAGACCCGCCGCGCCATCCTGGACGCGGCCGGGCGGCTGTTCGTCGAGTCCGGATACGCCGCCACACCGCTGACCGCGGTCGCCACCGAGGCGGGCGTCGCGGTGCAGACCGTCTACGCGGTGTTCGGCAGCAAACGCCAGCTGCTGTCCGATCTGGTCGACGTCACCACGGCCGGCGACGACGAGCCGGTGGCGCTGCCCGACCGCGCCTTCGTCGCCGAGATCCAGGCACTGGTCGACCCGCGGGCGAAGCTTGTCCGCTACGCCCGGCAGCTCACCGAGGTGCACGAGCGCAACGCCGGGGTGATGATCGCGCTGGCGGGTGCGGCGACCGCCGACGCCGACGCCGCCGCGATCTGGTCCAAGAGCGTCGAGGAGCGGCGGCGTGGCATGGGCATGTTCGCCGCCGAACTCGTCGCGACCGGCGGGGTGCGCCCCGAGCACGACGCCGGCAGCGTCGCCGACGTGCTGTGGCTGGCGATGGACGCCCGCAACTACGACTGGCTGGTACGCACCCGCGGCTGGTCCGCCGAACGCTTCCAGCGCTGGTACGTCGACACCGTGAGCGCCGCCGTGCTGGCGTGACCCGCATGGGGCCGTGTCAACGCGGTGACCGGCGCAAGCGCGGGTAGTCCGGCAAGTCGATCTTCTCGGGCGGTGGGGACAGCACGTGCCCGGCGACGCGCTGCAAGGCGGGCTTCGCGGCCGTGGCCAGCAGCGTGTTGAGGACAGCGATCCCGGCCCGACTGCGCGGATGGGCGATGCGCGGCACGAACGGCGGGAGGTGCTGCGCCTGCGTGACGTACGGCCGCATGATCCGCTCGTAGGATCGGAACGCGGCCCGATGACCGGCGTGCGAGGCCAACTCACCCGCCAGCACGTACGCCCCCACCAGGGCCAGGCTGGTGCCCATACCGCTGATGGGCGAGGCGCAGTAGCCGGCGTCACCGAGCAGGGCGACCCGGCCGCTGCTCCAGCGCGGAGCGCGCACCTGGCCCACGAGTTCGAAGTAGAACTCCTCGGCGGCGTCCAGCTCGCCCAGCACCCGCGACGCCTCCCAGCCGACGCCGGTGAAGACGTGGCGCAGCAGCTCTTTCTGCTCGGCGACCGCGAGCCGCTCGAAGCCGCGGGGCGGGCACAGGAACGACATCAGCGCCCTGGTCGTGCCGAGGTTGTCCGGGCGCAGTGCGACGACCCGGCCGCCGGGTGCGTTGTGCCAGCGCGCCCACGAGCCGTCCGACGCGGCGCGGGGGATGGTGAGGTAGGCCGTGTAGAGCCCGAGCGGGGTCACCCGCGCCTCGTCGCCGAACACCAGCGCGCGCGTCGTGGAGCCGATGCCGTCGGCCGCGACGACCAGGTCGAAGGACTGATCGGGACGGTGCGCGAAGGAGACCCGGACCTCGTCGTCGCGGTCGTCGAGGGCGGTGATGCGGTCGCCGAAGACGTACTCGGTGTGCTCGCGGGTGCGCTCGTGCAGCAGCCGGGCCAGCTCGCCGCGCAGGATCTCCAGCTCGGCGACGAAGCCCTCCCCGCCGAACGCGTCGGCGGCGAACGCGGCCCGGACGCGGTCGCGCGCGTCGACGAAGGCGACCCCGTCCTCCCCGGTGGAGGCGGCCCGGACGGCATCCTCGACGCCCATCCGCCGGGCGACGGTGCGTCCTGCCCCGCGCAGGTCGACGGTCTGCCCGCCGGGACGTATGCCCTCGTGGCGCTCGACCACCACCGCCGTCATGCCGTACTCGTGCAGCCAGTGGGCGAGGGAGGGACCCGCGATGCTCGCGCCCGAGATCAGGACCCGGCGACCGGCCGTCCATGCTGTGCCCACATCCTGCGCAACGAGGGCCGGGTGGGCCGGGAACGGCCGGCTCAGCCGATGTCGATGAAGCCGTCGACCTGCCTGGCGATCCGGATCGCCGTACGCATGTGATCGGCGCGTTCCAGCAGCTGGGTCAGCGGCTGCGGGTCCTGCCCGCCATCCTCGTCCGGCGGTGGATAAAGGCGTCGCCACTCCGCGACGAGCTGATCGAGTTCGCTCTCCAGCGCGTCCAGACCCGCGCCCTCGACCTGCACACCGTGGGTGAACCCGACCTCGTAAAGCGACGCCAGGATCGGCAACCCGAGACGCTCGGCATGATCGGACCAGTGGTCGCCGATCGCCCAGTTCGCGCCCAGGAACTCGTCGAAGACCGTCAGGTCCGGACGGTCGGCCATCCACGCGTACAGCGCCCCGATATCCGTCGGCGGCCGCTCCTTCAAGAGCTCGCGGTCGGCGATGCGGTACACCGAGATGTGAAATGTCATGCGGTCATCCTGCCGCCCGGCGGGGCAGGGACGCCGTTGCGCCGGGGACAGCACCGGGCGGCACCGGCCGCGGCGGCGGGGACTACCGTTGCCGGGTGAACCCTGATCAGCGCGCACTCATGGACGGCGACCTCGACCAGCGCGAGGAGCACCTGTCCCGGCTCCTCGACCGTGCGAAGGAAGGCGGCGACGAATCCGCGCTGGAGGCGCTGCGCGCGCTCGTCGGCGACTACCCGCACTACCACCGCTCGCTCTACTGCCGGGCGCTGAACCACGCCGCCGTATTCGTCGACGACTCCCTGGCGGAGCCGTTGCTCGCCGCGCTGGCCGACACCCGCTACAACTGCCAGGCCTGGGCCGCGATGGGCTGTGCGGAACTGCGCCTGCGGGCCGCGGTGCCGGGCCTGCTGGCACTGCTGGAACGTGGCGACTGGATGGGCCAGGAGCACGCCGTACGCGCGCTCGGCCGGATCGGCGACGAGTCCGCGGTGCCCGCGCTGGCCGAGGTGCTGTGGTCCGAACCCGAGTGGCTGCGCGAGCGCGCGGCCGACGCGCTGGCCGCGATCGGTGGCGACGAGGCGCTCGCGGCCCTGTGGGACGCGTTCGAGCACCGGGGCTACACCCGGATCGGCTACCTCGCGAGCGCGCTGTCGAAGTTCACACCGGACGTCCTACCCCGGCTGCTCGCGGCCGCCGAGGACGACGACCCGGACCTGCGGTACTGGGCGGCCGTCGCGCTCGGCTCGACCGGCGATGAGAGCGTGGTGCCGACGCTGGAGCGGCTGATGGCGCAGGACAAGGGCCAGACGGTGTTCGACGGCTGGGTCAGCGTCGCGGCGAAGAAGGCCCTGCGCACCCAGCGCCGCATCCAGGCCGCGATCGCCGCCCGCTCCGCCGCCGAGGGCGACGCCCTCGCTCCATGATCTCGTCCGCCCGGCGTCGCCGACGCCTGGCGTCGCTGCAGTTTCAAGGAAAGTGCAGGAAAGAGCCCCGGCCAAAGGCCACTTTCCTTGAAACTGCAGCACACCAGAGCGGCCGGGAGGGTCAGGCGGCGTGGTCGGCGTCGCGGCGGCCGGACCAGGCGCGCCATAGTTCGGCGTAGCGGCCGTCGGGGGTTTCGCGCAGTTCGTCGTGGGAGCCGCTCTCCACGATGCGGCCCTCGTCGAGCACGACCACCCAGTCGGCGAGCGCCGCCTGGGTGAGTCGGTGCGCGACCAGCAGGCCGGTCCGTCCTTGCAGCGCGGCGACGACCGATGCCTCCAGGACCCGGGCTCCGGCGCTGCCCGCCTCGGCGGTGGCCTCGTCCAGCACCGCGACGGCCGGGTCGGCGAGCACCAGCCGGGCCAGGGCGAGCTGCTGCGCCTGCGCGGCGGTCAGCCGGTGGCCGCCCTCGCCGACCACGGTGGCTAGGCCGTCGGGCAGTGCGGCAGCCCACTCGGCGGCCCCGACCTGCTCCAAGGCGGCGGTCAGGTCGGCGTCGGTGGCGTCGGGGCGGGCAAGGCGCAGGTCCTCGGCGAGCGTGCCCGCGAAGACGTACACCTCCTGGGTGATCAGCGCGACGGCCCGGCGGCCGGCCGGGTCGAGGTCGCCGATGCCGACACCGCCGACGCGGATGCTGCCCGACGTCGGCTCGTGCACGCCCGCGACCAGCCCGGCGAGGGTGCTCTTGCCGGCGCCGCTCGCGCCGACCAGCGCGACCCGCTGCCCGGCGGGCACCGCGATGGTGACCTCGTGCAGCACGGGGCGGTCGGCGGTGTAGGAGTGGCTGACGGCGTCGGCGTGCAGGGAGGCGTCGGCGGGCGTACGCGGCGCGGGCGGCGCGGCGGGTTCGGGCAGGTCGGCGACGCCGACGATGCGGACCAGCGCGGCGGTCGCCGACTGCACGTCGTCGATGAGCCCGAGCGCGATGTTGACCGGCGTGAACAGGTTGTGGAAGTACAGGGCCGCCGCGGTGGCCGCGCCGATGCTGACCTCACCGGAGCGCACCAGCAGGAAACCGGTGGCCAGCACCGCGGACAGGCCGATGAACTCGGCCAGGTTGAGCCGGGCGTAGAAGCGGGTGACCAGGTTGACCCCGCGCATGGTCAGGTCCACGGCGTCCTGCGAGCGGCCGGTGACCAGGCCGAGGTGCTGCTCGCGGCGGCGCAGCGCGCGTACCGTCGGCGCGCCGCCGATGGTCTCCAGGAGCTGCTGCTGCTGTGCGCCGACGGCGACGCGCTGGCGGGCGTACAGCGGCAGGGCCCGGCCGCCGTACCACCAGACGGTGTACAGCTGCACGGGTGCGGCCAGCAGCGCGGCGGCCATGAAGCGCCAGTCGAGCACGGCCAGCCCGGCCAGGGTGAGGAAGATCGCCAGCAGTGACCGGGCCAGTTCGGGCAGCCCGGAGCGGACCACGGACGCGACGGCGTTGAGGTCGTTGCCGGCGCGGGAGGTCAGGTCGCCGGAGCCGGCCCGCTCGACCTGGCCCAGCGGCAGCCGCAGCGCCCGGTTGAGGAAACGTTCCCGCAGCTCGGCGAGGGCTCCTTCACCGAGCCGGGCGATGAGCGTCAGGCCCCAGGCGGTGGCCGCGCCGGACAGGACGGCGACGACGGCCAGGGCGACGACCGGGGTGGTGATCGCGGCCGCGGGCGCGCCGGTGGTGACGAGGTCGACGACGTGTCCGAGCAGCGGCGCGACGGCCAGCCCGATGCCCGTGGCGGCGGTCAGCACGAGCAGCCCGGCCGCGGCCAGCCACCGGCGCGGGCGCAGCAGCGCGCGCAGCGCGGCGACGGTCTGCCTGCCGGTGGCGATGGGCAGCAGTTCCCGCTGCTCGGACATGGGGGTCGCCTCCTGGCCGGTCATGCCAGCACCGTCGTGCGGTAGCCGGTGTGCTCGCGCACGAGCTGCTCGTGGGTGCCGGACGCGGTGAGCGCGCCGTCGGCGACGAAGTGGACGGTGTCGGCGGCGGCCAGCAGCGCCGGGCTGGTGGTGATGACGACGGTGGTACGGCCCTCGCGCAGGCGGCGTACGCCGTGCACGATGCGCAGCTCGGTGACCGCGTCGACGGCCGTGGTGGGCTCGTGCAGGACCAGCACCGGGGCGTCGGCGGCCAGGGCGCGGGCCAGGGCGACGCGCTGGCGCTGCCCGCCGGACAGCGACCGGCCGCGCTCGGCGAGCACGCCGTCGACGCCGCCGGGCAGGGTCGCGGCGACCTCGTCCGCGCCGGACGCGGCCAGCGCCGTGGCGAGCAGCTCAGCGGCGGGTGAGGTGTTCGAGGCCGCGGTGGGCGGCTGCTCCGGGCTGGACGTCGGCGACGGCGGGGCGGTCGTGTCGCCGGTGCGCTGTTGCGGCAGGGGCAGCGCGTCGGCGGCCGGGCTCAGTACGTTGTCGCGCAGGGTGCCCTCGAACAGGTCGGCGTCGTGGGCGGCGACGAGCAGCGCGCCGCGTACCGCCTCGGGGTCGAGGGTAGACAGGTCGTGGCCGTCGAGGGTGATCGCGCCGGAGTCGGGTTCGCGCTCGCGGCCGAGCAGGTCGACGAGGGCCTCGGCGTGGGCGGGGTCGGCGGCGACGACGCCGACGAGCTGCCCGGCGGGGACGTCGAGGTCGAGGTCGCGCAGCCCGCCGTGGGTGAGGCCGCGGACGGTGAGGCGGCCGGTGACGGGGCCGGGCAGCGGCGCGCCACCGCCGACGGCCGGGGGAGAGGACAGCACCTCGGCGATGCGTACGGCGCTGCCGCGGCCCTGGGCCAGTTCCCCGTTGACCCAGACCAGCATCGACAGCGGCCCGATCAGGTACTGCGCCATGCCGACCGCGGCGATCAGCGCGCCGACGCTGATGTCCCCGTCGGCGGCCAGCCGCCCGCCGACGAGCGCGACGATCGCCAGGAACAGCCCGTTGACGGCGAGCAGGGTGCCGTCGTGCCAGCTCTTGGCACGGGCGGCGTGCACGGTCGCGGTGAGCGCGGCCCGGCTGCTGAGCCGGTAGCGCTCGGCGGCGGCCCGCTCCGCCCCGATGCCCTTGAGCACGCGCAGGCCGCCGACCATGTCCGCGGCGAGCCCGGCGGTGTGCGCGATCCGGTCCTGCTCGACCTCGCTGCGCCGCTGCAGGGGACGGCCCAGCAGGTGGGCCAGCCCCATCATGAGCGGGGTGCCGAGCAGCACCAGCAGGCCGAGCGGCAACGACACCCGCAGCAGCGCGACCGCGCCGACGACCAGGCCCAGGATGCCGGCGATGCCCAGCGGCAGGGCGAGCGCGACCATGCCGACGCGCCCGGCGTCGCTGGTCGCGACGCTGGCCAGCGTGCCGGGCAGCCGACCGGTGTCGGCCCCGCCGTGCGCGTCGAGGACCCGGTCGGTGAGGCGTACCCGCAGCAGATGCCCGGCCTGCTCGGCGGCGCGTTCGCCCAGGCGTGCGCCGAAGCGGAAGCTGAACGACAGGGTCACGAACACCGCCCCGAGCACGGCGAGCCAGGCCAGCAGCTCGGACGAGGAGCCGGTGCCGACGGCACGGTCCACGACCAGGCCGATCACCACCGGCACCATGGCCTCGCCGGCCTGGTGCCCGGTGCTGAGCAGCGCGCTGCCGGTGATCCGGCCCGCCTGCCCGCGCAGGGCGTCGCGCAGCACGCGGCCGCTGGTGAACTGTGGCATGTCTTCTCCTGGTTCGGGGAGGTCAGCGGCAGTGGGCGGCCGCGAGGCGGGCCAGGGTGGCGCTGGCGGTGACGACCTCGGAGATCGGCACGTACTCGTCGGGGGCGTGGGCCAGTTCGATCGCGCCGGGTCCGTACTGGACGGTAGGGATGCCCGCTGCGGCGAGCAGCCGCAGGTCGCTGCCGTATGGCGCACCCCACTGCTCCGGCGCGGCCCCGGTCGCCTCCACGAGTGCCGCGGTGAACGCCGGGTCGGGGTTGCGGCCGGGCAGGAACTGCCCGCCCCACCACTCGACGGTCACCGGGTGCTCGGCCAGCCAGCCGTCCGCCGCGCACGCCTTCGCCACGGCGGCCTCCAGCTCCGCCTTCGCGGCCTGCGGGGACTCGCCGAGCGCGACGCCGTAGCGGCCCTCGGCGACCAGCTCGCCGGGCACCGACGACGACCAGTCGCCGGCCTGCACGGTGCCGATCTCCAGCGCGTACGGGATGTCCCAGCGGCGCATCAGCGGGTCGACGTCGCGGTTGCGGGCCGCCTCCAGCTCCCGCAGCGCGGTGAAGACGGGCAGGAACTTCTCGATCGCGCTGACGCCCGCAGTGCGCCGGGACGCGTGCGCGGACGTGCCGGGCACGCACAGCCGGAACGTCAGCGCGCCCGCGTTGGCGGGCACCACGGCCAGGCCGGTCGGCTCGGGGATGACGCAAGCGTCGGCCCGCCAGCCCCGTTCCAGCAGGCCGTACGTGCCGAGCCCGCCGTCCTCCTCGCCGGCCACGCACGCGATGAGCACGTCGCCGCGGGGGCGGTCGCGCTTCAGCTCGCGGATCGCGAACAGCGCGGCGACCAGGCCGCCCTTCATGTCGCAGGCGCCCCGGCCGTAGAGGCGGTCGCCGTCGACGCGGCCGCTGTACGGGTCGTCGGTCCAGGCGGACAGGTCACCGGGCGGCACCACGTCGATGTGCCCGTTGAACATCAGCGACCGGCCGCCGCCGGTGCCGGGCAGCCGGCCGACGAGCCCGTACGCCTTGTTCCGGGTGACCTCCATGCCGGGGAAGGTCGGCTGGGCGGTCAGCTCGGGCAGCGGCAGCTCCCACAGGTCGACGTCCAGGCCCTCGGCGCGCATCCAGTCGGCGAGCACCTCCTGGATGCCGGCCTCGTGCGGGCTGCCGCCGACGCTGGGGATGCGGACCAGGTCGGCCAGCAGCTCGGTCAGTTCCGTCATCAGATTCCTTCCGTGGATACTCCGGCCTTCAGGCCGGGGAGGAAACGGGACTCCTGCGCAGCAGGACACGCACCGCCGATCCGCCGCCGAGGCGGACCGGCGTCCACCCGTACGCCCGTACGAAACCGCACGGCCGTCCTGTTAGGATTCTGGTTGTGGCCGGGGCGGTGAAGCGCGCGTTCAAGTACCGCTTCTACCCGACCGACGTGCAGGCCGCGCAGCTGTCGCGCACGTTCGGGTGCGTCCGGCTGGTCTACAACATGGCCCTGCAGGCCCGCACCGAGGCATGGACCCAGCGGCAGGAGCGGATCGACTACAACGCCACCTCGGCCCTGCTCACCGCGTGGAAAAAGACGGACGACCTCGCGTTTTTGAACGAGGTGTCGTGCGTGCCGTTGCAGCAGGCGCTGCGGCACCTGCAGACCGCCTACACCAACTTCTGGGCAAAACGCGCCAGACACCCCACGTACAAGTCCAAAAGACGTTCGCGCCGCTCGGCGGAGTACACGGCCAGCGCGTTCCGGTGGCGTGACGGCACGCTGACCCTGGCCAAGATGGCCGAGCCTCTGGACATCGTGTGGTCGCGGCCGCTGCCGGCGGGCTGTACGCCGTCGACGGTGACCGTGTCGCAGGACGCGGCCGGGCGCTGGTTCGTGTCCCTGCTCTGCGGCGACGTCATCATCCAGACCCCCGCCACGGGCATGGTCGGGATCGACGCCGGCCTGGACAGCCTGCTGATCCTGTCGACCGGGGAGAAGATCACCAACCCGAGGCATGAACGCGCCGACCGGGAGCTGCTGGCCCGCGCCCAACGCGACCTGGCCCGCAAGCAGAAGGGCTCGGCCAACCGGACCAAAGCCCGGATCAAGGTCGCCCGGATCCATGCCCGGATCGCCGACCGGCGGCGCGACCACCTGCACCAACTGACGACTCGGCTCGTTCGTGAGACCCAAGCGATCGTGATCGAGGACCTGGCCGTACGGAACATGGTCAAGAATCACAACCTGGCCCGCGCGATCAGCGACGCGGCCTGGCGGCAGCTGCGCACCATGCTGGAGTACAAGACGGCCTGGGTGCGCCACGAGGCGCTGAGTGACCGTATGGAGGTGGAAGGCCTTCATCGCGTGGCCGTCGCAGCGGCCGCGTAGAAGCTGGGGGCAGCCTGGGCCGGGGGATGCCGGTGCGGGTGGGAAGCAGCCCTGACAACGTCGGGACGTCCGGGCACTGCCAGACGGGGCGGGTCCGGCTAGCGAGACCAGAAGGTACAGCGCAAGCGAACCGGTGGTTGAAGCCTCGTAAGCCTTGTGGCGGCCCGAAACCTGGCGGATCTGGGCCGTTGTGCAGTGCGCGGTCTCCCGTTCGGGTGGGGAGCCGACTCCATGGTCGCGTCCATTCAGCGGTTGTGGAGGCCACGCTGAATGTCTGCGGCGTAGGCGTGGCGATGCTGCCGGGGTAGAGCCGGGTGCCTCCCTGGTCGAGCGGTTGCTCAGTGAACGTGGGAACCGTCCTGTGACTGCCTGGCTGCGGCATCCAGCCGCACTGCCGGGCCAGGTCCATCGCCGACCGAGGGCCGCGGGGCGGGGCGGAGGCTCCGTAGTAGTCCGAGGCCGGGAGAGCCGGCCGCATGGCGAAGGGGGCCAGCAGGTCAGCAGGGAGGACGCTGGAATGCCGGGAGACCGCTGGTGAACACCGACGAGCTGGAGTCGGCGCTGATGCGCGCCGAGCTTCGGGTACTGGAGATCCAGACCAAGCTGCACCGTTGGGCGATGCATGATCCTCATCGCCGGTTCGATGATGTGTTCAATCTCGTGGCCGATCCCGCGTTCCTGCTGGTGGCGTGGGCTCGGGTGCGGGGCAACAAGGGGGCGCGCACGGCCGGGATCGACGGCCGCAGCGCGTACGCCGTGCAGGCGAACCCTGGAGTCGAGGTGTTCCTCGGCCGGGTGCGGGAGCAGTTGAAGGCCCGCGCCTTCCGACCGGTCCCGGTCCGGCAGCGGATGATCCCGAAGGCGAACGGCAAGTTGCGCCGTCTGGGCATCCCGACCGTGACCGACCGGGTGGTCCAGGCGTCCCTGACGCTGGTGCTGGAGCCGATCTTCGAGGCGGATTTCCTGCCGTGTTCCTATGGTTTCCGCCCGAAGCGCCGGGCGCATGACGCGATCGCCGAGACCCGCCACTTCGCCTCCCATTACTACGAGTGGGTGGTGGAGGGCGATATCGAGGCGTGTTTCGACACCATCGATCACACGGCCCTGATGGACCGGGTGCGTCGACGGGTCGCCGACAAGCGTGTGCTGGCCCTGGTGAAGGCGTTCCTGAAGGCGGGCATCCTCGCCGAGGACGGCACGCTGAAGGGCACCGACACCGGCACCCCGCAAGGGGGGATCTTGTCGCCGCTGCTGGCGAACGTCGCCTTGTCGGTCCTGGACGAGCACATCGCCCAGACCGCAGGCGGGCCGAACTCCACCCAGGGCGAACGGGCCAGGCGCAAGCGCCAGGGTAAGGCGAACTACCGGCTGGTCCGGTATGCCGACGACTTCCTGGTGCTGGTGGCTGGGACTCGTGAGCACGCTGAAGACATGCGGGCCCAGGTCGCCGGGGTCCTTGCCCCGATGGGGCTGCGCCTGTCTGTGGAGAAGACGAAGATCACCCACATCGATGAGGGCTTCGACTTCCTGGGGTGGCACATCCAGCGCCACCGCAAGCGAGGCACCCAACGGCAGTACGTCTACACCTATCCGTCGCGCAAAGCACTGCAGAACGTGATGGCCAAGGTCAAGGACATCTGCCGCCGCAGCATCAACCTGCCGCTGCCCGCTCTGCTGCACGAGCTCAACCCAGTGCTGCGGGGCTGGTGCACATTCTTCCGGCCTGGGGTCTCCAGCGCCACGTTCCAGTACCTCGGCCACTACGCGTGGGAGAGGGTCATCAGATGGGCGCGGCGCAAACACCCCAAGAGCAACTGGAAGACCATCCGCCGGATCTACTGCAACGGCGGATGGTGGCCGGTCAGCGAACGTGGACAGCTGTTCAACCCCGCCACGATGGCAACCACACGCTACCGCTACCGGGGCGCAGCGATCCCACACCCCTGGCCAGCCCAAAGATGAGGACACGCAAACCACCCACCGAGACCTGCGGAGAGCCCGCTGCGCTGAAAGGCGCACGGCGGGTTCGGGAGGCGGTCCTGGGAAACCCACCAGCGGCAACGCAGGCAGGGCGCCCAGGACCGACCTCACCACGGCCGGGAACTGATCGTCGTGGACCGCTGGTTCCCCTCGACCCGGCTCTGCTCGACCTGCGGCGCACTCGCGCAGAAGATGCCGCTGGACGTGCGCGAGTGGACGTGCCCGTGCGGGGCCGTCCACGACCGTGACGTGAACGCGGCACGCAACATCCTGGCCGCCGGACTGGCGGTGACAGCCTGCGGAGACGATGTAAGACCTCAACGAGGAACCTCTCGGACGGGGCAGTCGTCGGCGAAACAGGAAAACCCGAGGGCGACCAAGGGAATCCCCGTCCTTTAGGGCGGGGAGGATGTCAAGCCGGGAAGTGTCCCAGGTAGCCGCCCATGGTCCGGAACAGGTCGGTGGCGGCCAGCTCGGTGCCGTCGTCGAGGCGTACCCGCTCGATGACCAGGCCCTTGCTCCTGCCCCGGCGGGCGTCGGCCCCGGCGACGATGGCGACGCCGTCGCCCTCGCGGTAGAAGACCCGGCCCGGGGTGCCGCCGTAGACGGCCTGCGAGACGGACGCCTTCGTCACCCGGATGCGCTGCCCGCGGTAGTAGGTGTAGGCGTTCGGGTACGGGTCGCACTGGGCGCGGACCAGGCGGTCCAGCTCCTGCGCGGTCCACGTCCAGTCGATGCGAAGGTCCTCGTCGGCGCGTTTGTGGAAGAAGCTGGCCTGGGAGCGGTCCTGCGGCGTCCAGTCGGTGCGGCCCGACGCGATCAGGCGCAGGCCGTCGACGGTGATCGGCCCGAACAGGGCGAGCGTCTTGTGGAACAGGTCGGCGGTGGTGTCGCGCGGGCCGACCGGCACCGCACGCTGCAGCACGATGTCGCCGGCGTCGAGGGTGTCGTCCATCATGTGCGCGGTCACGCCGACCTCGGGTTCGTCGTTGAGCAGGGCCCAGATCAGCGGTGAGAAGCCGGCGTACTTCGGCAGCAGCGAGTCGTGGATGTTCAGGGTGCCGTGCCGGGGCAGGGCGAAGACCTGCGGCGGGATCCAGGTGCGCCAGTTGGTGGCCACGATGACGTCGAGGTCGGCCTCCTTGAGCGCGGCCATCAGCTCCTCGTCGTCGGGGCGCTCGCGGATCAGGACGGGCACGCCGTGTTCGGCGGCGAGGTCGGCGACGGAGTCGCTCCAGATGCGCTCGTACGCGTGCTCGCTCTTCGGGTGCGTGACGACGAGGACCACTTCGAGGTCTGGCGCCTCCAGCAGCGCCTGGAGCGTGCGGTGCCCCCAGGTCTGGTAACCGAACATCGCGACCCGCATGGGTGCCCTCCTCTGGACCGGAACGCTGAACCGTCTCGGCCCGCTGGCGCGAACCGAAAGGCAAGGCTTACCTTGCTAAGGTAACCCTAATGTAATCATCGGGGGACGCAACGGCTACACCCCCGCCGACGACAGCCCGTTCGCCAACCGCATCTTCGACCCCGCCGCCGTCGACCACTTCTACGACGCGCCCGAGCAGGTCAAGCGGATGCTGATGGACTACTACGGCTCCACCAACTACTCGGTCGTCGACCTGGACGTCATCCAGGCCCTCTACCGCCGCATGTACCAGGAGAAGGTGCTGGGCCAGGAGCGACTGCGCTTCATGCACGCCTCCCGGGTGGTGGACCTCGTCGAGGATGCGGACCGGGTCCGGGTGACCGTCGAGTTCCTGCCGACCGGCGAGCGCACCGCGTTCGAGGTCGACGCAGTGGTGTGCGCGACCGGCTACCGCAGCAGCGACCCGCTGCAGCTGCTCGGCGAGCTGGGCGAGCACTGCCTGCGCCGCGAGGACGGGCAGCTTCAGGTCGAACGCGACTACCGTGTGACGACCGGAGGCGACGTGCGCTGCGGCATCTACGTGCAGGGCCCGACCGAGCACACCCACGGCATCAGCTCGACGCTGCTGTCCAACACCGCCGTCCGCGCTGGCGAGATCGCGCGTTCGCTGACCCACGCTGCGGCCCCGGCCCTCGCCGGATAAAGGTGCCACCGCGTGCGGCTACATCTATTTTGATGTGGCCACATCAAAATAGATGTAGCCGCACGCGGTCACCTCCTTTGTTTCGCCATCACCCAACGTGACGATCCGGGTGAGCGCCGACGGTCCGGGCGGCGCGGCGGCGGTGACGATCCGCTGGTACGACCATCGGCGTGCCGGTCTGCGGGTCGGTCATCACCTCGCTGGCTACGCCGAAGACGTGCTCGACCAGTTCGGCCGTCATGACCGCCTCGGGCGCGCCCTGGGCGACGATCTCGCCGCCGCGCATGACGACCAGGTCGGTGGCGTAACGGCAGGCCTGGTTGAGGTCGTGCAGCACGGCGACCACGGTCCGGCCCTGCTCGTGCAGCTCCGCGCACAGGTCTAGGACCTCGAACTGGTGCGCCAGGTCCAGGTACGTCGTCGGCTCGTCGAGCAGCAGGATCGGGGTCTGCTGGGCCAGCGCGACGGCGAGCCACACCCGCTGGCGCTGGCCGCCGGACAGCTCGTCGACGAACCGGTCGGCCAGTTCGGACACCTCGGTCACCGCCATCGCCTCGCGCACCGCTGCCTCGTCGTCGGCCGACCACTGGCGCAGCAGGCGCTGATGGGCGAAGCGGCCCCGCGCGACCAGGTCCTCGACCACGATCCCGGCCGGCACGACCGGCGACTGCGGCAGCATGCCGAGTTGCTTGGCGACCTGGCGCGAGGGCAGCGAGGCGATCGCCGCGCCGTCGAGGTAGACCGTGCCGGACTGCGGCTTCAGCACCCGGGCGAGGGACTTGAGCAGCGTGGACTTGCCGCAGGCGTTGGGCCCGACGATGACCGTGAACGACCCGTCGGCGATCTGCACGCTCAGGTCGCGGGCCACCACGCGCCGGTCGTACGCCAGGGTGAGGTTCTCGGCCCGCAGCCGCATCGCTTGCTCCTTCGTGCTCATCGGCCGCGCCGCCACTCACGGGCCAGCAGCCAGGTCAGGTAGAGCCCGCCGATCGCGGCGGTGACCACGCCGGCGGGGATGTCGTTGTCGGGCAGCACCCGCTGGGCCGCCCAGTCGCTGCCGGCCAGCAGCGCCGCGCCCATCGCGGCGGCGGGCAGGATGCCCGGCCCGGGGGAGCGGGTCAGCCGCGCCGCGAGCTGCGGAGCGGCCAGCGCCACGAACGCGATCGGACCCGCGGCGGCCGTCGCGCCCGCGGCCAGCCCCACACTGGCCAGGGCGAGCACGGCCCGGCTGCGCTCGACGCGTACGCCGTGCAGGGTCGCGGTGTCGTCGCCCAGCGCCAGCATGTTCAGGTGCCGCCCGTAGTACAGGACCACGGGCAGCAGCACCGCGAGGGTGAGCCCGACGATGGTGACCTCGGTCCAGCCGCGGCCGCTGAGGCTGCCGATGAGCCAGACCTGCGCGGCGAGCGCCTCGTCCAGGCGGCCCTTCACGATGAGGTACGAGTTGAACGCCTCCAGCAGGGCAGACACCCCGACACCCATCAGGATCAGGCGGAACGCCTGGGTGCCGCCGCGGAAGGCGAGCAGGTAGATCGCGATCGAGGTGAGCACGCAGCCGGCGATCGCGCCGGCGGCGACCTGCCCGCCGCTGCCGTCGAGCAGCAGGATCACCACCAGCGCGCCGGTGGCCGCGCCGACGGTCATGCCGACGAAGTCGGGGCTGCCCAGCGGGTTGCGGGTCAGGCCCTGGAACACCGCGCCGCTCGCGCCCAGCGCCGCGCCGACCAGCAGCGCGACCAGCGACCGGGGCAGCCGCAGCTCGTGCACGATGAAGTCGGTGCCCGGGTCGCCCTGCCCGACGAGACTGCGCAGCACGTCGCCGACCGGGATCGGGAAGTCCCCACTGGACAGGTTGACCACCGCGATCGCGGCGGCGGCCAGCACGAGCACGACGCCGACTAGCAGCGCACGCGCGGGCACCCGCAGCGACAGCGCGCCGCCGGGAGTACGCACCACGAACTGCTTCGTGCGGCTCACAGGGCACCCAGCTTCCGGCGGCGGCACAGGGCGATGAAGACCGGCGCGCCGAGGAACGCGGTGACGATGCCGACCTGCAGTTCCGACGGGGCGGTCAGCACCCGGCCGAGCACGTCCGCGCCGAGCAGCAGGATCGGGCCGAGCACCACGGCGTAGGCGAGGATCCAGCGGTGGTCGGGGCCGGTGATCAGCCGGGCGATGTATGGCACGGCCAGGCCGAGGAACCAGATCGGGCCGCACGCGGCGGTCGCCGCGCCGCACAGCAGCGTGATCGCGGCGACGCCGAGCAGGCGGATGCGGCCCGGGTGCGCGCCCAGCGCCGTGGCGGCCTCGTCGCCCATGCTCAACGCGTTGAGCCGGCCACCCAGGGTCAGCGTGAGCAGGATCCCCGCGATCAGGAACGGTGCGACCCGGAGCAGGGTGTCGCCGTCGCGGTCGGCCAGCGAGCCGACGTCCCAGTGCCGGTAGCGGTCGAACGTGCCGCGGTTGGTGACCAGCACCGCCCAGACCAGCGCGCCGAGCACGGCGGTGATGGACACACCGGCCAGCACCTGGCGTTCGGGGGTGGGGAAGCGTCCGGACCCGCCGAGGGCGAACACGGCCGTCGCGGTCAGCGCCGCGCCGCCGAAGGCGAACCACACGTACGCGCTGGGCGAGGTCAGGCCGAGGAACGCGATCGCGACGACGACGCCCGAGGACGCGCCCAGGTTCACCCCGAGCAGGCCGGGTTCGGCGAGCGGGTTGCGGGTGAGCGCCTGCATCAGCGCCCCGGCCAGCCCGAGTGCCGCCCCGACCCCGAGGCCGAGCAGCGTACGGGGGATGCGCAGCTGGTGCACGATGTCCGACTGCGCGGAGCCGTCGTCGTGCCACAGCACCTGCCACACGGTGCCGAGCGCGATGGTGCGGCTGCCGACCGCGATGCTCAGCGCGGCGACGCCGGCCAGCGCGAGCACGCCGATCACCAGCCAGCCGCGCCGCCAGGCGTGCCGGGCCGCACGGACGGCTTCGGCCGCGTGCGGCGCGGGCAGCACGCCGGTCGTCTGGGTCATCACCGCTCCTTGAGATCAACCCCGGGTTAGAGATTAGGCGAGGCTAACCTATGCTCCTCGGCGGGACCCGCCAGGGGGCGGTCCCACCAGCGCAGAAAGGAACAATCGTGCGGCTTCTCTCTCCCGTCCGTACGCTGACGGCCACCGCGACCGCGGGGATCCTCGGCCTCGGCCTCGCCGCGTGCGGCACCGATCAGGAGCCGTCCGGCACCTCCGGCAGCCAGGGCGCGTCCTCGGCCGCCTTCCCCGTCTCGATCGAGCACAAGTACGGCGCCACCGAGATCAAGGCAGAGCCCAAGCGGGTCGTCGTCGTCGGTCTCGTCGAGCAGGACGCGCTGCTGGCGCTGGGTGTCGTGCCGGTCGCCACCACCGAGTGGTTCGGCGGGCACCCGGGCGCGGTCTGGCCCTGGGCGACCGACGAGCTCGGCTCCGCCGCCAAGCCCGAGGTGCTCACCAACACCGACGGCATCAAGTTCGAGAAGGTCGCCGCGCTGCGCCCCGACCTGATCGTGGGCCTGTACTCGAACCTGTCCGGCGAGGACTACGCCACGCTGTCGAAGATCGCGCCGACGCTGGCCCAGCCCAAGGACACCATCGACTACGGCGTCTCCTGGCAGCAGGCGACCCGCATCGTCGGCACCGCCGTCGGCCGCAAGGAGCAGGCCGAGAAGGTCGTCGCCGACGTCGAGGCGAAGTTCGCCGCCGCCAAGGCCGCCAACCCGAAGTTCGCCGGGGCCACCGCGCTCGTCGCCACCCAGTGGGAGGGCTACTACGTGTACGGCGCGCAGGACCCGCGCGGCCGCCTGCTGCAGGACCTGGGCTTCAAGATGCCCGAGGGCCTCGACGCGATCACCGGCAAGGAGTTCGGCAAGAGCATCAGCCGCGAGCGCACGGACCTGCTCGACACCGACGTGATGATCTGGCTGGTCGACAAGCGCGACGCCGACAAGGCCAAGATCCACGCCGACCCGCTGTACGCCAAACTCGACGTGAAGACCCAGGCCCGCGAGGTGTTCCTGGAGAACGGCGAGCTGCTCGGCGGCGCGACCTCGTTCATCACCCCGCTGAGCCTGCCGTACCTGCTCGACGTGCTGGTGCCGCAGCTGGCCGCGGCCGTGGACGGCGACCCGGCGACCGAGGTCAAGCGCGCGCAGTGACACCGTGACCGGCGACGGGGTGGGCGGCATTCGCCCACCCCGTTTTCCGTACTCGCGTTGACGGGCGGTCGCCGCCGGGTAATGGTGATCACATGCCGAAAGACGGTGAGACCCGCGACGGGGTGGCGCTGACCAACCTCGACCAGCCCTTGTTCGACGAGGCCGGCGCGACCAAACGCGACCTGGTGGACTACCTGGACGCGGTGCACGAGCGGATCATCCCCGCGCTGCGGGACCGGGCCCTGTCGGTGATCCGGATCCGCCCCGGGCAGCCGGCGTTCATGCAGAAGAACCTGCCCAAGTACACGCCCGACTGGGTGCCCCGGGCCGCCGTCTGGGCCGAGGCCTCCCACCGCGAGGTGACGTACGCCCTGGGCAACGACCGGCGCACGCTGATCTGGTTCGCCAACCAGCGGGCCGTCGAGTATCACGCGGCCCTGTCCCTGGTGCAGTCACCACTGTCGCCGACGCACCTGATCCTCGACCTCGACCCGCCCGAGGGCGACGACACCTTCGGCAAGGCCGTGCACGGTGCGCTGCTGGTACGCCAGGCGCTGGCCGACTGCGGGCTCGACGGCGCGGTCAAGACCAGCGGCAGCAAGGGCGTGCACGTCTTCGTGCCGCTCGACGGCAAATCGGACCCCGAGGAGGTCGCCGCCGCGACCCGGGCCGTGGCCGCGCGCGCCGAACGCCTCGACCCGAAACGCGCCACCACCGCCTTCATCCGCGAGGACCGCCACGGCAAGGTCTTCCTCGACGCCACCCGCTCCGGCGGCGCGACCGTCGTCGCCTGCTACAGCCCCCGCATCCGCCCCGGCCTGCCCGTGTCCTTCCCGGTGGCCTGGCCGGACCTGGAGAGTGTGACGCCCGCCGACTTCACCATCCGCACCGTGCCCGACCTGGTCGCCAAGACCGACCCCTGGGCCGACGCCATGCCCGCCCCGCAGGCCCTGCCCGCCGACCTGATCGCCGAGGGCCACGCCATCCCCATCGCCCGCGTCCAAGCCATGCACGAGGGCAAACGCCGAGCCAAAGCCCGCCGTGAAGCCGAAGCCGACTCCTGACCCGTACCGCGTCCGTGCCCGCGCCGCGCAGCGGCTTCGGTGCGGGAGCTCACCACACCACGATCATCGGACTTGCCTGGCACCTGTGCGTATCAACGCTCAAGATACGCACAGGTGCCAGGCAAGTTGGACGATCTTGCGCCGCGAGCGCCGTGGGGCGGCTCCCGGGGCCGGGTCAGGCGGTGCGGAGGGTGAGTTCGGTGATCTCGCTGGGGGCGAAGACGCGCAGGGGCGGGCCCCAGAAGCCGGTGCCGCGGCTGGTGTAGAGCTGGGTGCGCTCGCCGTGGCGGGACAGGCCCTGCACGGCGGGCTGGTCCAGGCGCACCAGGTAGTGGAAGGGCCAGATCTGGCCGCCGTGGGTGTGGCCGGAGATCTGCAGGTCCACGCCGTGCGCGACGGCCGCGGTGATCTGCTTGGGCTGGTGGGCGAGCAGCAGCACCGGCAGGGCCGGGTCGGCCCCGGCGAGCGCCGCCGCGTGGTCCATCGAGTGGCCGGTACGCGAGTGCGAGGCGGTGATGTCGTCGACGCCCGCCACGACGAGCCGGTCACCGCCGCGCTCGACGACCAGGTGCCGGTTGTGCAGGCACTCCCAGCCCAGGTGCTGCATGTGCGCGAGCCAGCCCTCGGCCTCGCCGTAGTACTCGTGGTTGCCGGTCACGTAGGTGCGGGCCAGCGTGGCGCGGATGTCGCCGAGCGGCGCGGCCTGCGCGGTGCGCTGCGCGACGGTGCCGTCGGCGATGTCGCCGGTGTGGCAGACGATGTCGGGGTTCAGCGCGTTGACCGCCCTGGTCACCCCGGCTGACCAGCGTGAGCGCTCGATCGGCCCGTAGTGCGTGTCGGTCAGCAGGACCACCTTGAGGCCGTCGAGCCCCTTGCCGAGCCGGGGCAGCACCACCTCGACCCGGCGCACCCGGGGCACGCGCATGGCTTCGGCGTACCCCCAGACGACCAGGACCAGTGCGACCACGGCGACCGCGGCGGCCGTGATCCGGGAACGCAGCGGGTCGGCGACGCCGCCGAGCGCCAGCGCGCCACGCAGCACGTTGCCGAGCACGGCCCACACGAACAGCACCCAGATCACGCCGAGCGTGGTGTCGGCGATGCGCGACGCCCAGTCCTTGCCGCGTGCGTGGCCCTGGAACATGAGGTAGGGGAACGCCAGCGCCGCGGCGGCGAACAGGGCGGTGCCGGCGGCGACCACCGGGGTCGGCCAGTGCGCGCCGGACAGCAGCAGCGTCCACCAGGGCACGCCGAACAGCAGCCCCAGCACGGTGGTCACGGTCAGGCCGGACAGCAGCGGTCGCAGGGACCGCCGTGCCGGGGCGGCCTGGACGGCCTCGCCAGTCGACACGCGTACTCCTTCAAAGGTCGGACTGCCAAGCATGCCACGCCCCGCCCAACACCGGCCCGCGTCGCCGCGCGGGACTCCCGATCTAGAAGAGTTGTGGGGGGCCCGCGCGCCCAACACATATTGAAAAGTTTAGGGGGGGGGGGGGGTTGG